>NZ_JADQDK010000001.1:4391260-4704921 GCF_019263705.2 Pseudonocardia abyssalis
GGATCACCGCGATGACGCTGGTGAACACGATCGCGACCCATGGCGTCCGCCTGCCCTCGTGGACCCGGCCGAACACGCCGTGGCCGCCGTCGCCGCCGACCTCACCCGGACGCCATCACCGTGAAGGTGACCACGAACGTCAGGAAGCTGATGCCGAACGCCTCGGGCGGAACGTCATCCGGAAGCGGGACCCCGGTAGCGCCAGAAGTCCGGGTAGCGGCGCACGACCACCAACGCCCCGACCACGACGGCGACCCCTCCGGCCACGACCGCGGGCCCAGGGCCCGTGATCGCGGCGGCCGATCCGTGCCACATGTCCGCGATCCGCGGCCCGCCCGCGACCACCACGATGAACACACCCTGCATCCGCCCGCGCATCTCGTCGGTCGCGACGGTCTGCAGCATCGACGACCGGTACACCGAGCTGACGAGGTCGGCCGCCCCACCGACGGCGAGGAACACGACGGCCAGCCACAGCGAGCTGGTGAGCCCGAACAGCGCGATCGACACACCCCAGATGCAGATCGAGACGGTCACCGCCACTCCCTGACGCTGCACGCGCTGCAACCAGCCGGAGAACAGGCCGGCCACGACCATGCCGATCGGGATGGCCGCGAACAGCAGCCCGAGCGCGGGGCCCCCACCCGGCGGGTCGCCGAAGATCCTCTGCGACATCTCGGGGAACAGGATCCGCGGCATCCCGAACGCCATCGCGACGATGTCGATCAGGAAGGACACCAGCAGCACGGGGTAGGCGGCGGCGTAGCGGAAGCCGTCGGTGACCTCGCGCAGCCCGGCCCGGCGCTTCGGCGCACCGGCGGGGCGCGGCTCCGGCGGCACCGCGGGCAGGCGCCACGTCGCCCACAGCGTGGCGAGCAGGGCGATCGCGTCGAGCAGGTAGAGCATCGGGAGGCCGATCACCGGGATGAGCACCCCGGCGAGCAGCGGGCCGGCGATCGCCCCGATCTGGGCGACCGTCATGTTCAGCGCGTTCGCCGCGGGCAGCTGGTCGGCGGGGAGCAGGCGCGGGATCACCGCGCTGCGGGTGGGCTGGTTGACGGCCAGCAGCCCCGACTGCAGCGCGAACAGCACCAGGATCAGCCACACCCCGCCGACGCCGGTGGCCGAGGTGACCCACAGCAGCAGCGAGCTCGCCGCGATCCCGGATCCCGTGATCAGCAGCAGGGTGCGCCGGTCGACCGCGTCGGCGATCGCACCGCCCCACAGCCCGAACACCACGAGCGGGACCAGGCCGAACAGGCCGGTCAGCCCGACCCAGGCCGAGGACCCGGTGAGCTGGTAGATCTGCGTCGGCACCGCGACGACCGAGAGCTGCGCCCCGATGACGGTGACGACCCCGGCGAGCCACAGGCGGCGGTAGGACGGCGTCGCGAGCGGCCGGGTGTCGGCGAGTACGCCGCGCAGGCGGGCGAGCCTGCGCGTGGGGGCGTCGGAGGCGACGGGCGTGGTCGACTGCTCCGGCCCGCCGCGCTGGGGATGGGTGGGCTGGTCCGGCACATCGTCAGGCTTACCACGCGTGCGGATCGGGATCCGCCGTCCCCGTCCGGTTCCGCCCGGCCCGTCCCCGACGTCCGATCAGGGGGCCA
The DNA here is from genome assembly GCF_019263705.2 of Pseudonocardia abyssalis. Lineage (NCBI taxonomy): Bacteria > Bacillati > Actinomycetota > Actinomycetes > Pseudonocardiales > Pseudonocardiaceae > Pseudonocardia > Pseudonocardia abyssalis. The sequence continues at coordinate 4,392,868 of NZ_JADQDK010000001.1, forward strand.
GGCGGCGGACCGTCCAGGTGCGGTCGCGGTCGGCCTCGAACCGGAGCCGGTCGTGCATGCGGTTGGTGCGGCCCTGCCAGAACTCGACCTGCTCGGGCACGATCCGCCAGCCGCCCCAGTGCGGCGGGACCGGGACCGGGTCCTCGCCGAAGCGCTGGGTGACTCCGGCGAGCGCGTCGTCGAGGACGCGGCGGTTGCGCACGCGCACCGACTGCGCCGACGCCCAGGCGCCGAGCTGCGACCCGCGCGGGCGCGTCGCCCAGTAGGCCTGCGTCTCCGCCGCCGCGACCGCCTCGACGGTCCCGCGCACGTGCACCTGCCGGTGCTGGAGGTACCACGGGAAGGTGGCGCTCGCGAAGCGCGTCGCCCGCAGGTCGTGGCTCTTGGCCGAGGTGTAGTTGGTGTAGAAGACGACACCGCGGGCGTCGAGGCCCTTGCAGAGCACCGTGCGCGACGCCGGACGGCCGTCCTCCCCCGCCGTGGCCAGGACCATCGCGTTGGCCTCGACGACCCCGTCGGCCTCCGCCGCGGCCAGCCACGCCGCCAACTGCCCGTGCCAGGTCGGCTCGAGCTGCTCGACCTCGAGCCCCTCGGACCGGTAGTCCACGCGCATGCCCGCCAGCTGATCCGTCATCGATCGCCTTCCCGTCACCCCGACGCGACGGTAGGTGGCCGCAGCGGCCCGGACAATCCCGGTGACCGATCCCACCCGGCTGCCGTGTTGCCTCTGCCCCCTCGCGCGGGCAGGGTGACGCCAACCGTGCCCGCCCGCCTGCGCCCATCTGCGCCGTGCGGATGCGGTTCGCGCACGTCCGGCGCACCCGATCCGGATCTGTGCGTGCTCCGGCCGACGACGCCACCGGTGTCGACCGGGGTGTCCGAAGTCGGGGACCATTCGAGGAGGACGCGTGTCCACTGCGCCGACGGCGCCGACCGCGCCGGCATCCGCAGCACAGGCGGAGGCGGTACCTCCGCCTCCGCCCGGTTTCAAGTCCGGCCTGGAGGGCCACGTCGCCTTCCGCACCCAGATCGCCGAACCCGACAAGGACGGCGGGGCCCTGCGGTACCGGGGCGTCGACATCGAGGACCTCGTCGGAAAGGTCTCGTTCGGCAACGTCTGGGCCCTGCTGGTCGACGGCCGGTTCGGCCCCGGCCTGCCGCCGGCCGACCCGTTCCCCATCCCGGTCCACACCGGTGACGTCCGGGTCGACGTGCAGGCCGCGCTGGCCATGCTCGCGCCGTACTGGGGCTACCGCCCCCTGCTCGACACCGACGAGCAGGAGGCCCGCGACCAGCTCGCGCGCGCCTCGGTGATGGCCCTGTCCTACGTGGCGCAGTCCGCGCGCGGGATCGGCGTCCCCGCGGTGCCGCAGGCCCGCATCGACGAGTGCAACACGATCACCGAGCGCTTCATGACGCGCTGGCGCGGCGATCCCGACCCGGCGCACACCAGGGCCATCGACGCCTACTGGGTCTCGGCGTGCGAGCACGGCATGAACGCCTCGACGTTCACCGCGCGCGTCATCGCCTCGACGGGCGCCGACGTGGCCGCCGCGATGTCGGGCGCGATCGGCGCGATGTCCGGCCCCCTGCACGGTGGTGCGCCCGCGCGTGTGCTGCCGATGCTGGAGGAGACCGAGCGCACCGGCGATCCGTCCGCGCTGGTCAAGGGCATCCTCGACCGCAAGGAGAAGCTCATGGGCTTCGGGCACCGGGTCTACCGGGCCGAGGACCCCCGGGCCCGCGTGCTGCGCCGCACGTGCCAGGAGCTGAACGCACCCCGCTACGAGGTGGCCGTGGCACTGGAGCAGGCGGCGCTGACCGAGCTGCGCGAGCGGCGCCCGGACCACCCCATCGAGACCAACGTCGAGTTCTGGGCGGCGGTGATCCTCGACTTCGCCGAGGTGCCGCCGCACATGATGCCCGCGATGTTCACCAGCGCACGCACGGCGGGCTGGTCGGCGCACATCCTGGAGCAGAAGCGCGAGAACAAGCTCGTGCGCCCGTCGGCCCAGTACATCGGCCCGGGCCCGCGCAAGCCCGAGGCCGTCGAGGGCTGGAACGAGATCTGAGGCCTGTGTGCGGGAACCGTGGCTCCGGCCACGGTTCCCGCACACGGCTCACGCGGCGACCGGCTCCCGACGCACCCTCAGCGAGGCCAGCCCGGCGACGAGGCACAGCGCCCCGCCCACCTGCCAGGCCAGGTCGTAGGCCCCCACCTGGTCGCGCACGATGCCCGCGGCCAGCGCCATGAGCGCGGCGCCCACCTGGTGCGAGGCGAACACCCACCCGAACACGACCGGGGCCCTGGCCCCGAAGATCTCCCGGCACAGCGCAAGGGTCGGCGGGATCGTGGCCACCCAGTCCAGGCCGTAGAAGATGATGAACGCCAGCATGTTCAGCTGGATGTCGGGCCCGAACAGGGCGGGCAGCGCGGCGAGCGAGATCCCGCGCAGCACGTAGTAGACGAGCAGCAGGACCCGTGGGTCGTAGCGGTCGGTGAGCCAGCCCGACGCGATCGTGCCCGCGATGTCGAACAGCCCGACGAGCGCGAGCAGCCCGGCCGCGACCGTCTGCGGCATCCCGTGGTCGTGCGCGGCGGGGATGAAGTGCGGCTGGATCAGGCCCATCGTCGTGGCGCCGCAGATCATCATGCCGAGCGCGAGGTACCAGAACGGCTTGGTGCGGGCGGCGTCGAGCAGGGCCAGCACCGCGATCCGGCCCGCCCCGGTGCGGATCGGGTCCTTGTCGTCGGCCGCGGTGCCGCCGTAGGGCGTGACGCCCAGGTCCCGCGGGCGCTCGCGGAGGAACAGCAGCACCAGCGGCACGACGGCCAGGGCCGCCGCCGACACGCCGAGCGCCGCGACGCGCCAGCCGGACGACTCCGCGACCAGCGCGATCACCGGCAGGAACACGAGCTGCCCGGCCGCACCGCCGGCCGTCAGGATCCCGGAGACGAGGCCCCGCCGGGCGACGAACCAGCGCCCGGTGACGGTGGCGACGAGCGCGAGGGCCATCGAGCCCGTGCCCAGCCCGACCAGCACGCCCCAGCACAGGACGAGCTGCCAGCTCGCCGCCATGTTCACGGTGAGCCCGCTGCCCGCCGCCACCACGACGAGCGCGGCGGTGATCACCGGGCGGATGCCGAAGCGCTCCATCAGCGCCGCGGCGAAGGGCGCCGTGAGGCCGTAGAGGGCCATGTTGACGGCGACGGCGGCCGAGATCGTGGTGACCGACCAGCCGAACTCGCCCTGCAGCGGCTCCATCAGCACGCCGGGGACGGCCCGGAACCCGGCGGCCCCGACGAGCGCCAGGAACGTCACCGCGGCGACCCACCAGGCGGGGTGGACGCGCCGGACCGGCATGCTGAGTTCACTCACGGAACCCAGCATGACGCAGTCGTCGGCCGGAGGGAAGGGGTGACGCGGTGCACCGCCCGCCGCCCGGCTGCTCGCCGGACCCGGCTGACAGACTGACCGGGTGACTGCTTCGACCTCGACCGACCTGCAGATCCCCGCCGATCTCCTCCCCGCCGACGGACGGTTCGGCTGCGGCCCGTCCAAGGTCCGGCCCGAGCAGCTCGCCGCTCTCGCCGCTGCCGGTGACCTGATGGGCACCTCGCACCGCCAGAAGCCGGTCAAGGCACTGGTCGGGCGCGTGCGATCCGGGCTGGCCGACCTGTTCTCGCTGCCCGCCGGCTACGAGGTCGTCCTCGGCAACGGTGGGTCCACCGCGTTCTGGGACGCCGCCGCGTTCGGGCTCGTCCGCGAGCGGTCGCTGCACCTGACCTATGGCGAGTTCTCCGCGAAGTTCGCCGAGTCCACCCGCGGCGCCCCCTTCCTCGCCGACCCGGTGGTCGTGAAGGCCGAGCCGGGCAGCGCGCCCGAGCCGCAGGCCGACCCGAGCTGCGACGTGCTCGCGTGGGCCCACAACGAGACCTCCACGGGCGTCTCGGTGCCCGTGGTGCGCCCCGCTGAGGCCCTGGCCAACCAGCTCGTCGTCATCGACGCCACCTCCGGTGCGGGCGGCCTGCCGGTCGACATCGCCCAGGCCGACACGTACTACTTCGCCCCGCAGAAGGGCTTCGCCTCCGACGGTGGCCTCTGGTTCGCGCTGATGAGCCCGGCCGCGCTGGAGCGCGTCGCCGAGGTGGCGGCGTCGGACCGGTGGATCCCGCCGTTCCTGTCGCTGGCGACCGCGGTCGACAACTCGCTCAAGGACCAGACGTACAACACCCCCGCGCTGGCCACGCTCGTCCTGATGGCCGAACAGGTCGACTGGATGAGCGGACTCGGCGGCCTCGACGCCTGCGTGGCCCGCACCGCCGACTCGTCGGGGCGGCTGTACTCCTGGGCCGAGAAGTCCGAGTTCGCCACACCGTTCGTCACGGACCCGGCGCACCGCTCGCAGGTCGTCGGCACGATCGACTTCGACGAGCAGGTCGACGCCGCCGCGATCGCGAAGGTGCTGCGGGCCAACGGCGTCGTCGACACCGAGCCGTACCGCAAGCTGGGCCGCAACCAGCTGCGCATCGGCATGTTCCCGGCCGTCGACCCGTCCGACGTCGAGGCACTGACGGCGTGCATCGACTGGATCGTGCCGAACCTGCGCTGATCCGGCGGTCACGCTCGACACCCGCCCGTTGCAGCATGGCCACCTTCACGCCATCTCGTTGCGTGAAGGTGGCCATGCTGCATTCCGGGGCGGAGAGCTTCCCGTGACTCGTTGCTGCGGGTAGTCACATTCGTAACTTCTGCCTCAGCTTTACCTCGCGTTGCGTACGTGGGACGCTGCGTGTGCAGGGGTGCGCAGCCCGCTCCGTACGACGTCAGGCGGGGTGGAACCGCGTCGGCGCGCCTCCGTCGCTGGTTGCGATTCGGCATCTACCGTCACCCGGACGGGGAGAGCCACAGAACGGTAGGAGGCCGCGGATGCGCGCGCTGCGGGTCGTCGGGATCACCGAGGGCGGCGATGTCGTCCTCGAGGACTCCGGCCGTCGCGAGCGTTTCACCGTGCCTGCCGACGAGCAGTTGCGCGCCGCCGCCCGGGGGGACCTGACCAGGCTCGGGCAGATCGCGATCGAGTTGGAGAGCCAGTTGCGCCCACGAGAGATCCAGGCCCGTATCCGCGCCGGAGCGTCCGTGGAGCAGGTCGCGTCGGCGGCCGGCGTGCCCATCCAGAAGATCGAGCGGTTCGCCTACCCGGTCCTGCTGGAGCGGTCCCGCACCGCCGAGGTGGCCCAGCGCGCGCACCCCGTGCGCACCGACGGCCCCGACGTCCGCACCCTCGGCGACGTCGTCGCCCACACGTTCGGCCTGCGCGGCCAGGAGTACACCGAGGCCGAGTGGGACTCCTGGAAGGGCGAGGACGGCAAGTGGATCGTCGCCCTGTCCTGGCGGGCCGGGCGCTCGGACAACCGCGCGCACTGGACGTTCCAGCCCGGTGCCCACGGCGGCACCGTCACCGCCGTCGACGAGCACGCCTCCGACCTGGTCGAGGGCCTGCCCGCCCGGCCGCTGCGCCCCGTCGGCCCGGTCATCGACATCGCCCGTCCCGAGGAGCTGCCCCCGACCCCGCAGCCGGCCGCCGAGCTGCGTGCCACCGGTTCCGACGTCGTCCGCGAGCGCTCACCGGAGTATCGCGCGCCCGAGTACCGGGGTGCGGAGCGTCGGGCGCCGCTGGACCGGACCCCCACCGACCGGCCCGCCCCCGACCGCACGACCGGCGACCGCACCGTCCCCGACCGTCCCACCGGTGACCGTCCCACCGGTGACCGTCCGGTCGTCGACCGGACGGTCACCGACCGCGCCGCCACCGTCGAGCGCGAGTCCCTGGACCGGGGCCCGGCCACCGATCGCCCGGTCATCGAGCGCCCGGCCACCGACCGACCGGCCACCGGCCGCCCGGCCGTCGAGAGCGACGGCACCGACCGCCACGTCCCGACGCAGGCCGCACCCGCGGAGCCGGCCCCCGCCGCGCGCCGCGCCCCGGAGCCCACCACCCCGGAGCCCACCGCCCCGGAGCCCACCAACGCGGTCCCGGTCGCCGACGAGCCGGCCACCCCCGCTGCCACCCCCGCTGCCACCCCCGCTGCCACCGAGGCGGCCCCGGTCGCCACCGGGCCCGCCGCCGCGCCGGACAAGGACGCCGAGCCCGCCGCGCCTGCGGCCGAGCACGCCCCACCCGCCCAGCGCCAGGCGGAGCCGCCAGCCGAGACCCCCGCTCCCGAGCCCGCCCCGACGGCCGCACGCCGCACGAAGAAGGGCAAGCCCGTCATGCCCTCCTGGGACGAGGTGCTCCTCGGGGTCCGCGGCCAGCGCTGACGGCCGTCAACCCAGCAGGGACACCAGCAGGACGACCCACGCCGCCACCAGCCCGACGGCGGCGCCGATCGCGGGCCAGCGCCAGAACGGCACGGTGCTCAGCAGGTAGAGCGACGGCGCCAACCCCAGCCCGACGAGCAGGTTCGCCGGCACCCACAGCAACCCGAACGCCTCGGCGAACGCACTGCTGAGCTGCACGTCCCCGATCGTGACGAGCACCGCGAAGAACGCCGCGATCGGCAGGCCGGTGCCCCAGGGCGTCGGACCCGGGGGTTCGACGGCGAGCGAGCGCCGGCGACCGTCCGCGCGCGGCACGGGCGACGGGAGGGCCCGAACGGACTCCACGACGCCGCTCATCGGGTCGACGTACTCCACGGGGCGCCCACGCACCCCGGCGACGCGGGAGGCGAGCTGGCGGCCCCTGCGGCGCACGAGCTCGCGCTCGTCGGGCATCCCGGAACGCCCCGCGGCCACGGCGAACGCCGCCCACTCGCGCAGGGCGGCGTTCAGCTCGTCGGGTAGGGGCGGGTCCTCCGGCCGGCGGTCCCCGAGTTCCACCCGGCCCCCCGCGGCCCGCAACACCCGATCAGGATACGACCGCGCCGATCGCGTGGAACGCGACCGCGCCGGCCGTTGCCACATTGAGTGAATCGACGCCCGATGCCATCGGGATCCGCACGCGCAGGTCGGCCGCGGCCAGTGCGTCGTCGGTGAGCCCCGGACCCTCGGCGCCGAGCAGCACCGCCACCCGCCTGCCTGCGAGCCCGGCCGCGGCGAGCGCGACGGCGTCCGGCGCGGGGGTCAGCGCCGCCACCCGCAGGCCCGCCTCGCGCAGCAGCCCCAACGAGTCCGGCCACGGGCCCGTCAGCTCGGCGAACGGCACGCGCAGCACGTGGCCCATCGAGACGCGGACGCTACGCCGGTAGAGGGGGTCGGCACAGCGCGGGCCGAGCAGCACCCCGTCGACGCCCAGCGCGGCGGCGTTGCGGAACAGTGAGCCGAGGTTCTCGTGGTCGTTCACGCCCTCCAGCACGGCGAGCGAGCGGGCGGTGCGGGCCAGCGCCGACACGTCGACCGGGGCGGCGCGGTCGGCGACGGCGAGGACACCGCGGTTGAGGTGGAAGCCGACCGCCGTCGCCATGGTGTCGGCATCGGCCGCGTAGGCGGGGACGTCGTGCGCCGCGAGGTCGTCGGCGAGCTCCTCGAGGCGCCGCGGGACCCCGAGCAGCGACCGGACGGGGTACGGCGAGGCCAGCAACCGGCGCACCACGACCACCCCCTCGGCGATGACGAGACCGCGCCCGCCGGGCCGGTCCGGGCGGCGGTCGGCGGTCGTCAGGTCGCGGTAGTCGTCCAGCCGGGGGTCGGCCGGGTCGACGACGGGGGTGAGGGTGGCCACGGGCGGATGGTCCCAGGTCGTCTGTCAACGTCGATCACGCCTCATCCGGTCGGCCGTAGCGGCATTCGTAGCCGTGTGTCACGGTGGACCACTCGCCCGTTCGGCCACCGCCGGACCGGGCTCGGCCCGGGGGGCGAGGAGGCAGTGTCACGTATGGGCCAGGACGTCGACCGGACCACGTTCAGTCGGCGAGACCGCCAGAACTACCGCGCCAAGGTGCAGCGCTGCCTCGACGCACTGGCCGTGCTGCTGAAGGAACACACCTTCGCCCGTGACGAGCCGATGACCGGCCTCGAGGTCGAGCTCAACCTCGTCGATCACGATCTCGCCCCGTCCGCCTCGGGTGCCGCCGTACTCGAGACGATGGGTGCGAGCGAGTTCCAGTCGGAGCTCGGACAGTGGAACCTCGAGCTCAACCTGCCCCCGCGGCCCCTGCCCGGCGACCACTGGCGGCGCCTGGAGCACCAGCTGCTCGACGAGCTCGCCACCGCCCGCTCCAGCGCGCTCGAGCACGGGGCGCAGCTCGCCGTCATCGGCATCCTGCCCACGCTGGAGAACCGGCACCTCGTCGCCGACCTGCTCTCGCCCGACAGCCGCTACACGATGCTCAACGAGCAGATGCTGTCCGCGCGCGGCGAGCCGATCCGCCTCGACATCGCCGGCGACGACCCGTCCGGGCGCCACGACGTCGCGCCCGAGCACCTCGTCGCCGACTTCGACTCGATCGCCCCCGAGGCCGCCTGCACCTCGATGCAGCTGCACCTGCAGGTCCCGCCCGACTCGTTCGCGGCGTACTGGAACGCGGCGCAGTGCCTCGCGGGCGTCCAGCTCGCCGTCGGCGCCAACTCGCCGTTCCTGCTCGGCTCACGGCTGTGGGCGGAGACGCGGATCCCGCTGTTCGAGCAGTCCTGCGACGTGCGCACGCCCGAGCTGCGCAACCAGGGCGTGCGGCCGCGGGTCTGGTTCGGGGAGCGGTGGATCACCTCCGTGCTCGACCTGTTCGCCGAGAACACGCGCTACTTCCCCGCGCTGATGCCCGTGGCGGAGGACAACGACCCGTTCGCGGAGCTGGAGGCGGGGATCGCCCCGGGGCTCGACGAACTGCGGCTGCACAACGGCACGATCTGGCGCTGGAACCGCCCCGTCTACGACATCGCCGACGGCGTGCCGCACCTGCGGGTGGAGAACCGGGTGCTGCCGGCCGGCCCCACGGTCGTCGACATGGTGGCCAACGCGCTGTTCTTCTACGGTCTGCTGCGCGAGCTCGTGGAGGCCGAGCGGCCGCTGTGGAGCTCGATGTCGTTCGAGGCGGCCGAGGAGAACTTCACGACGGCGGCGCGGCACGGGCTCGACGGGCCCCTGTACTGGCCGGGCAACGGCTGGATCCGGCCCGACGAGCTGGTGCTGCGCAAGCTGCTGCCGCAGGCGGCGTCCGGGCTGGCCCGGTGGGGCGTCACGACCGAGGTGGCAGAGCGGTACCTGGGCGTGATCGAGCGGCGCTGCGTGGAGCGGCGGACCGGGGCGTCCTGGCAGCTCGACACGGTCGCCGCCCTGGAGGCCCGCGGCGCCGACCGCCCGGCCGCGCTGCGCGGGATGCTCGCGCGCTACCTGGAGTCCTCGGCGGCCAACGAACCGGTGCACGACTGGCCGGTCCCCGCCTGACCCGTTCGCTCCCGCACACACTTTCCCGGAACGCCCACGGGCGCGACGGCGGGTTCCTAGTGTCCCGTCCGTCCTGAGCGCGGCCCCGCACGGCCGCCGGAGTCCCGTCCGACCCCGTGGCCGCCCCCGTCGGGCGACGCGGGTGCCGCACGCCCGTTCCCCGGGGGAACCATGCCCACGCGCCCCACCCGCCGTCCCGGCCCGCCGCGGTGAGGGCCGTGTCCCGCTTCCGGATCTTCGGGCGCTCCCCCGAGCCGCCGCCGTACCCGGCACCGCCCCACCCCGCGGCGCCGTACGGTCCGCCGCCCGGTGCGTGGCCGTCCGCCGGCGGGCCGCCGGTGACCGCACCGCCGCCGCCGTCCGCGTGGCCGTCCGTGGGGCCTCCGTCCACGGTCCGGCCCCGGGCCGAAGCGTCCGGCCGCAGCCCCCGCGACGACCCGCCGACCGACCCGTTCGGCTTCCCGCCGATCCCCGCGGTCGCCGCGGCCCGGCCCGACCCGGCCGAGGCGGCGGCGCTCGCCGGGGCGTTCGCCGTCGACTACCTGTCCTGGGACGAGGACGACCCGGGCCGTCGCGGCCTCGTGCTGCGCGACTACCTGCCCTCCCCCGGGCGCGACCCGGCCCGGCTCGGCTGGTCCGGGTCGGGGCGCCAGCGCGCGGAGTTCGCGCTGCCCGGGTTCGTGCGGGCCGACGGCGAGGGCCGGGTGCTCGTCGACGTGCGGGTTCGGGTCACGCCGTACCGCGCCGTCGGCGAGCACGGTCCGGACCCGACCCCCGACCCCGGGGTCGCCGGCATCCCGGCCGTCGCGCCCGCCCCGACCGGGCGCGGCTGGCGCAGCCTCGCGTCGTACTGGATCCGGATCAACGTGCCGGTGGCCGTCGAGGGGGAGCGGCTGGTCGTCGACGCCTGGGAGGAGACGCTGGGCGAGGAACCCGCCGCGCCCGCCCCCCGCACCTCCGACGACCACTCCCTCGCCGACGACGACCCGCTCGCCGCCCCCGGGAGCGCGTGGTGAGGCCGCCGGTGGTCGTGGGAGTCGCGCCGGGGGTGGGCACGAGCACGCTCGCCGCGGCGCTGCACGGCGTCGACGGCGGGGTGATCGGTGGGGACCCGGTCGATGTACTGGTCTGCCGGGTCGACTCGTTCGCACTCGCCGCCGCCGTCGGGGCCCCGGTGCTGGCGGTGGTCGCCGACCGGCCGCCCCGGCTCGACCGGTTCGGCGCGGTCGTCGCGGTTCCCGACATCGCGGCCTGGCACGGGCTCGACGCCCCGGAGGTCGCCGGGCTGCTGGCCGTCGCCCCGCCCCACCGCCCGGCCCGGCTGGTGCCCTACATCGACGCGCTCCTGGAGATCGCGTCGGCCGTCGTCGCGTCCGGGGCGCTCGGCCACCCCTCCCGGCCCGTCGTGATGGACGGGCCGCGGCCGACGCCGGTCGCGCTCCCCGTCGCACCTCCGGCCGCCCCGCCTCCGGTTGCCGGGCGAGCCACCCGCCTGCCCGCTGCTCCGGCCGTCCCCGTCCCGGCGCGGGCCGTCGAGCGACCGCTGTGGCGGGGGCTGCAGGCGGTGCAGCGGGAGCCGGTGCTGCTCCGGGCACCCACAGCACCCCCGGTCCCGGTGCACCGATGGACCGGCACCCCGCCGGTGCCGGTGTCGGGGCGACCGCTGCGGCTGCGGGCGGAGGGACCCTCCCGGGATCTCGACGACGACGCGCTCGAGTCGATGCGGACCGGCTGACCGATGCCCCCGTCCCCGCCCGTGGTCCGCCTCCTCTCGGCCGCCCTCGCCCTGCTGGTCGGGTTCCTGCTGCTGGGTGCCGCACCGGCGCAGGAGCAGGCCGACCCGGTGCCGGGCGTCGACGCCGCCGCCGTACCGGAGGCGGCCCGCGAGTGGCTGCCGCTGATCGGCGACCTCACGGCCACCGGCTGTCCCGAGCTGCCCCCGGTGTGGGTGGTGGCGCAGGTGCAGGTGGAGTCGGGCTGGGACGCCTCCCTCGTCGACGACGCCGCGGGTGGGCCCGCCGGGCTCTACCAGTTCGACCGGGACAACTGGCTCGCCGCGGGCGGCACGGCCTGGTCCGCCGACCCACCGACACCCGACGACGACGTCACCGACGTCGAAGGCCACCTGCGCGTGGCCGTGCCGTGGATCTGCACGAACCTGCGCGCGGTGGCGCGACACCTGGAGGACACCGGCAAGTCCGCCGACCCCCTCGACGCGATGCTGGTGTGCCACCTGGCCGGGTGCGGGCGGGTCGCGGGCAGTGCCACGGGCGTCCCGGTGGCGGGCGAGGCCGGCTGCGGCGAGCGCTGCGCCGACGTCGTCCGCCGCTACCTCGACGCCGTCCATGCCGAGGTCGACCGGTTCTCCGGCGGAGCGGCCGGGCCCGACCCGGAGGCTCCGGCCGTCGGTCTCGCCGCCCCCGCTCCGTGGACCGGCGGCGGGACGGGCTGCGAGATGACCGACCCCACGGGCGACGGCTGCCTCACCGGCGCCGCGCTGCACGGCCTGGAGGCGGCGTCGGCGGCGTTCGGCGGATGGTCCGACGGCCCGGTGATCCGGAGCGCGGGCTGCTGGGACGAGCATGCCTGGAACCCGCGCAGCGATCACCCTCGAGGCAAGGCGTGCGACCTGTTCCCCGGCACACCGGGCGCTTTCGCCGAGGGCACGGAGCTCGACGCGGGCTGGCGCGTCGCCGACTGGTTCCGGACGCACGCGGACCCGCTGGCCGTGGAGTACCTGATCTGGCAGGGCCGCTACTGGGACCCGGGCGTCGCCGACCAGGACGGATGGGGCCGGCGCTACACCGGCGGCGGGGTCTACGACGCCCGCGACGCGACCGGCGGCCACTACGACCACGTCCACGTCAGCTTCCGGGAGTGAGCACCATGTCGAGGTTCCGTCTCCCGCTGCTCGCCGCGGTGGCCGCCGTGCTGGTGACGCTCGGGGCCCTGCTGCTCACCGGTGGCGGCTCGGTGGCGCCCAGCGGTGGTGATCCGACACCCGGCCCGGTCGTCGACCGCGAGGACCGCGCCGCGCTCGACGCGGCCCCCGTGATCCGCGGCCCCGAGGCGCCACCGCCCGACCCGGGCGTGACGCTCACCGACCCGGAGGCGGTCGTGCGGGCGTACCTGCAGGCCGCGTACGGGGCCCGTCCCGACGACGGTGGTCGCACCCATCTGAGGGCGGCGCCGTACGCGGTGCCGGGCACGGCCGCCGCCACCGTCGGGGTGCTCGTGGTCGATCCGCCCCCGCCCGGTACCGAGCGCACGGCGTCGGTCCGCCGCCTCGACCTCGTCGCCGCCGACCGAGCCGACCGCCGCCGCGGCTACCTCGCCGCGGTCGAGACCCGCACCGCGCCCGGCGGCGACAGCGCCGTGTCCACCAGCAGCGTCGTCGTCGCCCGGCAGCCCGACGGCGGCTGGCTGGTGGCCGCCGAGACCCCCGAGAACCCCGACCTCCCGGCCGGGGAGGACTGACAGGAGCACCCGTGGACCTGGACGAGATCGAGGACCTGATCCGGCGGTACCTCTCCGCCGGCATCGCGGTGGTGCTCATCCTGATCGCCCCCGGAGGTGGCGACGAGGAACCGAGCCCGCGCAACGACCCCGCGATCGTCACCGTCACCCCGTCGCCGGTGCAGGAGGGCGGCGGGACCGACCTCGACACCCGGGGCCCGGCCGACGGCTCGGACCCCGGGAGCGACCCCGGGAACGACGACGGGGGCGACGCCGTCGCGGTCGACGAGGAGGGCCCCGGCGCAGGGACCGACACCGCCCTTCCGGCGACGACTCCGCGCCCGACCCCCCGCTCCGCCGATCCCGACTCCGATGACACGAGCACGGCCGACCCGCCCGCCGATCCCGACACCGCCGATCCCGACAGCGCCGATCCCGACAGCGCCGATCCCGACAGCGCCGATCCCGACAGCGCCGATCGGGGCACCGACGGAGACACCGCCGACCGGTCCACCTCCGACGCCGAGGCGACGGACCCCGGCTCCACCGACACGGACCCGGCCGACGACCCCGTCCCGACCACGCCCCGCGCACCGGCCCCGGACACGGCCACCGGCACCTCCGCCGCCACCGAACTCGGCCGGGGCACACCGGACCGGGAGGACGACTTCACCTCCGGCCTGTCCCAGTGGGAGCTCTACGACGGCCCCGGCCACGCGGGCCGGGGGATGCGGTCCCCCTCGGCGGCCACGGTCCAGGACGGCGTCCTCACCATCACCGGTGACGCCGCGGGCACCACCGCAGGCATGTGCTGGGCGCAGGGGCAGCGCTACGGGCGATGGGAGGGGCGGGTGCGGGCCCCGGCGTCAGACCCGTCCTACGACGCGCTGCTCCTGCTCTGGCCCGACGCCGACTCCCCCGCCGGCGGGGAGATCGACTTCGTGGAGATGCAGGACCCGACCCGCCGCACCACCGACTTCTTCCTCCACCACGGGGCCGACGACCGGCAGGTCACCGGGCAGGTGGAGGTCGATGCGACGCAGTGGCACACCTGGGCCGTGGAGTGGACAGCCGAGTCGATCTCGGCCTTCGTCGACGGCGAGCGCTGGTTCCACACCACCGACACCGCGACGTTCCCGCCGGGGCCGATGCACCTGTGCGTCCAGCTCGACTGGTTCCCGCAGGGGTCCGGGGAGGTCCGGGAGTCGAGCATGCAGGTCGACTGGGTCCGCCAGTACTCCCTGGACACGCCAGGCTGACACGGATCGGGGCCCTGGCCGACCGGCCAGGGCCCCGAAACCGTTCCCGAACTGACGCGCCGCTCCCACCACGAAGCGACGTGAATAAGGTTAGCCTACACTTGCTTCGCGGCGCAAGAGCGCCCTCGGGCCACCCGCCCGATGTACCAGGATCAGCGTCACGACCAGCACCGACACCACGGTGACGACACCACCCAGCACGAGCGGCGACCGACCGCCCCAGCTCTCTGCGAGCATCCCCAGCAGCGGAGCCCCGACGGGTGTCCCGCCGAGGAACAGCAGGATGTAGAGCCCCATGACGCGCCCGCGCATCGCCGGCTCCACCGAGAGCTGCACCGCCGAGTTCGCCGCGGTCGTGAACGTCAGGGCCGCGAACCCGAGCGGCACCATCACGACGCCCGTCAGCAGGTAGGTGGGCATCAGCCCGGCGAGTGCGACGAGCACGCCGAACACCAGCGCCGAGCCGACGACGAGTCGCAGCCGGGGCCGCCGCACCCGCCGCGCCGAGAGCAGCGCCCCGGCCACCGACCCCACGGCGAGCAGCGTCGTGAGCAGCCCGTAGGCGTCGGCACCGAGGCCGAACACGTTGCGCGCCAGCAGGGCGAGGGTCAGGTAGAAGTTGATCCCGAACGTCGCGACGAGGAACACCAGCGCCAGCACCGCGACGAGGTCGGGCCGGCCGCGCACGTAGCGCAGCCCCTCGCGGAGCTGGCCGGGAGCCCGTGGCACCGGGATCACGCGGTGCAGGCGCGCCGTGTTCATCAGGGCGAGCCCGGTGATCACCGCGGCGAAGCTGACCGCGTTGATCAGGAACACCCAACCGGTGCCGGTCACCGCGATCAGCACGCCCGCGACCGACGGCCCGACGATCCGGGCGAGGTTGAACGTCAGCGAGTTCAGGGCGACGGCGTTGCCGAGCTGCGCGTCGCCGACGAGCTCGGGTACGAAGGCCTGGCGCACCGGCACGTCGAGCGCGGAGAAGCAGCCGAGCAGCAGGCAGAACAGGTAGACGTGCCACAGCGCGACGACCCCCGTGACGACGGCGGTGCCGAGCACCAGCGCGCACAGCCCCATCCCCGCCTGCAGCACGACGAGCGCGCGGCGCTTGTCGACGCGGTCGGCGAGCACCCCGCCCCACAGCGAGAGCACGAGCGTCGGGGAGAACTGCAGCCCCGCGGCGATCCCGAGCGCGGTGGCGCTCCCCCCGGAGAGGTCGAGGACCAGCCAGTCCTGGGCCACCCGCTGCATCCACGTACCGGCCAGCGAGACGATCTGACCGGAGGCGTAGAGCCGGTAGTTCGGGACCTTCAGCGACGCGAACGTCGACCGCGCGGCGGGAGCATCGACGGTGGCGGTCACTTTACTTAGCGTACAACAACTATCCGCCGAGGAGCGCGCGGATCGGACCCACCGCGAAGAACGCGACGAACGACACCGCCACGACCCACATCAGCGGGTGCACCGTCCGCGCGCGCCCGGTCGCCGCGGCCAGCAGCACGTAGCTGACGAACCCCGCGCCGATCCCGTTCGCGATCGAGTACGTGAACGGCATGACGACGATCGTCAGGAACGCGGGCAGGGCGATCCGGAACTCGGAGAAGTCGATCTCGGTGATCTGCCGCATGATCAGCGCCCCGACCACCACCAGCGCCGGTGCGGCCGCCTCGATCGGCACGATCGCGTAGAGCGGGGTGAAGAACATCGCGAGCAGGAACAGCACGCCGGTGACGACGTTCGCCAGCCCCGTCCGCGCGCCCTCCGCGATGCCCGAAGCCGACTCCACGAACACCGTGTTCGACGAGCTCGACGCCGCCCCGCCGAGCACCGCACCCGTGCCCTCGACGACCAGGGCGCGTCCGACGTTCGGCAGCTGCCCGTCCTTCCCCACCAGCCCGGCCTGCTTGCCCAGCCCGGTCATCGTGCCCATGGCGTCGAAGAAGTTGGCGAGCACGAGCGTGAACACCAGCAGGACCACGGTGACGACGTCGAGCCGCGCGAACGCCCCGAACGACACCGCACCGACGAGCGAGAGGTCGGGCACGCCGAGCACGCTGTCCGGCAGCGCGGGCACCGACAGGGCCCAGCCCTGCGGGTTCGTCCCCATCGACGGCCCGACCCGCACGATCGACTCCACCACGATCGCGATCACCGTGGTGACCGCGACCCCGATCAGGATCCCGGCCCGCACCCCGCGCGCCACCAGCAGCGAGGTGATCAGCAGCCCGACCACGAACACCGCCGTCGGCCACGACGCGATCGACCCGCCGATGCCCAGCCCGACCGGCACCGTCGTGTTCGCGGAGTCGGCGATCCGGCGGACGAACCCCGCGTCGACCAGCCCGATGAACGCGATGAACAGCCCGATGCCGACGGCGATCGCAGCCTTCAACTCCGGCGGCACCGCGTTGAACACCGCCGTCCGGAAGCCCGAGACGGCGAGCAGCACGATCACCAGCCCGTTGACGACGACGAGCCCCATCGCCTCGGGCCAGGTCACCAACGGCGCGATCGTCACCGCGACGAGCGTGTTGATGCCCAGACCGGTCGCGATGGCGAACGGGTAGTTGGCGACGAGCCCGAACAGCACCGTCATCACGCCCGCGACCAGCGCGGTGACGGCCGCGACCTGCGGGACGCCCAGCACCGCCCCGGTGACGTCGGCCTTCGCGCCGGGTCCGTCGGCGGCGAAGCTGCCGAGGATCAACGGGTTCAGCACGATGATGTAGCTCATCGTCACGAAGGTGACGAGTCCGCCGCGCAGCTCGCGGGGGACGGTGGAGCCGCGCTCGGAGACACGGAAGTAGCGCTCGATCACGGCGACACCGTAGATCCGCGGCGGTCACTACGCTGGGTCCGTGGTCGATCCCCCGCCCCTGCCGCGACGCCTGTCCGACATGGCCACCGTCGTCGGGCTGGGGTCGGCGCTGTGGGCGGTCGGCGCACTGGCCCTGCTGCTCACCGGGCAGGCTCCCGGTGTGCCGTTCGCGACCTGCCTGGCCGGTGCGGTGCTGGGCGGGATCGGCTGGGGGATCTTCCGCTGGCAGCGCGCGGCGGCCCGGCGCGGGTCCCGGGGCGCGCAGCAGGGCCTCGACGACTGATCTAGTTTCCTCCCATGAGCACTCCTCCCGTCGCCGTCGTCACCGGTGCCAGCTCGGGCATCGGCGCCGCCACCGCCCGCGCACTCGCCGCAGCCGGGTTCCACGTCGTCCTCGGCGCCCGCCGCGTCGACCGCTGCGCCGAGATCGCGAAGGAGATCGACGGCACCGCGGTGCGCCTGGACGTCACCGACGCCGAGTCCGTCGCCGCGTTCGCCGCCGCCGTGCCGGAGTGCCGCCTGCTGGTCAACAACGCGGGCGGCGCGAAGGGGCTCGAGCCCGTCGCGGACGCCGACGAGGAGGCCTGGCGCTGGATGTTCGAGACCAACGTCATCGGGACCCTGCGCGTCACGAAGGCCCTGCTGCCCGCCCTGCTCGCCTCGGGCGACGGGCACATCGTCACCGTCACCTCGATCGCGGCGCTGGAGGCCTACGACAACGGTGCGGGGTACACGGGGGCCAAGCACGCGCAGGCGATGCTGCACCGCACGCTGCGCGGGGAGCTCCTCGGACAGCCGGTGCGGTTGACCGAGATCGCGCCGGGGATGGTCGAGACCGACTTCTCCCTCGTCCGCTTCGACGGCGACCAGGCGAAGGCCGACAAGGTGTACCAGGGCATCACGCCGCTCACGCCCGACGACGTGGCCGACGTGATCGCGTTCGCCGCCACCCGCCCGAGCCACGTCAACCTGGACCAGATCGTGCTGAAGCCGCGCGCGCAGGCGAGCGCGATGCGCGCGCACCGCGACGCCTGAGATGGCAGCACAGCCACTGTGCCGCCATGAGCTGGCGGCACAGTGGCTGTACTGACGGTCGGAGCGCGCTCCGGCTCAGCCCGCCGTCTCGGGCGTCGTGCGGTGCTCGTCGGCCGCGTCCCCCGGCGCCTCACCGTCCACCGCGGCCGCCATGCGCTCCTCGCTCTCGGCCAGGATCGCCGCGGCCCCGGCCTCGCGGTCCTCGCCCCCGGTCTCGGCCGCCCGCTCCTCGGGGAGCGGCTCGGCGCGGGTGTGAGCCCTGTCCTCGGGGGAGCTCATTCCAGCCGGTACCCACGCGGGCGCCACCGCGAAACCTCAGAGCGCCGAGAGCTGCTGCCACTGGTCGTAGGACAGCGTCCAGTCCCAGATGTCGCCGTCGCGCGAGGCGAGCGGGACGTCGGTGCCGGTGACCTCGACGGGGTCGCCGTAGATCGCGGTGTCGTAGTAGGCCTGTGCGTCGGCCGTGGACAGGTTGACGCAGCCGTGCGTGACGTTCGACGACCCCTGCGCCGACGCCGACGCCGGGTTGGCGTGGATGAACTCGCCGTTGTTGCTGATCCGCACGGCCCACTTCTCGACGAGGTCGTAGCCGTAGCGCTCGCTGACCATCCGCTTGTCGGTGAACCGCTCGGACACGACGTGGACGCCGGAACGGGTGGTGCGGTCGGCGTCGCCGGACAGGCCGTAGCTGGCCGGGTAGTCGGCCACCTGCCGGCCGTCGCGGATCACGAGCATCCGGTGGCTGTTGACGTCGGCCTTCACGACCTGTGCACGCCCGATGGTGAACGTGCTGGTGACGTCGGCCCGGCCGTACGCGCCGCCCCCGTAGGCGACGCCGAACAGGTCGGCGGTGACGGTGACGTCGGTGTGCGCAGGCCAGTACTCGGCGGGGCGCCAGTGCACGCGCGAGCCGCCGTTCTCGTCGGGCAGCCAGCCCCACGACCCCTCGACGGGCACGGACGTCTCGACCGACAGCGCGCGCTCGACGGCGGCCCGGTCCTCGACGTGCGCGTCGAACTGGATCTCGATCGGTGCGGCGATGCCGACCGTGCGGTCGTCGCCGATGTTGAGCACGCCGCGCACGACGTCGGACGGGGCGAGCGTGGTGAACGACCCGTCGACGGGGACGGCGGCGCCGTCGGGGCCCGTGGCGGAGCCTGCCCACGTGTAGGTCGTGTCGTAGGCGAGGTCGCCCGCCGAGCTCCAGGACGTGCCGTCGGCGCCGAGCGCGCCCTCGACGGCCGATCCGTCGGGACCGGTGAGCGTGACGGCGTCGAGGGTGCCGTCGACGACCGACACGGTGGCCGGGGCGATCGGGCTGACGTCGGTGGCGCCGAGGGCGGGCTCGTGGACGATCGACGCGGCCGCGGGCAGCAGGGCGGGGCCGACGGCCCCGGATCCGGCGGAACCGCGACCGCCGGCACCGGCCACCGCGGCGACGGTCAGCCCCAGCACCCCCACCAGCACCACGGCCACCACGAGCAGGACGCGTCGCATTGTCACCCTTCCGTTCCCCCGACCGGAGAGAGATCCCCGCAGTGTGTAGACGTGCGGGGTCCGTTCGAGTTGCCCCGCGTGCCCGAGGTTACAACCGGCAACCGACGAGGACGGGTTCCGGCGCGAGGTCGACCCCGAAGGTGGCACGGACGCCGTCGCGCACCTCCCGGGCGAGCTCCAGGAGGTCCGCCGCGCTGCCGCCGCCGCGGTGGGTGAGCGCGAGCACGTGCTTGCCCGACAGCGCGACGCGCCCGCCCGGGCCGGCGTGTCCGCGCGCGAACCCGGAGTGCTGGATCAGCCACGCCGCGGGCAGCTTGACCCGGTCCCCCGCGGGCCAGCTCGGGGCGCCGGCCGGGGCGTCGGCGGCGTCGACGATCGGGTTGGTGAAGAACGACCCCGCGCTCCACGTGTCGTGGTCGGCGGCGTCGAGCACCATCCCCTTGCCACGGCGCAGCGCGAGCACGGCCTCGCGGGCCGCGGCGGCGGGCACCCGTTCCCCCTGCTCGACGCCGAGCGTCGTGGCCAGCTCGGCGTAGCGGATCGGGGCGCTCGCGCCGTCGCCGGGCAGCGCGAACCGCACCCGCAGCACCACGGCGTCGTCGCGGCCCTTCAGCGTGCTCGTGCGGTAGGCGAGCCCCAGGTCGGCGGCGGGCACGTGCTCGCGGACGGTGCCGGTGCGCCGGTCGTAGAGGTCGACGTCGACGAGCAGCTCCGCGATCTCGACGCCGTACGCACCGACGTTCTGCACGGGCGTGGCGCCGGTGCGCCCGGGGATCCCGGACAGGCACTCCAGCCCGCCCAGCCCGTCGGCGACGGCGGCCGCGACGACGGCGTCCCAGTCCTCCCCCGCCTCCACGGTGAGCAGCACGGAGCCGTCGGGGCGGCGGTCGGTGCGCATCCCGGTGGTCGCGACGTGCACGACGGTGCCCGGCCAGCCCGCGTCGTCGACGACGAGGTTGGAGCCGCCGCCCAGGACCAGCACCGGCTCGCCGGCGACGTCGGCCGCGCGGATCGCCTCGACGACGGCGTCGGTGGTGGTCGCCTCCACCAGCCGCCGGGCCGGGCCGCCGAGGCGCAGGGTGGTGAACGACGCCAGCTCGGTGGTGGACACGGGACGCAACGGTAGCCTCCGTCCATGTCACGACAGATCGACTACCGGTCGTCGTCGCAGCACAGCGCCGACGACGTCGCCGCGGTGATGCTCGACGAGGAGTACCTGCGCGCCCGACTGGTCCAGCTGGGCGGGCCCGGCGCCAAGGTGCTGGCGCACGAGCCCACCGCCGACGGCGGGCGGTACACGATCCGGCACGGCGTCGACCAGGCCGCGCTGCCGTCGATCGTCAGCTCGTTGGTCTCCGGGAACCTGGTCATCCAGCGCACGGAGTCGCTGCGCCGCGAGGCGCCGGGCCGCTGGGCGGGTGACGTCGACGTGCAGATCCCCGGCACCCCCGCCTCCGCCGTCGGCTCGCTCGCGCTGCACGACGCCGGTACGGGCAGCGAGCTGCTCGTCCGGGCCGACGTCACCGTCAAGATCCCGTTCCTCGGCGGCAAGATCGAGGCCGTGATCGTCGACCAGGTGCAGCAGCTGCTCGCCGCGGAGACGGCGTTCACGCTGGAGTGGCTCGCCGGCAAGCACCGCTGATGGTCGACCGTCGGTTCGTCATCACCCTGAGCTGCCCCGACACCACCGGCATCGTCGCCCGGATCGCGGGTTTCCTCGCCGACGCGGGCGGCTGGATCGTGGAGGCCGCCTACCACTCGGACGCGGCCACGGGCTGGTTCTTCACCCGCCAGGTCGTGCGTGCCGACTCCCTGCCCTTCGACGCCGACGAGCTGCGCGAACGCTTCTCCCGGGTCGCCGCGGAGATCGGGCCGGACACCCGCTGGACGGTCACCGACACCGCGGAGCCCAAGCGGGCGGTGGTGCTGGTCAGCAAGGAGACGCACTGCCTGCACGACCTGCTCGGCCGCGCGTCGAGCGGGGAGCTGCCCGTGCGGCTGGAGGCCGTCGTCGGCAACCACGAGTCGCTCGCCTCCATCGTGGCGGCGCATGGCGTGCCGTTCCACCACGTGGCGTTCCCGGCGGCGGGCGACCCGCGGCGGGAGGCGGGCAAGGTGGAGGCGTTCGAGAAGGTGCGCCAGACCGTCGACGCGCACTCCCCCGATGCGATCGTGCTGGCCCGGTTCATGCAGGTGCTGCCCGCGCACCTGTGCGAGCGCTGGGCCGGCCGGGCGCTGAACATCCACCACAGCTTCCTGCCGTCGTTCGCCGGGGCGCGCCCGTACCACCAGGCCTACACCCGCGGCGTCAAGCTGATCGGGGCCACCTGCCACTACGTCACGGCCGACCTCGACGCCGGCCCGATCGTCGAGCAGGACGTCATCCGCGTCGACCACGGCGACACCGCCGACGACATGGTCCGCCGCGGTCGCGACATCGAGCGGCTGGTGCTCTCGCGCGGCCTGCGCTGGCACCTGGAGGACCGGATCCTGGTGCACGGCAACAAGACGGTGGTGTTCCGGTAGGTCAGGGGGCGTAGGCCGCCCACTCCGGACGGGCGGTGCCGTGCAGCGACGCCTCGAGGCGGTCGAGGTACCAGCGCCAGCCCGCGGTGACGTCGGCGGCGTCGAGGCCGTCGGCGACCTGCTGGGTGAACACCAGCACCGACCCGTCCCCGTCCGGGGTGATGTCGACGGCCACCCGCCACGAGCGGGCCGCGCTCTCCGGGATGTCGACGACGAGCCGGCGCGGGGCGTCGCACTCGAGGATCGTCACCGTGACCGGCTCGGCGACGGCGCCGCCCGCGTCGACCTCACCGGTGACGGTGAGCTCGACGGTGCCCCCGACGCGCCCGTGACCGGTGTAGGTGCCGATCCAGCGGCCGAGCCGCTCGGAGTCGGTGACGGCGGACCACACGTCCTCGACGGGGTCCGGGAACTCCTTGCGCAGGACGATCTCATGCGGTGCGGTCATCGACGTCTCCTCCTCCGGCCGCGCGGCGCTGTCGCCTGCCGCGGTGCATCTCGGTGTCCAGTGCGTCCAGGCGCCCGGCCGGCCCGGCCGCCGGGCGCAGCGGGCGGAACCCGTCGAGCCAGGTGTCGAGCTCGGCGAGGGGTGCGCGGTCGAGCGCGTACAGGCGGTGCCGGCCCGTCACCCGCGAGGTGACGAGGCCCGCCTCCCGGAGCACCCGCAGGTGCCTGCTGACGGCCGGTCGCGAGACCGGGAACCGCTCCGCGATAGCCCCCGCCGTGCTCTCCCCGACGGCGAGCAGCTCGACGATCTCCCGGCGGACCGGATCGGCGAGGGCGGCGAGGGCGAGCACCGGGAATGTGTAACACATCAGTTACGCGTTGGGCAACGGAGACGCGAACGGCGCCCCCACCCGACCGGGGTCGGGTGGGGGCGCCGTGTCGTGCGCCGGGGTCAGGCCGCGGCGGTCACCTCGGCCGGCTCCAGGGCCAGCTCCAGCACCTCCGCGACGTCGGCGACCGGGTGGATCCGCAGGCCCTTGCGGACCTCCTCGGGCAGGTCGTCGAGGTCGGGCTCGTTGCGCTTCGGGATGATCACGTCGGTCAGGCCCGCCCGGTGCGCGGCCAGCAGCTTCTGCTTGACCCCGCCGATCGGGAGCACCTTGCCCTGCAGCGTGACCTCGCCGGTCATGCCGACCGACGCCTTCACCGGACGCCCGCTGGCGAGCGACGCGAGCGCCGTCGTCATCGTGACGCCCGCACTCGGCCCGTCCTTCGGGACCGCGCCCGCCGGCACGTGGACGTGGAGCTTCCGTGTCGCCAGGTCACCCGCCAGCCCCTTCGACCGTAGGTAGCTCAGCGCGATCGAGACGGACTCCTTCATGACGTCGCCCAGCTGACCGGTGAGGATCAGCCCTGCCTCGCCCTCCATCGAGGTGGCCTCGATGAACAGGACGTCGCCACCGGCCCCGGTGACCGCCAGACCCGTCGCGACGCCGGGCACCGAGGTGCGCTCCGCCGACTCCGGGGTGAACTTCGGGCGGCCCAGGTAGGTCACCAGGGCGTCGGCGTCGACGTGGATCGGCGCCTCCGTGCCCGAGTCCAGCGCCACGGCGACCTTGCGCAGTGCCTTCGCGAGGCCCCGCTCCAGCTGCCGCACGCCCGCCTCGCGGGTGTACTCGGCCGCGATCATCGAGAGCGCGACGTCGGTGAACTCCACGTCGGTGACGTCGAGACCGGCCTTCTCGATCTGTCGGGGCAGCAGGTGGTCGCGCGCGATGGCGACCTTCTCCGCCTCGGTGTACCCGTCGAGCGTCACGACCTCCATGCGGTCGAGCAGCGGGCCGGGGATCGTGTCGAACTGGTTCGCCGTGGCCAGGAACAGCACGTCGGACAGGTCGAGGTCGACCTCCAGGTAGTGGTCGCGGAACGTGTGGTTCTGCGCCGGGTCGAGCACCTCGAGCAGGGCCGCCGTGGGGTCGCCGCGGTAGTCGCTGCCGACCTTGTCGATCTCGTCGAGCAGCACGACCGGGTTCATCGAGCCCGCCTCGCGGATGGCCCGGACGATCCGGCCGGGCAGCGCGCCGACGTAGGTGCGCCGGTGCCCGCGGATCTCGGCCTCGTCGCGCACGCCACCCAGGGCGACGCGGACGAACTTGCGGCCCAGCGCGTGCGCGACCGACTCCCCGAGCGAGGTCTTGCCGACGCCGGGAGGCCCGACGAGCGAGAGAACCGCACCGGAGCCGCGGCCGCCGACCTTGTCCATGCCCTTGCGGTCGCGCCGGGCGCGGACGGCGAGGAACTCGATCAGCCGCTCCTTGACGTCGTCGAGGCCGGCGTGGTCGGCGTCCAGGATCTCCCGGGCGGCCGTCAGGTCGGAGTTGTCGGTGGTGGACTCGGTCCACGGGATGTCGAGGACGGTGTCGAGCCAGGTGCGGATCCAGCCCGACTCCGGGCTCTGGTCCGACGCCCGCTCCAGCTTGCCGACCTCGGTCAGCGCGGCCTTGCGGACGTGCTCGGGCAGGTCGGCCGACTCCACGCGGGTGCGGTAGTCGTCGACGCCCTCGGTGTCGTCGTCACCCAGCTCCTTGCGGATCGCGGCCAGCTGCTGGCGCAGCAGGAACTCGCGCTGGGTCTTCTCCATGCCCTCGCGGACGTCACCGGCGATCTTCTCGGAGACCTCCTGCTCGGCCACGTGCTCACGGGTCCAGCCGATCAACAGCTCCAGCCGCTTCACGACGTCGGCCTCGGCGAGCAGCTGCGCCTTGTGCTCCAGGTCGAGGTAGGACGCCCATCCCGCGGTGTCGGCGAGCTGGCCGGGGTCGGAGATCTGCTGCACGGAGTCGATCACCTGCCAGGCACCGCGCTGCTGCAGGATGCCGACGACCAGTGCCTTGTACTCCTTGGCGAGCTCGGCGGCCTTGCCGGGAGCGTCGACCGTCTCCTCGATCGGAGTGGCCTCCACCCACAGCGCCGCACCCGGCCCGGTCACGCCGGACCCGATCTGCGCGCGGCCCTCGCCGCGCACCACGGCCGCCTTCTCCCCGCTGGGGAGCCTGCCGACCTGCTCGAGGACGGCGATCGTGCCCACGGCGGCGTACCTGCCGTCGAGGCGGGGGACGACCAGAACCTTCCGGTCGACGCTCTGAGCTGCGTCGACCGCTGCCTGGACCTCTGCGTTGTCGAGGCGAACGGGAACCACCATGCCGGGCAGCACCACCGAGTCGGCGAGCGGAAGCACCGGCAGCTTCAGCGTCTCTGTCATGACCGGTCCAACCGTTACAGCGTTGAACTTGTTCCAGCGTTCAAGGAAGTACGCTGCGAGCGAACGCAGGAACCTTGAGCGCGGCGCACTCAGGGCAGATCACGGCCGACGCCCCGTGAAGCGGAACAGCTGCGCGGCGGGATCGAGCGGTTGCATCGGGCCCCGGAGCACCCCCGCGCCCACCGACCAGGCACCCTCCCCGGTGCCGAACGCCGTCTCCTCGACGCCCGCGGCGGCGAACCACCCGCGGACGGCGCCGCTGAGATCCGGAGGGCGGGTGTGGCGCGTCCAGATCACGGTGCCGCCGGTCGCCAGCAACGACGGGACGGCCGACACCGTGCGTTCCACGTCGGTGTCGCTGGTGTTGCCGAAGATCCCGCAGAGCATCAGGACGTCGACGGGCACGGCGCCCGCGAACGCGGCGGATCCGGCGTCGCCCTGCACCACCTCGACGCCCGCGGGAGCCGCGGCCCGGGCGACGGCGCAGAGCCGCTCGTCGATCTCCACGAGCCGAGCCCGCACGTCGGTGCCTCGCGGATGGGCACGCAGCACGGGCAGCACGTCGCGCCCCTCGCCCGCACACAGCGCCAGCAACCGCAGCGGTCCGTGGGCAGCCCGGTCCAACGCCGTCCGGAGCTGCTCCTGCACGGCCGCGAGCCGACGCGCCAGCCGGCCACCGGGGTCGTCGTAGCGGGTGTGCCACTCCGACCAGTCGGTCACCGCCCGAGGCCCTCGACCACCTCGGCACCGGCGAGCCGGGCGGCCAGCTCACCGGGCAGGGCGAGCTTGGAGTGCCGCACCCCCGACCCGACGACGACGGCGGGCGCGGCCACGACCGCGGCGTCGACCAGCACCGGCCAGTCCGCGGGGAGCCCGATCGGGGTGATGCCGCCGTACTCCATGCCGGTGATCGACACGGCCTCGTCCATCGGGGCGAAGGACGCCTTGCGGGCGTCGAGGCGCCTGCGGACCAGGCCGTTGACGTCGGCACGGGTCGTGGCCAGCACGAGGCAGGCGGCGTACCGGACGGTCTCGCCGCGGCGCCCGGCGACGACGACGCAGTTGGCGGAGCCGTCGAGCGGGGAGCCGTAGGCGGCGCAGAACTCGGCGGTGTCGGCGAGCGTCGGATCGATCTCCGCGACCCCGATCAGCGCGGCGTCGGCCGGGTCCATCGCCGTGAGGGCGAGCGCGACGGGGTCGGAGAGCAGGTCGGGGCGATCGAGCGCGGGAACCGCGGACAACGAGCCCAGTACGGGCCAGATCACAGCTCGGGCCACGTCACCAGTGCGGTCCGCCGCCCTGCACCCCGACGATCGCCGGCTTGACGTCGACGATGTAGACCAGCGACGCCACGAGGGCGGCCAGCCAGAACAGCGAGCCGCTGCTGCCCAGCCCGCCGTAGAAGACGATGAGGATCAGCACGCTGGCGCCGGTGATGCCGAGCCAGGCGGGCTTGGTGAGCTTGTCGGCGGCGGTGAACGCGTCGGCCCGCTGCATCAGCGCGTGCACGAAGGCGTAACCGCCTACGGGGATCGCGAGCAGCCCGATGCCCCACAGGATGTAGTTATCCAGGACATCGAGGAACTCGTACACGACGCCAATGTACCCGTCGGGTGCACACAGCACAGCGCCCCCGGGGCGCGGGAGGCTCCGGGGGCGCTGTGACGTCGACCAGCGACGTTCTGCGAGATCAGCTCGAGGTCGAGCCGTTCGTGGTGCGGCGGGCGGCCGGCTTGCGGGTGACCGTCTTCGGCGCGGTGCGGTTGGCGGCCTTGCGGCTGACCGAGCGCGTGGTGCTGGCGGCCTCGTCGCCGGCCTCGTTGATCGTGGCGGCGGCGTCCTTGCCCGCCTCGGCGACCTTGCCGGACGCCTCGTCGGCGACCTCGGCGACGGTCTCCGCGGCCTCCGCGGCGAACTCCTGCGTGGCACGGGCGGCCTTCTCGCCGACCGAGCGGGTCTGGCGGGTGACCGTGGACAGCGCCTTCTCGGCGACGTCGTGGGCGTCGTCCACCAGGACGTCGACGCGGGCGTCGAGCTTGTCGGTGTAGCTCTCGATGGTCGAGATGGCGTTCTTGACCTGCGGCTGCTTGCGGATGCGGCCCCAGGTCTTCTCGCCGCGCTCGGCGAAGCCGGTGTAGCGCTCCTCGGCGTCGGCGCGCAGGTCGGCGACCAGCTGGCGCAGGCTCTCGGGCGAGAGGCGCTGGGGCAGCTCGGCGGCGCGGTTGGCGGCCTCCTCGGCGCGGACACGGGCGTCGGCGACGGCCTTGCTCACGCTGGCGACGGCGTAGTCACCGGCACCGAGGACGGCGAGCAGCGGGGTACGGGCGACCTCGGCGCGCTCGGCCGCCTGCTCACGGGCCTTGCGAACGTCGGTCGAGGTGGGAAGGGAGACGGCCATGATCACTCCTTGTCTGTGGTTCCGGGACCGACGGCGACGTCGTTCTCCCGGCGGAAGGTGGCGTAGATGTCGAGGAGCACCTGCTTCTGGCGCTCCGTCAGGGTCGGATCGGCGAGCACGGCGTCGGTGACGACGCTCGCCGGGCGTTCGTCGAGGATCCCGGCCCGCACGTACAGCGCCTCCGCGGAGATGCGGAGACCCTTCGCGATCTGCTGCAGGATCTCGGCCGACGGCTTGCGCAGGCCCCGCTCGATCTGGCTGAGGTAGGGGTTGCTGACACCCGCCGTGCGGGCGAGCTGGCGCATCGACACATCGGCCAGCTCGCGCTGGCTGCGGATGTAGGCGCCGATGCCCTCGACGGTCTGACCGACGGCGTGACCGGCGTGCTCGACCACGTGGCCGACCTGCTCGACGACGTGACCCACCCGCTCGGTGGATCGGTCCTGCTTGTCGTTCGGGCTCATACCGCTCACCTCCGTCCCTGTCCCTGGTGACGCTACCCGGCACTGCTAGCAGTTGCAAGCACAGTGCTTGCGCAGGTCGCGTGGCCTCCACCACACCCGGGTACGGTGCGCGGATGACCACCGCACCCCTCGCCGGACAGGCTCCCGCCCTCGCGGCGGTGGCCGTCGGCGGGGCGGCGGGGGCACTGGGCCGCCACGGCCTGGGGCTCGCGTTCCCGCACCCGGCCGGCGGGTTCCCGTGGGCGACATTCGCGATCAACGTGACGGGCTGCCTGCTCCTCGGCGTCCTGATCGTCCTGGTGACGGAGCGGCGGGCGGCACACCCGCTCGTCCGTCCACTGCTCGGCACCGGGGTGCTGGGCGGCTACACGACGTTCTCCACCTACGCCGTCGACGCGCACCAGATGGTCGCCGCGGGCCGGGTCCTCGGAGCCGCGGCGTACGTCGTCGGGACGCTGGCCGCGGCGCTCGCCGCCACCTGGCTGGGGATCCGGCTCACGCGCCTGGCCTCGGGGCTCCCCCGGTGACCGTGCTGCTGGTGGTCCTCGGCGCGGCGGTCGGGGCGCCGCTGCGCCACGCCACCGACCGGATCGTGCAGGCGCGGCACTCCACCGGGCTCCCGTGGGGCACGTTCGCCGTCAACGTGGCAGGTTCGTTCGTCCTGGGGCTGGTGGTCGGTGCGGGCGCCTCCCCCGAGGTGACGGCGCTGGTCGGCACCGGCTTCTGCGGCGCACTCACGACCTACTCGACCTTCGCCCTGGAGACGGTGACGCTCGGGGAGCGACGGCGTCGGGGCGCGGCGGTGGCCAATGCGGCGGGCTCGGTGGTGCTGGGCCTCGCCGCGGCGGGGACGGGGCTGCTCCTGGGGGCCCTGGTCTAGGCGAACAGGAGCTGGCTCAGCGTGTAGATCGCCAGGCCGGCCAGCGCGCCGACCACCGTGCCGTTGATCCGGATGAACTGCAGGTCGCGGCCGACCTGGAGCTCCACCTTGCGACTGGTCTCCTCCGCGTCCCAGCGCGACACGGTGTCGGTGATCAGCGTCGTGATCTCGCCGCGGTAGTGCCGCACGACGTAGCCCGCGGCGTCGGCGAGCCAGCCGTCGAGCTTGGTGCGCAGCGTGTCGTCGGAGACGAGGCGCCTGCCGAAGGACAGCAGGCCGTCGCGCACGCGCAGGCGCAGTTCGCTCGACGGGTCGGCCGCCGCGTCGAGGATGAGGCCCTTCACGACGCCCCACGCGCCGCCGATGAACTTCTGCACGTCGGGGTGCGCCACGATCTGCGTCTTGATCTTCTCGGCCCGCTCGATGGTCTCCGGGTCGTTCTGCAGGTCGGCCGCGAACTCGTCGAGGTACCGGTCGACGGCGAGGCGCAGGGGATGCTGCGGATCGGTCTTGACGGCCCACGCGAACGTCTGGACCTCGAGGAACACGCGGTCGGCGATGAGGTCGTCGACGAACCGCGGCGACCACGACGGCGCCCGCTCGTGCACGACCCGCAGCACCATCTCCTGGTTCTGCGAGACCCAGTCGTAGGCGCGGTCGATGACGAGGTCGACGAGCTTGTGGTGCGACTGGTCGGACAGGATCCCCTCGAGCACCGTGCCCAGCGGCGGCCCGACCTGCCGCTCCATCAGCTTGCGCACGAGGACCTGCTCGATGACCTCCTGCACGTCCTCGTCGCGCAGCACCGTGACGACGCCGCGCGCAGCGGTGGCGAGCTCGGCGGTGATGCGGTCGGCGTTGGCCTCCTGCCCGATCCACGACCCGACCCGCGACGAGACCTCGACGCGGGCCAGCTTGTCGCGCACGACGTCCTCGGCGAGGAAGTTCTCGCCGACGAAGTCGCCGAGGCTGTCGCCGATCATGTCCTTCTTCGTCGGGATGATCGCCGTGTGCGGGATGGGCAGGCCGAGCGGGCGCCGGAACAGCGCGGTGACGGCGAACCAGTCGGCCAGAGCACCGACCATCGCGGCCTCCGCGGTGGCCCGGACGTAGCTGATCCAGACCGGTCCGTCGGCGGACTCCCACCAGCGGGACGCCAGGAAGATGACCGCCGCGACCAGCAACAGGCCGGTGGCCAGCGACTTCATCCTGCGGAGGTCACGTGCCCTGGTGGTGGGGTCCATCGACCCGATGCCGAGCCCGACCTCCACCACCGGCCGGGAACGGCGCACGGATGCCGCCGTTCGGGTGTTCTGCGTGGTCTGCACGAACCCATAGTGCCCGCGCGCGCGAACCCCCGTGTGACCGGACGCGCTCCGGTCGATGCCTCCCGGAGACGTGTTGCCCCCATGCCTCCGGGAGGCATCATCGCGTCCTGGTCATGACCGGGGCCGATGGTGATCCACCGGCCCCGGCCAGAGTCGAGGGTGCGGCCGCGCCGGGAGGGAGAAGTGCCCCCTCCGGGCGCCGCACCTCGCCGGTTGCTCGGCGGCCCCGGCGCGACTCGACGAGTCGCCGCAGCGGGACCGAGCCGGTCCGGCTACACGGTCCCGGTCAGGACCGCATCCCCGCCACGGCGGCAGCGGCGGGCCGCTGGGCGCCCGGATGCCTGTCGTGGTCGGCCCGCCACCGAACACTCTCCGTAGCGGCGGGGATGATCAGCTCGGCCGACGGCAGCAGGTACCCGGTGAGCGCCGGAGCCACCCGCCAGTGCACCCATCCGTCGGGAACCTGCGACGGCGGCGCGATCACCGAACCGCCCGTCGAGTGCAGGACGACCCCGTCGGCCGCGAGGAGGTCAGCGGGCGCAACGGCTCCCGGGGCCATCGGGTACCACCACGACCCGGTGGGCGTCCCGGCCACCGGGACGACGATGTCCACCGCCCGGAGCTGGGCGCAGATGCCGCGGCCGACGGCGGCGGGCACCTCCAGCACGTCGAGCGCGGTGCCCGTGACGAGGCGCAGCGCGGTGACCGACTCCTCGATCACCGGCCACCCGTGAACGGTGAACTCCCGCGCCGCCGCGCGCAGCTCCGCACCGTGAACCGTGCGGTAGCTGTCCCAGCCCGGCATGTCTCACTCCCCTTGCGTCGTCTGTGTACCTGTGACACTCAACACCACCATCGACCTCCGGGAACGCGCCTGGAGTCCCCGAGCGGCGACCGTGCGTGACTTCGGGACAAGCGGATGGTCGCGCCGTCGGACGACGAGAGGCGACCGATGGGCAGCGGGCGACCGGTTCACGCGGGCGGGCCGACGGCTACTCCGTTCGGTGCCGGACCGGTCGCCGTCCGGCCGCCGTCGACCAGCGGCTGCGGGCACGACCCGATCCTTGCCAGGATCAGGCCATGCTGATGGTCACCGGAGCAACGGGGTTCCTGGGCAGTGCACTCGTCGACCTGGCGGCGCGCCGGGGCCTGGAGGTCCGGGCCGCCGTCCGCGACCCGGACCGGGCGCGGGCCCTGCTTCCGGCCGGTGTGGACGTCGTCGTCGCCGACCTGGACGACGTCGACGCGCTCACGCGGGCCGCGCGGGGTTGCAGCGGGGTGCTGCACCTCGCCGGCTCCGTCGGACACTCGGCGGAGGAGACCCGCCGGGCCAACGTCGACGGCACCCGGGCGGTGCTCGCGGCGGCGACGGCCGCGGGCGCGGAGCGGTTCGTCTGCACGAGCAGCAGCGCCGCGATCATGGACGCGGACGGGCTGGTGGCCGAGGAACCGGTGGGCCCGCCCGCGCTGACCGACCCGTACTCGACGAGCAAGGGCGAGGCGGAGCGGATCGTGCTGGCCGCCGACGGGATCGAGGCACTCGTCGTCAACCCCGTCAGCATCTACGGACCGAGCCCGCAGGGACCGCACTCCTACAACGGGCTGTTCGTGGCCGCGGCGCGCGGTGAGGTGCGCACCGTCGTCGACTCGACGGTGGGGTGGGTGCTCGCCGAGGACGCAGCGCTCGGACACCTGCTCGTGCTCGAGCACGGCGAAGCCGGGCGGCGCTACGTGCTGTGCGGCGAGACCGCGACGTTCGGTCGGATGCTGCACACGTTCGCCGGGCACGTCGGCGGGGAACGGGTGGAGGTGCTGCCGCCCGGGTCGATCCTCGGGGGCGACGCGGGGACGTTCGCGCGGCGCTCGGAGGTCTACGGGCACTTCCCGCCGGTGCGGGTGCACGACCGCGGGGCGCGCGGTCTGGGCTTCGCCCCGCGCGGCGTCGACGAGGGGCTGGCGTTGACCGCGGAGTGGATCGCGGCTCGCTGACCCGGGGACAACGACCCGGGAGACGCCGGAGCCGGCGACCCCGAGGGGATCGCCGGCTCCGAAGCTTCGGTCCCGGGACCTCAGATGGGGCGGACCGTGTCGGCCTGCGGGCCCTTGGCGCCCTGGCTCGACTCGAAGTCGACGCGCTGGTTCTCCTCGAGTGTACGGAACCCGTCCGTCTGGATCGCGGAGTAGTGGACGAAGACGTCCGGACCGTTGTCGTCGGTCGCGATGAAGCCGAAGCCCTTTTCGGCGTTGAACCACTTGACGGTGCCCTGCGGCATACCTGATCTCCCACACGTGAAGCGGACCCGGACGGCACTGTGCCGGCCGGGGGCTGCGGGGTGGGGACACGGAACGGCGAGCGTGCGACGCCCGTGAAGCCCACCGTCACTTTCCACGGACGCTTCACAACGAGCGAGGAAGACACGACTGCAACCGCGCGGAAACCTATCACGCGACGCGGGCACCGGAGGGGCCCCGCGAAGATCGCCGGCGGGCCGTGCACCGGGCCGGGGACCAGCCACGATGCCATCACCCAGGGTGAGAGAAGGACCGCGACACACCTACGGAAGGTGACGATCTTGATCTTTCGGGGGATCTCGCCCAACTCCCACCTCGACGGGTGACCACGAGCCCGTCCCAGGTCGCCCCGCCGGGCATCGGGCGGCGAGTCGGACGGGCGTCGGCGCGTCATCACCCCGACGGGGTACCCCGATGTGGTGGGAACGCGGTCCGTGGTGACCCTGCGGGAGATCCGGGACATCCGCGGAGGGCGCTGCGGCGCCCCGGCACCCTGGCGCCGCAATGGGCCCACGCGCATCATTTCGGCCGTCACGTCCGTCGAATTCTCGGGGAGGGCTCCAGTGCGGAGTCGGAGATTTACCCAAGCGATCATCGCCGTCACGGCGAGCGGCGCCCTCGCCGTCATCGGGGCCACCGGCGCGTACGCCGCCACGCCGGAGCAGGTGGTCCCGGAGCCGCCGACGCCCGTGGGCGGCCTGCTCAACGGGCTCCTGGTCACCCTGCAGGACCTCCTGCCCGACGTGCTCGGCGGAACGGTGCCGACCGACACCGCCCTCGTGCCGGTGCCGGGCGATCTCGCGGCGGTACCCGCGACCCCCGCCCTGCCCGCGGCTCCCGGGCTGCCGGCCGCGCCCGACCTGCCCGTGCCCGCCCCGGCCCTTCCCGCCGCGGTGCCCGCCGTCGGGGAGCAGCTGCCGGAACCCCCCGTGCCGGTTCCCGACCCGTGCGGGGTCGTCCCGGCCGTTCCCGCAGCTCCGGGCGTTCCCGCCGACCTGCCGGCCCTGCCCGCCGACCCGGCCCTGCCCGCGGCTCCCGCGCTGCCCGCCGACCCCGCGCTGCCCACCGACCCCGCGGCGATCGACCCCTCGGTGATCGACCGGGCCACCGGGCTCCCGGTCGGCTGCCCGCCGGTCGGCGAGATCCCCGCCGACGTACCCGCCCTCCCGGACCCGGCCGCCGGCCTGCCCGCGGTGCCGGACCCGGCCCTGCCGGACCCCGCCCTGCCCGCTCCGGCCCTGCCCGCTCCGGCCCTGCCCGCTCCGGCCCTGCCGGACCCCGCCCTGCCCGCTCCGGCCCTGCCGGACCCCGCCCTGCCCGCTCCGGCACTCCCGGCCGCACCGGCCCCGGAACTGCCCGCTGCCGGACTGCCCGCACTGGGCGGCTGATCCACCCCCGAGGAATGGCGTCGGCCGGCCGACCCCACGGCCGGCCGGCGCAATTCCGTGTGATCGGAGAACGGTTTCAGGAATCCGTTCCGAGCGGGCCGGTGAGCCCACTCTCGAGCGCCCGGAACACCATGTCGAGCAGATCCCGCAACTCACCGTCGCCGTGGTCGAGCCACCGCTCGTACGCGGCGAGCGCGACGCCGAGGCTCGCATGCCCGACCGCCTGGGGCACGAGGTCGTCGCTGGAGACCCCGAGCCGCCCGGCCACGTAGTCGGCGACGACCCGGCGCCACGCCGCGTAGCGCAGTGTCGAGTGGGCCTGCAAGGCCGGGGTGTCGAGGATCAGGCGCAGCCGGCTGCGGTGCCAGTGCTGCTCCGCGATGGGCACCTCGTTGAAGTCGAGGACGGCGGCCCGGACCCCGTCCATCACCGGCAGGTCGGATGGGAGTGCGGCGAACGTGGCCCGCATCCGGTCGAGCTGCTCGTCGAACGCACCCCAGGGGATGTCGTTCTTGGAGGCGTAGTAGCGGAAGACGGTGCGCCGGCCGATCCCGGCCGCAGCGGCGATGTCGTCGACGGTGGTGGTGTCGAAGCCGCGGCGGGTGAACATGTCGAGCGCGATGTGCTCGATCTCGACGCGGGACGTGACGGGACGTCGGCCGGCCCGTCGGGGCACGGCCGCGGCTTCACCGGTGTGCGTGGACATCGGCCCTTCCTCGGGTGCTCCCTGCTCGGCACCCGTCCCAGATCGTGCCACGGCCGACCGGTCAGGACCCGTGCGCGGGCCTCGGTGCCGATGCGGACGGGTCGTCGACGGTGTGCAGCCCGTGCCGCACCAGGTTGCGACCGGCGGCCTTCGCCGCGTAGAGCGCGGCGTCGGCCACCTCGATCAGCCGGTCGAGGTCGGCACCGTCGGCCGGGAACGTGGCGACCCCGACGGAGACCGACACGTCGTCGACGACCACGGGTCCGTCCGGCGCCGGGACCTCGGGGCGCAGGTCGTCGATCCGGCACCGGATCCGGTCGGCCACCGCGCCCGCGCCGGTACGCAGGTCGTCGACGTCGGCCGCGGTGAGCAGCACGACGAACTCCTCGCCACCGAAGCGACCGACGAGGTCGTGGTCGCGCACCTCGGCCCGCAGGGCGGCCCCGATGTCGGCCAGGATCTGGTCGCCCGCGAGGTGGCCGTAGCGGTCGTTGACGAGCTTGAAGTGGTCGATGTCGAGCAGGAGGACGGCGACCGTGCCGCCGGAGTGCCGGGCCGCGCGCAGGGCCAGCTCGGCACGCAGCCGCCAGGACTCCGCATTGAGCAGCCCGGTCTTCGCGTCGGTGCTGGCCGCCTCCTCCAGCTGGCGGACCAGGACGGTGCGGTGCAGCACGACCAGCGGGGGCAACACCAGCACCGCCAGCGCGGGACCGAACGCGGACACGGCCGCCGCGACCACCGCACCGAGGGTCAACGTGGTGAGTTCCAGCACGAGCTCGTCGCGGTGGCCCACGGCCCGGAGCAACGACGTGCCCGACCCGCTCATCCGGATCGCGGCGACGACGAGGACCAGGTTGACGAGCCCGTAGGCGAGCACCGCGAGGGCGAGGAGCACGAGGCCGGTCGCCGACCGGAACAGTTCGGCTGCACCGCCGAGCCCCACGACGACCCCTGCCGCGTGCGCGGCGAGGACCACCGTGGCCGTGCTGAACACGACCCGGTACACCGGGAAACCCGACGGCCGCCACGCCCGCAGGTAGAGGTGCAGGTAGACGAGCAGGACCACGGCGGTGGCCAGGCATCCGGGCAGCAGCAGGGCGGCGGCGAACGTCCACACGGAGCTGAGGTCCATGTGCGGGGTCTGGTCGACGCGGCGCCGCATCCGCTCGACGCCCAGCGCGGCCTCGGTGTGGGCCATACCGGCGACGGCGAGGACCGCGATCGTCCAGAGCCCCGTCGTCGTGACGTCGGACGCGGAGACCGCACCGCCGGTCAGGACGACCGCGATCGCGAGGATCTCCACGGACACCAGTACGGCGGCGAGCCGGCGCGGGATGGACCGGATGGCCCAGCTCGCCGGCCCGATCGACCGACCCGGTGACGGTGGCATGCCCTCCCGCTTCCCCTCGTCCACGAACGGGGCACGGTGAGGCACCCCTTACGAGTGATCGTAGCCGCCGCTCCACGATTGTCGTCAGGGATCAGTCAACACTGACGTCGAAATCGTCGTCCTCGACGTCGTCGCCCGGCGAGTCGTCCCGGTCGCCGTCCTCGTCGAGGACCGCGGGATCGGCCCGCTCGTCGAAGACGCCGTCGCCGTCGTCGAGGTGCAGCACGGCGGTGAGGTCGCCGTCGTCGTCACCGGTACCGGCGGGGATCGGCTCGGTCAGGGTGACGGTGATCGGCCCGGACTGCCCGGGTTGCACCGGGGCCGACCCGAGGACCCGCCCGTCGGAGTCGTCGTCGTCGGTGCGGATCACGACCCAGCCGGGGCCGCCGGAGATCCGGGCCTCGCGGACCACGACCGTGCGGCCGTCACCGGACTGGTCGTCGGCGTCGATCGTCGCGCCGGGGTCGGACACGGGGGTCACGCCGCCCGCCGTCGCGGGGGCCTGCGCGGTGGTGGCGGGGGCGACCTGGGGTGCGGCCACGGGGGCGACCGGGGTCTCGGCGGCGCCGGACCCGCACGCGGCGAGGAGTGCGGTGCCGGCGGCGATGGCGAGGAGCGTCGTCGTCTTGGTCATGGCACCGAGTCCACCGTCCGGGGGTGAGAACGGTCTGAGCTGATTCTGAGACGGGTCTCATCTGGCACCCTCGCCGCCATGAGGGAGATCGATGTCCCGCTGCCCGACGGCCGGACGCTGCACGCCTATGACGTCGGGCCCGCCGACGCACCGGTCACCGTGGGCTGGCATCACGGCACACCGAACACCGGAGAGCCGCCCGTTCCCCTGCTCGGCGACGGCGTGCGCTGGATCTCGCACGACCGCCCCGGCTACGGTGGCTCGACCCCGCACCCCGGGCGGGACGTGGCGTCCGTGGCCGCCGACGTCGCCGCGGTGGCCGATGCTCTGGGAGTGGGCCGGTTCGTGGCCGCCGGGCACTCCGGGGGCGGCCCGCACGCGCTCGCCTGCGCGGCGCTGCTCCCGGACCGGGTCGCCGGAGTGCTCTGCATCTGCGGTATCGCACCCCGGGACGCCGACGGGCTCGACTGGTTCGCCGGCATGGCTGCGGCGGGAGCGGCGGAACTGCGGGCGGCCGACGCGGGCCGGGACGCGCTGGCCGAACTACTGGCGTCGGCGGAGTTCGATCCCGACCAGTTCACGGAGTCGGACCACGCGGCGCTGGCCGGGCCGTGGTCCTGACTGGGCACGGTGGCGGGGAAGGGTCTCGCGGCCGGACCGGAAGGGATGCTCGACGACGACCTCGCCTATGTCTCGCCGTGGGGTGCCGACCCGGCCCGGGTCACCGCCCCCGTCGTGGTGCTGCACGGGGGCGACGACCGGATCGCGCCGCCCGCGCACGGCGAGTGGCTGGCGCGGCACTGCCCGGACTCCGAGCTGTGGCTCCGCGAGGGTGAGGGTCACATCTCGGTGCTCGGCTCTGCCGCGCAGGCCCTGGCGCGGTTGCTCCCCTGGTCGTAGCGACCCAGGACGTTGCTGACGTCCGGTCCAGCACGGCGTCCTGCTCCGGCGGGGTCGGTCGTCCGGCGGCCGGTGAGGCCCCGCCCTCGTCCCGGTTCATGAGGAGCGGGATGTCGGGCCGGCCGTCCTCGGACACGCGAGAACACGGACCAGCGCGAGAACACGCGGTCCTCGACGTCCTGGCCGTCGAGGAGCATCGGGGACGGGCCGGAGGGCCGGAGTCTCGGTTGCGACAGATCGCGGGTGA
Source organism: Pseudonocardia abyssalis (assembly GCF_019263705.2). Classification (NCBI taxonomy): domain Bacteria; kingdom Bacillati; phylum Actinomycetota; class Actinomycetes; order Pseudonocardiales; family Pseudonocardiaceae; genus Pseudonocardia; species Pseudonocardia abyssalis. Next base: position 4,430,675 of record NZ_JADQDK010000001.1, read on the forward strand.
CCGTCGGCGACGGAGCGCCGGGACCGCGGGGAGGTGGCCAGGGGCGGGGTCGAACCGCCGACCTACCGCTTTTCAGGCGGTCGCTCGTACCAACTGAGCTACCTGGCCGGGCGGTCCGGTGAGACACCGGACCATGGTGGAGCGACCCAGACGGGACTCGAACCCGCGACCTTCGCCGTGACAGGGCGACGCGCTAACCAACTGCGCCACTGGGCCTAGCTGTGGAGCTGTAGAGCGGTGTAACCGTACCCCCAACGGGATTCGAACCCGCGTTGCCGCCTTGAAAGGGCGGAGTCCTAGGCCACTAGACGATGGGGACTCGGACCGCCGAGGCCGTCCGTGCCGTCAACGACTGTCCGTTGGGAGCCCGCCAAGCATAGGACAGACCTCCGGAGCCCCCTGCACCGGGGTGCCGATCAGCGACTGACCGGCGGTGGGAGGTCCGGGGTGGACGAGATCAGCCCCAGCATGTCGAGCAGTTCGCGCAGGTCCTCAGAGCCCGACGAGTTCCTGGCGACGACCATGCGTGCGCTGTGGAGCTGGTCGTCGCTCACCCGGTATGCGTCGGACGCCGTGCGCTGGCTCGGGATCGACCCCGAGGTGACGCCGTCGCCCGTTTCCCGCCGCGCGCTGCCGATACCACCGGTCATCCCAGCCTCCCGCCCCTGTGGCCACCCCCGTGACCGTGACCGAGACGTTACCTATCGGGGGACGCCCGCGCACGCCCCTTCCCGGGTGAGCGGACCACCCGGAGGTGACTCTGCGGGGTCGACCGACCACCGGCGGCGGGGCCCCGGCAGGCTTCTGCCACCATGTCCGGCAGCCCGTCCGAGGAGGTCCGATGGCTGTCCAGGCCCCGTTCCGCACGCACGTCACCGTCAGTGGCATGACGTGCCGACACTGCGTGATGTCGGTCACGGAGGAGGTCTCCGAGATCGACGGCGTGAGCGCCGTCGACGCCGACCTCGACAGCGGCCTGCTCACGGTGCTCGCCGACCGCGACATCGAGCACGACGAGATCGCCGCGGCGGTCTCCGAGGCGGGTTTCGAACTCGTCGGCTGAGGAGGCCCGGCGCCGTAGGGTGCCGGGCATGCCGTCCGATCGCCGTGCGCGCCGCCGTCCCTCGGGACCCGGGCCGGACGCGCACGATCCCGAGCTCGACTCCTACCTCGCCGCACTCGCGCCCGGCGCCGAGGAGCACGCCACCGAGCTGACGGGCCGCTTCGGCTCGGCCCAGGTGTTCCAGCTCCGGCTGCCCGCGCTGCGCATCGAGCAGCTGCGCCGGATCGCGGAGGAGCGCGGGGTCTCACCGGGCGCTCTCGCCGTCGACTGGGTGGTGGAGCGGCTCGACCGCGAGGACACCCCCACCGGGCCGCTCGCCGTCGTCGAGGAGGCGGAGAAGCGTAGGCGCGGTCCGCTGAGCAGGCTCGGCAGGCGGGACCGGAGCTAGGAACGGACGGGGACGGACCGCCGGACCGTCAGCCGTTCAGGTCGCGGCGCCGCAGGCCGACGACCCCGGCCGCGGCCGGCCCGACCGCGACGGCGGCCACGGCACCCATCCGGGGCCCGGCGCGACGGCAGCGAACGGGGAGACCAGGACGGGGCGGCGCGAACGCCGGTCCGGCGAACAGCAGGCAGGCCGGCAGGTACGCCACCGTCGTGCCGATCTCGCGGACCGGGCGTGCACTGGTTCGACGTCGACCGGCCGGAGGTGATCTCGCTGCGGGAGCAGCTCTACGAGCCGCCCACCGGCCACTACCGCGCGACCGACCCGCTCTCGTCGTCGCCGAGGGACTGACGATGTACCTGCCCGCAACGGAGGGCCCCCGCTGCTGTGCCGGCTCGTGGAGCACCTGCCGGGCGGGCAGCTGATGTTCGACACCTACTCCCGGCTCGGCGTGCGCCCGACCAAGCTCGTACCCGTGCTGCGCCGCACCGGGCAGACGCCGAGCTGGGGCGTCGACGACCCGCGCGGGGACCGCTGATCAGGAGCCGCCGATCAAGGACCGCTGACCAGCACCCGGCTCGGGCTGCCGTCGAGGCACGGGCTGCCGGTCAGCAGGGACGGGTCCAGTGCGCCGGCCAGCGCGCGGTAGCCGGCCGCCGAGAGGTGCAGGCCGTCGCCGGAGTCGAAGGCGGGGGCCAGGCGGGCGGGGTCGGCCGGGTCGGTGACGGCGGCGGCGAAGTCGGCCACCCCGTCAGCGTGCTCCGCGCCGTGCGCCCGCACCCAGGCGTTGACGGCCTCGCGGGTCGCGACCGCCTGCGGCGTGCCGTGCTCCCCCGCCGCGGACGGCGTGATCGTCGTCAGGACGACCCGGGTGCCGCCCGCGTGGGCACGCTCGGCGAACCGCACCATGCCCGCGACGATCTCGTCGGCCTTGCGCCCGGCCGCGATGTCGTTGGTGCCGATGTGCAGGACGACGTCGGACACGGCACCGACGTCGCGGTCGTAGCGGGCCAGCGGCGAGTCGCCGTCGAGGAGCGGGTCGTCGGTGAGCAGCTGGTTGCGGGAGATGCCCGAGTTGAGCACCGACATGACCGCCGGGCCACCCACGCCCGTCAGCCGCTGCGCGAGCGCGTCGGACCAGCGCTCGCCCGGTCCCGCGCCGACGCCGTCGGTGATCGAGTCACCGATCGTCACGACCGTGTTGACCGGACGCGGGGCCAGCACGTCGACACCGGTGAGCACCATCCAGGACGTGACGGGCGTGTCGAACGCGGACCCGTCGTCGACGAGTGCGGCGTCGCCGGGCCGGGAGAGGTACGAGGTCTGCAGCGCCACCCCGTGCTGGGTGAGTACGTCGGGCGGGGTCACCAGGAACAGGCTGACGGCGAGCGGGCGGCCGACCTCGGCAACGAGGGCCACCGGGTCGCTGACGACCTCGGCACCCGGCGCCACCATCACGCCCGACACCCCGCCGAACGCGACCGGGCGCATCGTGCCGGGCACCAGCCCGGCCGCCCCGTCGGACCAGGCCGCGGACACCGTGCCGATCTGCATCGGTGTGGTGCCGTAGGCGTTGGACAGCCGCACCCGGACCTGCGAACCGGTGACCTGCGGTGACACCACCATCCGCAGCGTCCGTCCGGCCGTGCCCGGATCGGCGGGGACGGGCTGGGCCGCGGCGTGCCAGGCGCCGGCCCACGCGGGCGCGCAGTCGGGCCCGGGATCGACCGCGGCGACGGGACCGACCGCCTCCGGGGCGCGGTCGGTGAGGGCGAACGCCCCCAGCAGGCAGATCATCGCGGCGGCGGCGACGAGCCCTCGCACCCCGTTCCGCACCCGTGCCCCTGCCCGCATCGCCCGCCCCACCGACCCCTCGCTCCGAACCGTCCGCAGTGTCATCGCCGCACCCACCGCGAACGTGACGACACACGTCGCTCGAACGGGTAGTAGGCGATCCGTTACGTAGGGTTGAACGAGCGTGACCACCCGATCGTGAGTCGGCCGATCGGGTGGTCACGTTACGTCGAGTCGAATTCACTCTCCGTGAGTGACTCGACCGGGGCGCCGGGTGGTCCCCCACCACCCGGCCAGGTGAATCAGGGGATGACGACGGGCCCGGCGCCGTGCGGGTCGCTCGCCAGGGCCGCACGACGGGCGGCGGCCCAGGCCCAGCCGGTGTGCCGCGGGGGCGTCCCGTCGACGATCCAGCGCTCCAGCAGCATGCCGACCTTCGCCGTCATCTCGGTGCGCAGGCGCAGGAACGAGGTCTCCGGGACCTCGTCCACGTAGCCCAGGAGCAGCCACCACGCCCACGCCGCCGCGCCGGCGTTGGCGACGAAGTCGGGGAGCACCGGGATGCCACGCGCGGTGAGCATCGCCTCCGCCTCCGGGGTGGTGGCCGTGTTGGCCGCCTCCACGACGACCTTCGCGGCCACGTCGAACGAGTTGTCCGGCGTGATCGCGTACGAGATCGCGGCGGGGATGAGGATGTCGGCCGCCGTGGCGATCACGGCGTCGCGCGGCAGCCGCTGCACGTCGGACGGCACGCGGGTGCGGTCGATCTCGCCGAACTCGTCGCGCAGGTCGAGCAGTGCGGGGATGTCGAGGCCGCCCGGGTGGTAGAGCGTGCCGGCCGCGTCGGCGACGGCGACGACCCGCATCCCGGCCTCGTAGAGGTAGAAGGCCGCGGCGCCGCCCATCGTGCCGATGCCCTGGATCGCGACGGTCGTGCCGGGCAGCGACCAGCTCCACGTCTGCGCCGCGGCCAGACAGGCCTGCGCCACGCCGTAGCCGCCGATGACGTCACCGAGCAGGCCGCCCTCGACCGGGGCGTCGAGCCCGGCCCGGACGCGGTTCATGGTGGCCTCCGGATCGGCCGACCGGGAGATCGCCGCGTGGTAGCTCTGGCCGAGTCCGATACGGGCGAAGGCCGCGTCGATGAGGTGCTGGGGGACGCCGAGATCCTCCGCGGTCACCCAGTAGCCGTCGAGCCAGGGACGCATGGCCTCGCAGAAGCGCGTGAGGACGTCGAAGGCGCGGGGGTCCTTGGGGTCGATGTCGATGCCGCCCTTGGCCCCGCCGACGGGCAGGTCGAACACCGCGGTCTTCGCGGCCATGCCGCGGGCGAGGTCCTCGACCTCGGCCATCGTGCAGCCTGCGCGCATCCGCGTGCCACCGGTGGCGAGGCCGGACACCAGCAGGTGCACGACGAGGTAGCCGAGGGTGCCGGTGACGGGGTCGGTCCAGGTCAGGCGGATCATCGGGTCCTGGTCGACGGCCCCGGGGTCGCGGGTGACGGCCGGCTGGACGGGCGTCTCGACGACCTGCTGGGCGGGCTGCTGCACGGGCATCATCGGGTCCTGCATCGTGGTCACGTCGCACCACTCCCATCATCTGGTCGGCCGGTCGCCCCAGCGTGGGTCCGGCGCCGGACGTGCGTCTAGTTACGGAAACTGCACGCGGCCGTTCACCGGTGCTTACGCTGGCCGTGTGGACCTCTCGCTGCAGCGCCTGCGGATGCTGCGCGAGCTGCGCCGCCGCGGCACCGTCACGGCCGCCGCGCAGGCGCTGCACTACACGGCGTCCGCGGTGTCCCAGCAGCTCGCACAGCTCGAACGCGACGTCGGCAGCTCCCTGTTCGAGAGGCTCGGGAGGCGGGTCCAGCTGACCGACACCGGCCTCGTGCTGGCCGACCACGCCGAGGTGATCCTGGGGGCCGTCGAGCGGGCCACGCTGGCCCTGGAGGAGGCGCAGGCCACAGTCTCGGTGCGACTCACGGCCGGGGTGTGGGCGTCGGTGGCGTCCGGGTTGCTGCCGGCCGCGCTGACCGTGCTGGCCACCGAGCACCCCGGGATCCGGGTCCGCACGGTCGAGTTGGCCCCCGAGGACACCGCGGGCGCGGTGCGCGACGGCGCGCTCGACTTCTCCTTCGTCATCGAGTACTCCGGGCACCCGATGGCCTGGGACACCGGGCTGGAGCGCACGGTGATCGCCGACGAGCGGCTGCACGCCGCGGTGGCACCCGGCACGATCGCGGCCCCCACGGTCGTGCTGGCCGACCTGGCCGAGCACCCGTGGATCCTGGCCGGTCCGCGCTCGCACTTCGGGCGGGCGGTGCGGATCGCCTGCCAACGCGCGGGGTTCGAGCCGCGGGTCGAGCACGAGGTGGGCGAGCAGTCGACGGCGCTCGCGATGGTGGCGGCCGGACTGGGCGTCACGCTGGTCTCGGACCTCGGGCTGGCGTTGTGCCCACCCGGGGTGGACGTCCGCGCGATGACCGAGCCGATCACGCGGACGGTGTCGATCGCCTACCGCACCGGGACCGCGCGGCGGACGTCACTGCAACTGGTGATCGACGCGGTGCGTGCCGCGGCGGCCGAGCGGGGTCTCGCGGCGCTGTGACCGCGCGCGGTCCACGCGGTCGGCCGGGCCTCGGTGCGAGCCGGGCCCGGTCGGAGCCGATCCCCCGGTGGCGCAGCCGCGCATCGTGCTGATCACCGGGTCCGCCTCCCGCGTGTCGATCCCCGGCTCGGGGGCCGCGCCCGCAGGCCCTTTCGTGAGGGCCGGTCGTTGTCGGAGATCCGGGCCACCGACCAACGGGAGAACGCCCGCTTCTCGACGGCCTGCGCCTTGAGGAGCGTGACGGCCTCGTCCCGGTCGTCGGCGGCGATCTTCTCGTACGGGCCGCGCACCACGCTCTCCTCGCCCTCGAGCGTCCGCACCACGTAGTCCTGCCGGACGAGCGGGGCGCCGCTGATGTCGCGGTCGACGCTCTTCGCGCGGGAGTTCTCGAGGATCGCCTCGATCGCGGCCCGGCGGTCCTCCGGGGAGATGGTCGACTGGCTGCGATAGACGCCTCTGAACAGCGGGGTGTCAACGGTGTCGGTCATGATATGACCTCCTGATCGTGCATTTCGGCGGTCACGATGACCGGCGTTTCACGCCGGAACCCGATGTGACGCCGCCCACATATCGATCTTGGGTGGGCTAGGGTTCCGGACACCGGAGGACGAGGAGGCGTGACGTGGGTGCGTACGAGCAGGTGTTCCGTGCGAGCGTGGAGGACCCGGAGCGGTTCTGGCTGGATGCCGCGAAGGGGGTCGACTGGCACGTCGCGCCGACGAGGGCGCTGGACGACTCCCGGCCGCCGTTCTACCGCTGGTTCCCCGACGGCGAGCTGAACGTCTGCCACAACGCCCTGGACCGGCACGTCGACGCCGGGCGCGGCGACCAGCCGGCCTTGATCCACGACTCGCCGGTCACGCAGTCGCAGCGCACGTTCACCTACCGCGAGCTGCGCGACGAGGTGGCGGCCTTCGCCGGAGTGCTCGCCGGGCTGGGCGTCGGCGTGGGCGACCGCGTCGTGATCTATCTGCCGATGGTGCCCGAGGCCGCGATCGCGATGCTCGCGTGCGCACGGATCGGGGCCATCCACTCGGTGGTCTTCGGCGGCTTCGCCCCGAAGGAGCTCGCCGTCCGCATCGACGACGCCGCCCCGAAGGTCATGGTGTCCGCGTCCTGCGGCATCGAGGGGAAGCGGGTCATCGAGTACAAGCCGCTGCTGGACAAGGCGATCGAGCTGGCGGCGCACAAGCCCGCGCACTGCGTGATCCTGCAGCGCCCTCAGGTCGAGGCCGCGATGGGCGAGCGCGACGTCGACTGGGCGTCGGCGGTCGCGGCGGCCACCCCGGCCGACTGCGTGCCGGTGAAGGCCACCGACCCGCTCTACATCCTCTACACCTCGGGGACGACCGGGAAGCCGAAGGGCGTCGTGCGCGACGGCGGCGGCTACGCGGTGGCGCTGAACTGGTCGATGCCCAACGTCTACGACATCGGCCCGGGCGAGACGATCTTCACCGCGTCCGACGTGGGCTGGGTCGTCGGCCACTCCTACATCGTCTACGCCCCGCTGCTGGCCGGCGCCACGTCCGTGCTCTACGAGGGCAAGCCGGTGGGCACGCCCGACGCCGGGCAGTTCTGGCGGGTCGTCGCCGAGCACGGCGTGAAGAGCCTGTTCACCGCGCCGACCGCGTTCCGGGCGATCAAGAAGGAGGACCCGAACGGCGAGTACGCGGGCAAGTACGACCTGTCCTCGCTGAAGTACCTGTTCCTCGCCGGCGAGCGGCTCGACCCCGAGACCTACCGGTGGGCCGCGGAGCTGCTGCAGATCCCGGTCATCGACCACTGGTGGCAGACCGAGACCGGCTGGCCGATCGTCGCGAACCCGGCGGGCATCGAGCTGCTCCCCGTCAAGCCCGGCTCCCCGACGACCCCGCTGCCCGGCTGGGACGTGCAGATCGTGGACGCGAACGGCAGGCCCGTCGAGGCCGGGACGGACGGCGCGATCGTCGTCAAGCTGCCGATGCCGCCCGGCTCGCTGCCCACGCTCTGGAACGACGACGAGCGCTTCCTGAACTCCTACATGCGGGCGTTCGAGGGCTACTACCTCACCGGCGACGGCGGGCGGATCGACGAGGACGGCTACGTCTACGTCATGGGCCGCACCGACGACGTGATCAACGTGGCCGGGCACCGGCTGTCCACCGGCGGCATGGAGGAGGTCCTCGCCTCACACCCCGACGTCGCCGAGTGCGCGGTGATCGGCGTGGCCGACTCGATGAAGGGGCAGATCCCGCGCGGGTTCGTCGTGCTCAAGGCGGGCGTCGAGCGCGACGAGGACGAGCTGCGCGGCGAGCTGGTGCAGCTGGTCCGCGACCAGGTCGGGGCCGTCGCCTCGCTCAAGGACGTGGCGGTCGTGGCGGCGCTGCCGAAGACCCGCTCGGGGAAGATCCTGCGCAAGACGATGCGCGGCATCGCCGACGGCGTCGACGAGCCGGTGCCCGGCACGATCGACGACGCCTCCGTGCTCGACGCGCTGCGCCCGGTCCTGCGCCGCGACTGACCGGCCCCCGCTCCACGACGAACGGCGCATCCCTCCACGTCAGATGGAGGGATGCGCCGTTCGTCGCGCCGGGTACCGACTTCCGGCGCAACCTGTGCCTTAGCACACTCGATCGGGTAACGCCTGGTGACACAGTGCGATGAGTCGTGAGCACGGCCGACGCTCCCCCTCGGCGGCCGTAGACCCGTCGTTGCCCGAGAGGATCCCCCGAACTCTCATGGACCTGCACCATCCCCGCGCGGCCGCGCTCTGCGCCGCCGTGAGCGCGGCGCTCGTCGTCGGCATGGCAGGCACCGCCGCCGCCTTCTCCCCACCCGATCCGCCCGCGGCGCACTTCGTCGCCGACCGGCTCGCGCCCGTGACGGGCGGGGCGGCCACGACCCCCGCCGTCACGGGCCGGACGCCCGCACCGTGAGCCGGCTCCTGCACCTCGCCGCCGCACTGGTCGGCTGCGCGGTCCTCGCCGGGTGCACCGCCCCGCCCGCCGTCGCACCCGCGGCGTTCCGGACCCCGGTGACGCGCTCGGTCGTGCCCCTCGCCGCCACCCCGCAGGCCCCGGAGGTGGTGCCCGCGCCGGCCGCGGCCCCCGCCGTGCCGCCGCTGCGGGCCGTCGACCGGCTGGAGCAGTCGCCGCCCGCCGGGCTCGACGTGCCCGCCATCGGCGTGAGCACCGACCGGATCGCCGCGCTGGCCCCCGACGCGGGTGGCGTGCTCGCCGTCCCGGCCGACGCCGCCACCACCGGCTGGTTCACCCGCGGACCGACCCCCGGCGCCGACGGCCCCGCGGTGATCGCCGGGCACGTCGGCATGGGCGGGAGCGCCGGGCCGTTCGCCAGGCTGGCCGAGGTGGCCGTCGGGGACGAGATCACGGTGCGCCGCACGGACGGCACCGACGCCGTGTTCACCGTCTACCGCGTGGAGCGGGTCACGCGCGAGGCGTTCTCCTCCGACGAGGTCTACGGCGACACCGGCGGGCCGGAGCTGCGCCTGATCACCTTCGGTGGCGTCTTCGACCGCGGCGACGGGCCGTACCCGGACAACGTGGTGGTGTGGGCGCGCCTGGCGGGGGTCCGCTGAGGGTGGCCTTGGGTGACGGGGGTCCGCCCGCCGGTGCACGATGGTCGCATGAGGGTAGCGGTGGATTTCGACCTGTGTGAGTCCAATGCCGTGTGCATGGGCGTCGCTCCGGAGGTGTTCGAGGTGCGGGACGACGACTTCCTGTACATCCTCGACGAGAACCCGGGCGAGGAGCTGCGGCCCAAGCTGGAGGAGGCCGTGCAGGCCTGCCCACGCGCTGCGATCACGCTCGTCGACTAGTCCCGGGTCCGGCCGGTTGCCGCCCTGCCCCCGAGGGCAGAGGATCGACGTCCACCGTCCCGAGGAGAACCGCCGATGAGCACCGTCTGGAACACCCCGTTGACGCCACTGGCGTTCCTGCGCCGGTCCGCGGAGGTGTATCCGGACAAGACGGCCATCGTCTACGGCGGGCGCCGCTCGACCTACCGCGAGTTCGCCGCCGAGGCCACGCGGGTCGCGCACGCGCTGCGCGGGTCCGGGGTCGAGCCCGGCGACCGCGTCGCCTACCTCCTGCCCAACATCCCCGAGATGCTGGTGGCGCACTTCGCGGTGCCGCTGGCCGGGGCGGTGCTCGTCGCGATCAACACGCGGCTGTCCACCGAGGAGGTGCGCTACATCCTCGACCACTCCGGTGCGAAGGTCCTGGTCGTCGACGCCGCGCTGCACCCGACGGTCGCGCCGGTCGCGGGCGAGCTGAAGACCGTCGAGGAGATCATCACGGTGGTCGACCCGGCGAACCCGGGCGACGGCATCGGCAGCGGGGTCCGCTACGACGACCTGCTCGCCCGCGGCAACGACGAGCCGCTCCCCTGGGCCGTCGACGACGAGGACGGCACGATCTCGATCAACTACACGTCGGGCACCACGGGCAAGCCCAAGGGCGTGATGTACCACCACCGCGGCGCGTACCTGAACTCCTTCGGTGAGATCGTGCACTCCGCGCACACCCCGGACAGCGTCTATCTGTGGACGCTGCCGATGTTCCACTGCAATGGCTGGTGCACCCCGTGGGCGCTCACCGCGATCGGCGGCACCCACGTCTGCCTGCGCGAGGTGCGCGGCGACGCGATCTGGGAGCAGATCACCGCGCACGGCGTGACGCATCTCAACGGCGCGCCGACGGTCGTCACCACGATCATGCGGGCCCCCGAGGCCGTCACGCTCGACTACCAGCTGGTGATCACCACCGCCGGGGCCCCGCCGTCGCCCACCACGATCCTGCAGATGGAGGAGATGGGCTTCCGGATCGTGCACGTCTACGGGCTCACCGAGACCTACGGGCCGTACTCGGTGAACCAGTACCAGCGGGCGTGGGACTCTCTCGACCCGCAGGAGCGGGCGTCGCTGCAGGCGCGACAGGGCGTGGGGATGCTGTGCGCCGACCACCTGCGCGTGGTGGACCAGGACATGGTCGACGTGCCCACCGACGGCACCACGATGGGCGAGATCGTGATGCGCGGCAACAACGTCATGAAGGGCTACTACGAGGACGCCGCCGGCACCGAGAAGGCGTTCGCGGGCGGCTGGTTCCACTCCGGCGACCTCGGCGTCATGCACACCGACGGGTACGTCGAGCTGCGCGACCGCGCGAAGGACGTGGTGATCTCCGGCGGCGAGAACATCTCGACCGTCGAGGTGGAGCAGGCCGTCGTCTCGCACCCCGCGGTGCTGGAGGCGGCCGTGATCGGCGTGCCGGACGAGAAGTTCGGCGAGCGGCCGAAGGCGTTCGTGGTGCTCTCCGACGGCGCGAGCGCCACGCCGGAGGAGCTGATCGAGCACGTGAAGTCGAGGATCGCGCGGTACAAGGCGCCGCGCGACGTGGAGATCGTCGACGACCTGCCGAAGACCTCCACCGGCAAGGTGCAGAAGTTCGAGCTGCGGGAGAAGGAGTGGGGCGGGGAGACCAACCGCATCCGCGGGTAGCTGCACAGGCACCAGGCGTTCCAGCCGCCGAGGGCTGGAGGTAGTCGACGCGGCAATCGGTTAGCGTTGCTCAGGTGAATCGGGGCACGTGGGCCGTGGCCGGGGCCGTCAGCACCACCACGGTGTCCGTGCTGCCCGTGTTCCTCACCGGCGGGCTGGCCGTGCAGATCTCCGCCGAGCTCCGCTTCGACCCCGCCGGGCTGGGCCTGATCGTCGCCCTGTTCTTCGGCATCAGCGCGTTCGCGGCGCTCCCGTGCGGCTGGCTGGTGGAGCGGTACGGGTCGGGGACGACCAGCCGCGTCGCGGTGCTCGGGGCGGCCGCGGTGATGGGCGGGGTCGCGCTGTTCGCCCGGTCCTACCCCGCGCTGGTCGCGATCCTGCTGTGCAGCGCCTGGTGCAACGTGCTCGGCCAGCTGTCGTCGAACCTGACGCTCGCCCGCTACGTCCAGCCGGAGAAACTCGGGCTGTCCTTCGGGATCAAGCAGTCGGCGATCCCGACGGCGACGCTGCTGTCCGGGGCCGCGGTGCCCGCGGTCGCGCTGACGATCGGGTGGCGGTGGGCGTTCGCCATCGGCGCCGCGCTCGCGCTCGCGGCGCTGCTGATCACGCCGCGCGAGGACGCCGGTCGGGCCCGCACGGTCGCGACCCCCGGCGAGCGGGCCACGGCCGCGCTGTCGGTCATCGGCAGCGCCGCCGGGCTGGCCGCCGCGTCGTGCACGGCGCTGGGGATCTTCCTGGTGGCCTCGGCCGTCGACCGCGGCATCGACCCCGGCACGGCGGGGCTCACCCTGACCCTCGGCAGCGTCGTCGGGCTCGTCCTGCGGCTCGCCCACGGCTGGGCCGCCGACCACCGCAGCGGCGGCCACATCGCCGTCGTCGCGGCGTCACTGGTGCTCGGGGCAGGCGGGCTCGCACTGCTGGCCGTGCCCGGCACGCCCGCGCTCGTCGTCGGCACGGTGCTGGGGTTCGGGCTCGGCTGGGCGTGGCCGGGGCTGCTGCAGTTCGCGGTGGTCCGGCTCAACCCCTCGGCCCCCGCGGCGGCGACGTCGATCATCCAGGTCGGGGTGTACGGCGGAGGGTTCCTCGGCCCGGTCGGCTTCGGCTTCCTGGCCACCCACTTCTCGTTCCCCATCGCGTGGCTGGTCGGGGCGGCGACGATGGTGGTCGCGGCGGTGCTGATGGTCCTCGGGCGGCGGATGCTGGTGGCGCACCGCGTGGCGCGCGAGGCGACCCCGGCCTGAGGCCGCCGCGCCCGGTCACGGCGCCAGCCGCTGAGCCAACGCGATCGCGTCGTGGGGGGCGTGCACCTTCCCGTCGTTGTCGAAGTACACGACCACGTCGAGCCCCGCGTCGCGCCACGCCGACACGCGGGTGGCCCAGGCGTCAAGGGCGTCGGGGGTGTACCCGCCCGCGTACAGCTCGTCCCGGCCGTGCAGCCGGACGTAGACGGAATCCGCCGTGACCTCATCGGAACACCGGCCACGTGCCCGCCGAGTCGGCGACGACCAGCGCCACCCCGTGCTCGCGCAGCAGCGCGCGGAACACCGGATCGCGGAAGCTCTCGTGCCGGGCCTCGACGGCGTGCCGCAGCCGCCGGTCGGTGTCGGTCGCGAGGTGTGCACGTCCCTCGACCCGCGCTGCCGACCCGCCGCGACAGGTGCTCCAGCCCGCGGCGCTGCGGCAGCCCCTCCGGGTGGAAGCAGCGGCGCCACGGCGGGTACCGCCATCCCGAGGTCCCGACCCGTGCCCACGCCGTGGCGGGTGAGCATGCAGGATGGCGCCCGTGGATGCAGTCATCGTGACAGGCGCCGCGGGCGCGCTCGGGCACGCGGTCGTCGCCGAGTTCCGCTCGCTCGGCCGCGAGGTGGTGGCGCTGGACCGGCCCGGGGAACGGCTCGACACGCTCGGGCGGCAGGAGGGTGTGCACGCCGTCGCCGCCGACCTGTCGTCCCGCGCCGCGGTGCAGGACGCGTTCACGCGGATCACCGTCGGTTGCGACGCACTCGTCGGCCTCGCGGGCGGGTTCACCCCCGGCGCACTCGCCGATGTCGACGAGGAGACACTCGACTCCCTGTGGCGCTCCAACTTCGGCTCCGCCCTGTGGACCGCGCAGGCCGCGGTCCCGTTGTTCCGCAGCGGCGGGGCGATCGTCACCGTCGGGTCGAAGACGGCCGTCGGCGGACCCGCGCCGGTAGCGCACGCCACGAGCAAGGCCGCCGTCGTCCGCCTGACGCAGTTGCTCGCCGAGGAGCTGCGCCCGCAGCGGATCCGGGTCAACGCCGTGCTCCCGTCGGTGATCGACACCCCGGCGAACCGCTCCTGGATGTCCGACGACCTCACAGCTCGCGCGGTCTCCCCCGCCGCGATCGCGAAGGTCATCACGTTCCTCTGCGGCCCCGACGCCGCCCCGATCAGCGGCGCCGCGATTCCGGTGTACGGCGATGCCTGACCTGCAGGCGGCCCTCGACGTGGCCCTCGGCTGGCCCGTCGACCACGCCGCCGTCGCCGTCGTCCGCGCCGACGGCACGGTCCTCGCCACCGCGGGTGACCAGGACCGGGAGTTCCGCCTGGCGTCGGTCACGAAGCTGCTCACGGCCTACGCCGTGCTGATCGCGGTGGAGGAGGGCGCGGTGGACTGGGACCAGCCGGCCGGGCCCGAGGGTTCCACCGTCCGCCACCTCGTCGCGCACACGTCGGGGCTGTCGTTCTCCGACGGGGTGGTGCAGGCCGCGCCCGGCACCCGACGGATCTACTCCAACTCCGGTTTCGAGGTGCTCGGCTCCACCGTCGCCGAGGCCGCCGGGATGCCCTTCGCCGAGTACCTGCACCTCGGCGTGTGCGAGCCGCTGGGCCTGTCGTCGACCCGGCTGGACGGCTCCCCCGCAGCCGACGGCGTCTCCACGGCGGCCGACCTCTCCCGCTTCGCCGCCGAACTGCAGGCCCCGACGCTGACCCACACCTTCGACGAGGCCGCCACCGTCGCGTTCCCCGGCCTCGACGGCATCCTCCCCGGCTACGGCAGGCAGAAGCCCAACGACTGGGGGCTCGGCTTCGAGATCCGCGACGGGAAGTCGCCGCACTGGACCGGCGCGGGCAGCTCGCCGCGGACGTTCGGCCACTTCGGGCAGTCCGGCACGTTCCTGTGGGTCGACCCGCACGCCGGCGTCGCGTGCGTGGCGCTCACCGACCGGGACTTCGCGCAGTGGTCGGTCGCGGCCTGGCCCCCGTTCACCGACGGGGTCCTGGCCGCGCTGTGATCGGCCTCGACGCGTGCTCGGCCGGGGACCTCGACGACTTCCTGGCCCTCGCCCTCGACGCCCGCGTGACCGCGCGGATCGGCGACGGGACGCCGTGGGGCCGGGAGACGGCTGTCGCCCGGTTCCGGCACGGGCTGGCGTCGTGCGAGCGCGGGGAGGGTCTGTGGTTCCTGGCCCGCGACGGCGGCGAGGTCGTCGGGCTCGTGCTCGGCGAGCTCGACCACCTCGCCGAGATCGAGGTCGGCGTCTGGCTCGCACCGGATCACTGGGGCCAGGGCCACGGCCGGGCACTGCTCGGCCTGCTACTGCCTATGGTGCGCCTGCGGTTGCCCGGCGTCGTGCCGACGGCGTACGCGAACGTCGACCACGCCGCGTCCGCCGCGATGCTGCGCGCCGCGGGCTTCGCCGACGACGGAACGCTGATCGGCCGCTACGGCACCGAGGTGACCCGCTTCGTCGCGCGGACCGCAGAACCCGAGTAGGCGTCGACCGCCCACCCACGGGCGGACCGTCGCGACGAACCAGAACAGCGCGACCCAGAGGATCGCGGGGATCGAGGTGGCGCCGCCTCCGCCGTCGCCCTCGTCGACGTGCACGACGGTCGACCCCGCGGAGACGGGCCCGATCAGGTCACTGACCATGACGGGGGATTCGGGCCCGGACCTGCGGTGTTACGGCTGTCACCCCGGGAATGAGCCCCGGGCGCACCCGGTTGTACGGGCGGTCCGAGCGAGTGGGACACCAGCTTCCTTCCCGGGAATCTTCCTGGACCCGGGAGGGTTGAGGAGAGAGTCCGAGCCGGGCGACCTGTGTCCCCGGGTCTCACCGAATTGCCGCCCCACGGGGTGCGCCACGCGCCGAGAGGCGACCAGCGCCCGGTTCGGACACCTTCTTCCACCCCCACCAGCCCGCCGTGCCCGCGATCGCGGAGAGCACGGCTGCCCGGGCGGCGCCGTCCCCCCACGGTGCCGCCCCCACCACCTCTCCAGGAGGACCCATGAAGGGCGACCGCGTCGAGATCGTCATCGACGCCGGATCCGGCACCACCCGCACGTACGAGATCGCGGCCACCCGCGCCGGGCGCCGGGTCGGCATCACCCACGGGCGCGGCGTCGTCGAGGTCACCGAGTCCACGCGCGGCGGTTCCGCCGTGCGCACCGCGCGGTTCCTGGCCAACCGGGTCCTCGCGCTGGTCGAGCACCCCGCCGCCGACGCCCCGGCCGCCGACGAGATCACACCGGCCCTGCGGTCGGCCTGACCGTCCCGCCCAGGCACACTGGTTCCACGATGTCCTCCTCGCCCTCCCGAGCCACCGACGCGCGCCCCGAGGCGGCCGTCCCGCCCGGTCCCGACGTGCGGCACAGCCACGATGCCGCCGTCTCGCGGCGGGACAGTGGCTCCGCTGCCACCGGCGACGGGCCCGCTGCCGGTGACCGCGCCGCTGCCGGCGACGGGTCACCCGAGCGACCCCGTCGTCCGCGGCGCCGACGGCCGCGCGGCCGGTCCGCCCACCCCGGCGCAGCGCAGCCCGGTGGGGCCACGGCTCCGGACGCCGGCGAGACGGTCGCGGACCGCCCCGAGCGGGGCGGAACGGGTGGCGGCGCACCCGCCGAGAGCACCCGGCGTCCCCGGACCGACGGCCAGACCCCCGCCCGCACGCGGCGACCCCGGGCGGAGGGGCAGCCCACCCGCGAACGGCGTTCCCGGGCCGACGCCGGCGCGGCGAACCTCACGACCGGTCCCCTGCCCGCGGACGTCCCGGAGTTCTCCGACGCCGACATCGCCGCCGTCGGGCAGCGGCTCCCGGACCTCACCCTGCGCGACGAGCACCGCCTCGCCCGCCGCCTCGACACCGCGCTCCGCACCCGTGACCCGTTCGCCCGCAACCGCGCGATGGCCGGGATCGCCGCCGGCGTCGACGAGGGCGAGCGGCGCGTCGCCGCCCGTCGCGCGGCCGTCCCGACGGTCACCTACCCCGAGACGCTGCCGGTCAGCGCACGCCGCGAGGACATTGCCGCCGCGATCCGCGACAACCAGGTCGTCATCGTCGCGGGCGAGACCGGGTCCGGGAAGACCACGCAGATCCCGAAGATCTGCCTGGAGCTCGGCCGCGGCGTCCGCGGGCTGATCGGGCACACGCAGCCACGCCGCCTCGCCGCGCGCACGGTGGCCGCCCGGATCGCCGAGGAGCTCGGGTCCGAGATCGGGGACGCGGTCGGCTGGAAGGTGCGCTTCACCGACCAGGTCGGCGACAGCACGCTGGTCAAGCTCATGACCGACGGCATCCTGCTCGCCGAGCTCACGGGCGACCGGATGCTGCGCCAGTACGACACCCTGATCATCGACGAGGCCCACGAGCGCAGCCTCAACATCGACTTCATCCTCGGCTACCTCGCACAGCTGCTCCCCCGGCGCCCCGACCTCAAGGTCATCATCACCTCCGCCACGATCGACCCCGAGCGGTTCGCCCAGCACTACGGCGGGGCGCCGATCGTCGAGGTCTCCGGGCGCTCGTTCCCCGTCGAGATGCGCTACCGGCCCGTCGTCGACCCGGACGACCCCGACGCCGACCCGGACCGCGACCAGCTCGCCGCCATCGCCGACGCCGTCACCGAGCTGCGCCGCGAGGGGCCCGGCGACATCCTCGTGTTCCTGCCCGGCGAGCGCGAGATCCGCGACACCGCCGACGGTCTCGCGAAGCGCCAGTTCCCGGGCATCGAGATCCTCCCCCTCTACGCGCGGCAGACCACCGCCGAGCAGCAGAAGGTGTTCGCGCCGAAGCAGGGGTCGCTGGGCCGGCGGGTCGTGCTCGCCACGAACGTCGCCGAGACATCGCTGACCGTCCCCGGCATCCGCTACGTCATCGACCCCGGCCTCGCGCGCATCTCCCGCTACTCGCGGCGGCTCAAGGTGCAGCGGCTGCCGATCGAGAAGGTCAGCCAGGCCAGCGCCAACCAGCGCGCGGGCCGCTGCGGGCGCGTCGCCGACGGCATCTGCATCCGGCTCTACGCCGAGGACGACTTCGACGCCCGCCCGCAGTTCACCGACCCGGAGATCCTGCGCACCAACCTCGCGTCGGTGGTGCTGCAGATGATCTCGCTGGAGCTCGGCGAGATCACCGAGTTCCCGTTCGTCGACCCGCCCGACCGCCGCAGCGTCGACGACGGGCTCGCGCTGCTGCACGAGCTGGGCGCGCTCGACGGGAAGCAGCAGCTCACCGCCGTCGGACGCGCGCTGGCCAGCCTGCCCGTCGACCCGCGCCTGGGCCGCATGCTCGTGGAGGCCGACCGCAACGGCTGCCTGCGCGAGGTGCTCGTCATCGCCGCGGCGCTGTCGGTGCAGGACCCGCGCGAGCGGCCCACCGAGCAGCGCCAGGCCGCCGACGAGAAGCACGCCCGCTTCGCCGAGGACGGCAGCGACTTCCTCGCCTTCCGCAACCTCTGGGCCTACGTCGCCGAACAGCGCCAGGAGCTGTCCGGCAGCCGATACCGGAGGACGCTGCGCGAGGAGTTCCTGCACTACCTGCGCATCCGCGAGTGGCAGGACCTGCACGCGCAGCTCCGCTCCGCCGCGCGCAACGCGGGCATGACCCCGAACGACGCCGACGCCTCCCCCGACGCGATCCACACCTCGGTGCTCGCCGGGCTGCTGTCCCAGATCGGGCTGCGCGAGGCGGAGACGAAGGAGTACCTCGGCGCGCGCGGGGCCAAGTTCATGATCTTCCCCGGTTCGTCGCTGGCGAAGAAGGGGCCGCGCTGGGTGATGGCCGCCGAGCTGGTCGAGACCTCCCGGCTGTTCGCGCGCACCGTCGCCCGGATCAAGCCGGAGTGGGTCGAGCCGCTGGCCGGGCACCTGGTCAAGCGGACGTACTCGGAGCCGCACTGGTCGCGCAAGCGCGCGGCGGCCGTCGCGGTCGAGCGGGTGACGCTGTACGGGGTGCCGATCGTGGTCGACCGCACCGTCGACTTCGGGCGCATCGACGCCGAGATCTCCCGCGAGCTGTTCATCCGGCACGCGCTCGTCGAGGGCGACTGGGACACCCGGCACCGCTTCTTCCACGCCAACCGCGAACTGCTCGACAGCGCCGAGGAGCTGGAGAACCGCGCGCGCCGCCGCGACCTGGTCGTCGACGAGGAGACGCTCGTCGCGTTCTACGAGGAGCGCATCCCCGCCGACGTGGTGTCCGGACGGCACTTCGACTCCTGGTACCGCCGGGCGAAGCCCGCACTGGAGCTCACCGAAGAGATGGTGCGCACCGCGCAGGCCGCCGAGGTCGACGCCGCCGCGTACCCCGACCACGTCGAGGCGGGCGGATTGACGCTCCCGCTGTCCTACGCGTTCGAGCCCGGGAAGCGCGACGACGGCGTCACCGTCGACGTGCCCGTGGCGGCGCTGCACCAGATCGACCCCACCCCGTTCACCTGGCAGGTGCCGGGGCTGCGCGAGGACCTGGTCACCGCGCTGATCAAGACGCTGCCGAAGAACCTGCGCCGCAACTTCGCGCCCGCCCCCGACCACGCCCGCGCGGTGCTGGCCCGGCTGCAGGCGGGTGACGAGCCGCTGCTCGACGGGCTGGAGCGCGAGCTGGGCCGGATGAAGAACGTACGCATCCCGCGGGAGGCGTGGGAGCTCGACCGGCTGCCGGAGCACCTGACCGTCACGTTCAGGGTGGTCGACGAGCGGGGTCGCGAGGTCACGCGCGGCACCGACCTGGAGGCGATGCGCCGCGAGCTGGCGCCGAAGGTCCGGGCCGAGCTGGCCGCCGCGGGCGTCGACCTGGAGCGCACCGGGCTCACCACCTGGACCATCGGCACGCTGCCCCGCGAGCACGCGATCCGGCGCGGGCGGCACACCGTCACCGGGTTCCCGGGCCTGGTCGACCGGGGCGCCGCCGTCGACGTGCGGGTGTTCCCGACCGCCGCCGAGCGCGACCCCGCGCACCACCGCGGGGCCCGGCGCCTGCTGCTGCTCGACACCCCGTCGCCGGCCAAGCAGGTGCAGCGCGGGCTCGACAACTCGGCGAAGCTCGCGCTCTCGCGCAACCCGCACGGCTCCGTCGCCGCCCTGCTGGAGGACTGCACGGTCTGCGCGGCCGACGCCCTGATCGCCGCCGTCGGCGGGCCGCCCTGGGACGAGCGCTCGTACCTGCGGCTGCAGAGGCTGTTCCGCGAGAAGCTCGTGCCCACGACCCTGCAGGTGCTGCACGCCGTGCGCGCGGTCCTCGACGTGCGCCTGCGGGTCCAGTCCCTGCTGGCCTCGACGAACCGTACGGCGGGCGTCCAGGCCGGGCTGGCCGACATCGAGGCCCAGCTCGCCGCCCTCGTCGGACCCGGTTTCGCGACGACCGCGGGCGCGTCCCGCCTCGGCGACGTCGCGCGCTACCTCGAGGCGATCGAGCGGCGGATCGAGAAGCTGCGCGTCGACCCGGTCCGCGACGACGGGTGGACCGCCCAGGTCCGCATCGCCGCCGACGAGTACGCCGCCGAGCTCGCCACCCTGCCCCCGGGCGTCGAACCGGGGCCGGAGCTGCGCGAGATCCGCTGGATGATCGAGGAGCTGCGGGTGGGCCTCTACGCCCACCCGATGCGCACCCGCTACCCGGTCTCGATCAAGCGCATCCAGAAGGCGATCGACGACCTGCCCCGCTGACCCGTCACGAGATCCACATGAGCGGGGTCGTCGACCGACGGAACCCCGCTGAGGTGGATCTCGTGCGCCAAGACGCCTAGCGTCGCGGCGTGACCGAACCGCTCCGCCCCGACGACGGCTACCTCCGCTCCCTCGACGCCGCCACCGCCCGGGCCGCGGAGTCGGCGGAGCCGCTGACGTCCCCCCACGCCGGGGCGTCCGACGCGGTGCGCAGGCGGGTCACCGAGGCCGTCGCCGGATGCGGCGACCAGCTCGTCAGGCTGAGCCGCGACCTGCACGCCCATCCCGAGGTCGGGTTCGACGAGCACCGGTCCGTGCAGGCGGTGGCCGACCTGCTGGCCTCGCACGGGCACGAGGCCCGGATCGGGGCGGGCGGCCTCGACACCGCCTTCGTCGCACGCGTCGGGACCGACGGCCCGCACGTCGCGGTCCTCGCCGAGTACGACGCCCTGCCCGGCGTCGGCCACGCCTGCGGCCACAACATCATCTGCTCGACGGCGGTGGGCGGGTTCCTCGCCGCGGCGAAGGTCGTCGGGGAGACGGGCGGGCGGCTGTCACTGATCGGCACGCCCGCCGAGGAGGGCGGCGGCGGCAAGGAGACGCTCGCGCGGGCCGGGGTCTTCGACGACGTCGACGCCGTGGTGATGCTGCACCCGTTCTCCCACGACGTGGCGATGCACCCGTTCCTGGGTCGCCGGCAGCTGGAGATGGTGTTCCACGGGGTCGCCGCGCACGCCGCCGCGCAGCCGTTCATGGGCCGCAACGCCCTCGACGCCGCCGTCGCCGCGTACCAGGGCGTCGCCGCGCTGCGCCAGCACCTGCCCGGTACCGACCGCGCGCACGGCGTCTTCACCGACGGCGGCGCCCGCCCCAACGTCGTGCCCGAGCGCGCGGCGCTGATGTTCTACCTCCGCTCGGCCGCCCCGGAGACCCTGCGCGACCTCGCCGAGCGCGTCTCCGCCGTCGCGCACGGGGCCGCGGCGATGCACGGCTGCGGCGTCGAGCTGCTCTGGGACGCCCAGCCCGCGTACCTGCCGATCCGCTTCAACCACGCGCTCTCCGCGCGCTGGGCCGTCAACCAGGAACCGGCGGGGCGCACGCCGCTGCCGCCCGGCGTCGTCCCGGAGTTCCTGACCGGGTCCACCGACCTGGGCAACCTCAGCTTCCGGATGCCCGCGATCCACCCGATGCTCGCCGTGGCCGACGCGGCCCTGCACACCGCCGAGTTCGCGACGGCCGCCGGCAGCCCGGCTGGCGACCGGGCCGTCCGTGACGGGGCGCTCGGGCTCGCCCTCACCGCGGCCGACTACCTCGCCGACGCCGACCTGCGCGACGCCGTGCACGCCGAGTTCGCCGAGCTGGGTGGCCCGCTGGACGTGCCGGGCTACTTCGCCTGACGCGTCACGGGCACACCTGGATCTTGCGCCCGACCCCCGCGCGGAACTGCTCCAGCGCCGCCGGGTACTCCTCCAGCGGCTTCCGGTCGCTGATCATGATCTCCGGCCGCAGCACGCCGTCGGCGAACAGCTCCGCCGCCCGTTCGAAGCTGTGCAGCACCGCCATCGACCCGACGATCCGGATCTCCTGGTTGTAGACGCGGAACGGGGAGAAGCGCGCGACGGCGTCCTCGTTCGCGACCCCGAACTGCTGGAACGTGCCCCCGCGGATCACCCGGCCCAGCCCGTCCTCGATGGCGGCGACGACGCCGGTGCAGTCGATGACGTTGTCCCACCCGCGCTGCTGCTCCAGCTCGTCGGCGCTGGTCACGGCGTGGGTGCAGCCGAGCTCCTTCGCCGTCTCCAGCCGCGCGGGGTTGAGATCGACCATGCTGACGCCGGCGGCACCGGCCCGCTTGGCCAGCTCCATCATCATCAGGCCCATCGTGCCCGCGCCGTAGATCAGGTAGTGGTCGCCCAACGCCGGGGCGAGGACGTCGAAGCCGCGGACCGCGCACGACAGCGGTTCGATCAGTGCCGCGTCGGCCGGGCTCACGCCGGGTGGCAGCACCACGCAGTTGGCGACGGGCGCGACCGCGTACTCGGCCGCCCCGCCCGTCGTCGAGACGCCGATCGCGGCCCAGCGCTCGCACAGGTTGCCGCGGCCGCGGCGGCAGAAGTAGCACTCGCCGCAGTGCAGCGACGGATCGACGGCGACCTGGTCGCCCACCCGCAGTTCGGTCACGGAGGAACCGACGCCGACGACCTCGCCCGCGAACTCGTGCCCCGGCGTGACCGGGAGCGTCGGGGCGAACTCCCCGTCGGCGATGTGCAGGTCGGTGCCGCAGATCCCGCACCCGGCGACCGCGACGACGACCTCCCGCGGCCCCGGCGTCGGGTCCGGCACCGTCTCCACGGTCACCTTGTCGGCCGAGATCACTGCAGCCCTCATCGGTCCCTCCGGGACTCGTGCGCGGAAAGGGTGGTCCCGGCGAGGATCTCCGCGCACGAGGTCATTTGATCGCTCCCAACGACAGTCCCTGCACCAGCTTGTCCTGCGCCGCGAACCCGGCGATGAGCACCGGCAGCGACACCACCACGGCCGCCGCGCACACCTTCGCCAGGAACAGGCCCTGGCTGGTGACGAAGCTCGTGAGGAACACCGGCGCCGTCTGCGCCACCGTCGCCGTCAGGACGCGGGCGAACAGCAGCTCGTTCCAGCTGAAGATGAAGCAGATCAACGACGTCGCCGCGATCCCCGGCAGCACGATCGGCATGACGATCACCCGCAGCGTCCGCGTCAGCGACGCCCCGTCGACCGACGCGGCCTCCAGGATCTCCACCGGCACCTCGGCGAGGAACGACCGCATCATCCACACCGCGATCGGCAGGTTCATCGAGGTGTAGAGCACGATCAGCAGCCAGATGTTGTCGAGCATCCCGATGCCCTGCGCGATCAGGTACACCGGCAGCAGGCCCGCGACGACCGGCAGCATCTTCGTCGACAGGAAGAAGAACATCACGTCGGTCCACTTGCGGACCGGCCGGATCGACAGCGCGTACGCGGCGGGGATCGCGAGCAGCAGCACCAGCACCGTCGACACGACGCTCGCGGTCATCGAGTTGAGCAGTGGCGGCCACGGGCTCGCCCCCGTCGACGCCCCGAAGAAGTTGGCGTAGCCGTCGAGGGTGAGCGGCGCGAACACCGACGGCGGGTTCGTCGCCGCGTCGTTCTCGCTGTGGAAGGACGTGAGCACCATCCACACGACCGGCAGCACGAACAGGATGCCGATCAGCCAGGCGAGCACCCCCAGGAACGTGCCCGAGCGCCTGCGCCGGGGCGGGGCGACCGCCGCCTCGGACGGGGTGAGCGTCCTCCGTTCCACGGTCGCGGTCATCGGGAACCCTCCTCGCGGAACAGGGACGACACGGTGCGCAGGGCCAGCGTGGCGATCAGGATCGTGCCGATCACCACGACGACGCCCGCCGCGGACGCCCGGCCGTAGTCCTGGGCGTTGTAGAAGGTCTGGTAGATCGTGTACGGCAGGTTGGCGGTGCCGAGGCCGCCGGAGGTGATCGTGAAGACGGCGTCGAAGTTCTGGACGATGTAGATCGACCCGAGCAGCCCGCCGAGCTCGAGGTACTGACGCAGGTGCGGGAAGGTCATGTGCCGGAAGACCTGGAACGGCGAGCAGCCGTCGATCTGGGCGGCCTCGATGACGTCGAGCGGCTTGCTCTGCAGCCCGGCCAGGATGATCAGCATCATGAACGGCGTCCACTGCCAGACCAGCGCGGCGACGACGGACGTCAGCGGCATCGTGGACACCCAGTCCGGCTGCGGGGCGCCGGCCCCGAAGATGCCGGTGAGCAGCCCGTTGAACAGGCCGTACTCGGGGTTGTAGAGCGCGTGCTTCCAGACGAGCGCGGCCGCCACCGGCACCACCAGGAACGGCGTGATCATCATGGTGCGGACGAACCCGCGGCCGAGGAACGCGCGGTCGAGCAGCAGCGCGATGAGCATCCCGAGCAGCAGGCTGATCAGGACCACCGAGACCGTCAGCACGATCGTCGTGACGATGGCCTCGCGCGTGGTGACGTCGGTGAGGACGCGGGCGAAGTTGTCGAAGCCCGCGAACCCGCGCTCGTCGGGGTAGTAGGCGTTCCAGTTCATGAACGAGATCACCAGGGTGCCGACGAACGGCAGCTGCGTCACGATGATCAGGAAGACCAGTGCGGGCAGCAGCGGCGCGCGCCGGGCCCAGTCCCCGCTGCGGCGCAGGGCCGGCTGCGCCTTCTTCTCCTGCGTCGTCGTCATGACCCCTCCTCCCGGGACCGGTACCGCTCCGCCACGTCGTCGGCGAGCTGTTGGCCGCGTTCCAGCGCGTCCGGCACGCTCACCTGCCCCGCGATCGCCGAGCTGATCTGCTGCGACACCTGCGTCCCCAGGTCCGGGAACTCCGGGATGCCGACGAACTGGATGCCGATCGCGGGCCGCGGCTGGACGCCGGGGTCGAGCGGGTCGGCCGACTCGATCGCCGCGCGCGTCTGCTCGGCGAACGCCCCGGCCTCGGCGAGGTACTCCGGGATCTCGTAGGTCGAGGCCCGCTTGCCCGCGGGCACCGACGACCAGCCGACCTGCTCGCCGACGAGCCGCTCGTAGTCCTTGCCCGAGGCCCAGGAGACGAACTGCCAGGCCGCGTCCTTGCGCTCGCTGGCCGACTGGATGCCCCACGACCAGGCGTAGAGCCAGCCGGCGGAGTCGGTCTCGACGACCGGGGCGGGGGCGTAGCCGATCAGGCCGCGGACGGGCGAACCCTCGGCCTCCAGCGACCCCGCCGCCGACGTGGCGTCGTACCACATCGCGACGTTGCCCTGGATGAGGTTGTTGAGGCACTCGGTGAACCCGGCCTGCGGGGCACCGGTCTCACCGTGCTCGCGGACGAGGTCGACGTAGAACTGCACGGCCTCGGTGAACTCCGGGCTGTCGACGTGCGCCTGCCAGTCCTCGGTGAACCAGGTGCCGCCGAAGGTGTTGACGACGGTGGTGAGCGGCGCGAACACCTGCCCCCAGCCGGGCTGCCCGCGCAGGCAGATGCCCGCCATGCCGGGCTGGACCCCGTCGACGCGGGCCGCGATGTCGGCGACCTCGGGCCACGTCGGGTTGGCCGGCATGGCGATCCCTGCCTGCTCCAGCACGTCGCGGCGGTACATGAGGAACGAGGACTCGCCGTAGAAGGGCTGGCCGTAGACCTGACCGTCGTCGCCGGTCAGCGAGGTGACCATCGGGGCGAGGATGTCGTCCTGGTCGAAGCCCGGGTCGTTCGCGATGAACTCGTCCATCGGCGCGATCCAGCCGCTGCGGGCGTAGATCGGGACCTCGAAGTTGCTCAGCGTGGCCACGTCGTACTGCCCGGCCTGGCTGGAGAACTCCTGGCTGATCTTGTCGCGGACGTCGTTCTCCGGGAGCACCGTGAAGTTGACGGTGATGCCGGTCTCGCGGGTGAAGTTCTCCGCCGTCAACCTCTGCAGGTCGACCATCTGCGGGTTGTTGACCATCAGCACGTTGATGCTGTCGGGCCCGCCCCCGCCGACCGACCCGCCCCATCCTGCGCACGAACTCGTCGCCAGCACGGCAAGAGCGAGCAGTACCGCTCGAACACGCCTCATTGCGCCCTCCCCGAACCGCTCAGATGAGCGAGACCCTGATCACACGATCAGAATGTGGCAGTGCTCACTTCCCGTCAATGGCGCGTGCGAGAATGGGCGCTATACCGCTCAAACGAGCGTTGGGAGGCGTCGATGGCCCGTGGTCCGGCACAGCTCGTCCTGACCGCGTCGGTGGCGCGGCGCTACTACCTCGACGGCCGGTCCAAGGTCGAGATCGCCGAGGAGTTCGCGCTGAGCCGCTTCAAGGTCGCGCGGCTGCTGGAGGACGCCCGCACGAGCGGCCTGGTCCGGATCGAGATCCGGCACCCCGGCACCGTCGACGTCGAGCTGTCGGGGTCGCTCATGCGTGCGCTGGACCTGCAGCACTGCGTCGTCACCGACACCCCCGACGACGACCCTGCCACCCTGCGCGAGCACCTCGGCGCGGCCGCGGCCGACCTGCTCAGCGAGATCGTCACGCCCGAGGACGTGCTCGGCCTGTCCTGGGCCCGCTCGGTGAGCGCCATGGCCAATGCGCTGACCGAACTCGTGCCCGTCCCGGTCGTGCAGCTCACCGGCGCACTGGCCCGGCCCGGCGCCGACGACAGCTCGATCGAGCTGGTCCGCGAGGTCGCGCGCGTGTCCGGCGGCCCCGCCTACTTCTTCTACGCCCCCATGTCCGTCCCCGACGCCGCCACCGCCCGCGTCCTGCGCGGCCAGCCCGAGGTGGCCAGGGCGTTCTCCCTGATCGGCTCGGTGACGATCGCGGTGGCCGGGGTGGGGGCGTGGGAGGCGGAGCAGTCCACCCTCTACGACGCCACCGGCGAGGCCGAGCGCGCCGAACTGCACCGGCGCGGGGTGTGCGCCGACGTCTCCGGCGTACTGGTGGACGCCACCGGCGCCCCGGTCCCGGCCGCGCTGACCGAGCGGATGATCGGCATCACCCACGAGCAGATGCGGGCCGTGCCGGAGGTGATCGGCATCGTCTACGGCGACGCGAAGGTGCGCGCGGTGCTGGCCGCCGTGCGCGGTGGACTCGTCGACAGCCTGGTCACGCACTCGACGATGGCGACCGCGCTGATCGACGCGGCGAGGGTCGAGGCCGCCCGTGACCTCTGAGGTGCCCCTGCACGGCGGCACCGCCAACCGGGGCCGGGTGCACCGCGTCGGCGACACCGTGCGGCGCCCGCTGCGCCCCACCGCCCCCGCGGTGCACGCGCTGCTGCGACACCTCGAGGACGTCGGGTTCGACGGCGCGCCGCGCGTGCTGGGCGTCGACGACGACGGGCGCGAGGTACTCAGCTACATCCCGGGCCAGGCCGTCACCGCACCCGCCCCGCCGTGGGGGCTGACCGACGCGGCCCTGCGCAGCGTCGGACGGCTGCTCCGCCGCTTCCACGACGCCACGGCCGGCTTCGACGCCGCCCCGCACACCTGGTCGGAGTCGCCGCCGGAGCCGTTCCGGGTCGGCGGGATCGCCCACAACGACCCCAACCTCGACAACGTCGTCTTCCGGGACGGCCAGGCCGTCGCGATGATCGACTTCGACCTCGCCGCCCCCGGCGACCCGGTGTGGGACGTCGCGGCGACCGCGCGGCTGTGGGCACCGCTGCGGGCGCCCGTCGACACCGTCGACGGGCGGCGCGACCGCGAGCTGGCCCGGCTGCGGGTCCTCGTCGATGCCTACGGGCTCGACGACGTCGGCCGTGCCCGCCTGCCCGACGCCGTGCTCGGGCACCACGACTGGATGACCGCGCTGGTCGGCGACGGGGCTCGGCGCGGCGTGCCGGGCTTCGCCGCCTACTGGACCCCCGACGCCGCGGCCCGCGCCGCACGCACCCGCACCTGGCTGGAGCAGCAGCGGGACGCGATCACCGCATCCCTGCTCTGAGGACGCGCCCACCGCGCGATCCAGGACTCCCGTGCCACGCCGCGCAGATGCCTTCGGTGGCGGTCGAACGGATCGGACGCGGTATCGGCAGTGCCCGCTGTCAGATCCGGGTGAGCACCTCGGTGCGCAGGCGTTCGAGTGCGTCCTCGCGGCGGGCGCCCGTGCCCAGCAGCATGTCCGGCACGAGGAGCTCGTCGATCCCCGCGGCGGGGTAGCGCGCCACCACGTCGAGCACCTCGGCGGCCGACCCCATGATCACCGGACGGCCCGCGGCCTCCAGCCGGGCCCGCCGCTCCTGCGCCTCGACGTCGTCCGGTTCGACGATCTCGAGCATCGCCTGGGCCGTGCGCCGCACCGTCGACGGATCACGGTCGATCCGCGCGCAGTGCTCGGCGAACACCCGGCCCTTGTGCGCGGCGAGGTCCGGCAGGCCCCAGTGGTTCCACTCGTCGGCGTGCCGGGCGACGATCCCGAGCGCGACCTTCTCCCCCGCCGCCCCGATCAGGACCGGCAGCCGGGCGGGCTTCGGCTCCAGAGGGGCGTCGGCGAGCCGGTAGTGGGTGCCGTCGAACGTCGTGCGCTCCCGGGCGAGCAACCCCGTGATCACCTGGCAGGCCTCGTCGAACCGGGCCAGCCGTTCGCGGACCGGCGGGAGCTCGATGCCGTACGCCTCGTGCTCGTTGACCTGCCAGCCCGCGCCGATCCCGAGGACGAACCGGCCGCCGCTCATCTCGTCGAGCGTGGCGGCCTGCTTCGCGACGACCGCCGGATGCCGGTAGGTGTTGCCGAGCACCATCGAGCCGATCCGGACCCGCTCGGTGCGCACCGCGATCCCGGTCAGCAGCGCGAGGCACTCGTGCACCGGGCCGGAGACGTCGTCGCGGTTGGGCATGAAGTGGTCGGCGATCCACACGCCGTGCCAGCCGGTGCGCTCGGCGTACTCGGCGCCCGCGAGGACGTCGGACCAGGGGACGGCCGCGCTCGGCCAGAGGGAGTAGTCCATCGCCGCCGACAGTAGACGGTGTTGCAGTTGACGCAAGTTGCAGCCACTGCAACTCTGAAGCGGTGACGAGTCCGGGGCGCGAGCGCCGCAAGCAGGCGACCCGGCGCGCCCTGCGGTCGGCGGTGTTGGAGCTCGGTCTCACCCACGGGCTCGCCGAGGTGACCGTCGAGGAGATCGCCGCCCGCGCCGGGGTCTCCCCGCGCACGTTCTTCAACTACTTCGCCACCAAGGAGGACGCCGCGCTCCTCGACCTCTTCACGATCGGCGACGACGAGCTCGACGTGTTCGCCGCCGGTCCCCCCGAGGGGGCGTGGACCCGGCTGCGCGAGCTGTTCGCCGAGGACGTGGGTCGCGTCGACCGGGACGGCACCGACGTCCCGCGCTGGCTGGCGCTGCAGGCCGGGCACCCCGCGCTGCAGGCCTGCCAGTTCGCGAGGTTCGGCGCCTTTGAGCGGCGGCTGTGCGACGCGGTCACCACCCGGCTCGGCGGTCCGGATCACCGGCTCCGCGCCGAGGTCATGGCCGGTGCCTGCATCACGGCGGTGCGGGTCGGCCTGCAGCACCGGGCCGGCGCCGGGCCCGGCGGCCTGGTCGTCCACGTCGACGCCGCGTTCGACCTCCTCGATCCTGCCTTCGCCTGAAGGAGCAGCCGTGCCGATCGCCGTCGTCGCCCTCGACACCCGGGGCGGGGTCCAGCCCTACGCCGCGCTCGCCCTCGGGCTGCAGGAGGCGGGCCACGAGGTCCGGATGGTGGCCCCCGCCGAGTTCACGCCGTGGCTGGCCGGGATGGGTCTCGACGTGCACGCGGCGGGCGCCGTCACCGCGATGGGTGCAGTGCGACCCTGAGGTGCGCCTGCGGCGCCGGACGGGCACGATCGGCGGATGGCCGAATACGCGCACCTCGGTGAGGCACTGGGTACCGACTTCTTCTCCGTCCGCGACCAGTTCACCGGCGAGCAGTGGGACAAGTTCATCGCGGTGCGCAAGTTCGTCGACGACGAGGTGCTGCCCGACATCGGCGACTACTGGGAGAAGGCCGAGCTGCCGTGGCACCTGTTCCGGAGGCTGCCCGAGCTGAAGGTCGTCGGCGAGGACATCGACGGCTACGGCGCGGCCGGGATGAGCCCGATGGCCGTCGGGCTCGTGCACATGGAGCTGCACCGCGGCGACGGCTCGCTCGGCACGTTCCTCGGCGTGCACGCGGGGCTGGCGATGCAGTCCATCGCGATGTGCGGGTCGGAGGAGCAGAAGCAGCGCTGGCTGCCGTCGATGTCGACGATGGACAAGATCGGCGCGTTCGCGCTCACCGAGCCGAACCACGGCTCCGACTCGATCGCGCTGGAGACCACGGCCCGCCGCGACGGTGACCACTGGATCATCGACGGCTCCAAGCGCTGGATCGGCAACGGCACCATCGCCGACCTGGTCGTCGTGTGGGCCCGCGACACCGACTCCGGCGAGGTCAAGGGGTTCGTCGTGGAGACCCCGGCCGAGGGCTACGAGGCCAGCGTCATCCAGGGCAAGGTGTCGCTGCGCTCGGTGTGGCAGGCGAACATCGAGCTGAAGGGCGTGCGCGTCCCGGACGAGAACCGGCTGGAGAACGCGCGCTCGTTCAAGGACTGCGGACGGGTGCTCGCCAACACCCGCGGCATCTGCGCGTGGATGGCGCTGGGCCACGCGACCGCGGGCTACGACGCCGCGATGCGCTACGCGATGGCGCGCGAGCAGTTCGGCAAGCCGCTGGCGTCGTTCCAGATCGTGCAGCAGCGGCTCGTCCACATGCTCGCCGACCTCACCTCGATGCAGCTCTACTGCATGCAGCTCGGCCGCCTGGCCGACGCCGGGCGGCTCTCGCCGACCGTCGCCGGGCTGGCCAAGATGCACAACACCCGCACCGCCCGGAAGATCCTCTCCGAGTCCCGCGACCTGCTGGGCGGCAACGGGATCCTGCTGGAGCACCACGTCGTGCGGCACTGGGCCGACATCGAGGCCATCCACACGTTCGAGGGCACCGAGACGATGCAGACCCTGATCGTCGGGCGCGACATCACCGGGCTCGGCGCGTTCGCCTAGGCGGGACCGAACTCCTTCTTCCACGCCTGGTAGCCGCCGTCGAGGTCGGTGGCGTTGTGCAGACCGAGGTCCTGCAGCGACGCCGCCGCCAGGCTGGAGCTGTAGCCCTCGGAGCAGAACAGGATCCAGGTGACGTCGTGGTCGACGGCCTCCGGGATGCGGGCGTCGGAGCTGGGGTCCAGGCGCCACTCGAGGTGGTTGCGCTCGATGACCAGGACGCCCGGGATCTCCCCCTCCTCCGCGCGCTGCCACCCCGGCCGGGTGTCGACGAGGATCGCTCCGTCGGCCACGAGCGCGGCCGCACGCTGCGGGTCGGGGCGGTCGAGCCGCGCGCGTGCGGCGGTGAGCAGTGCGTCGATCGTGGTCATCCGATCCCCTCCGGGGTGCCGGCCTCGACGAGGACGCTCCGGGTCCGCCGCAGCCGCGGGATCTCCCCGCCCGGGTCGGGGGCGTAGTACGACATCGCCGTGAGCGGGGGTGAGTAGGCGTGCACGCTCACCGCGGGCGTCGGCGACGGGTTGGCGACGTCGTGCACGTGCCCCAGACCGAACCCGACGCTGCGTCCGGCCCGCAGCTTCCGGCTGCGCAGGCCGCCCGCCGTCCAGCGGGTCTCGGTGAGGGCGCCCGAGACCACCGTCAGTGCGCCGAACGAGCCGGCGTGGTCGTGCAGCTCGGCGTTCTGCTCGGTGGCCCAGCTGATCAGCCAGACGTCCACGAAGTCGTCGCCCTGGATGCGTTGGTACCAGCGGCGCTCCGGGTCGATGACGACCTCGTGGTCGCCTGCGCGGACCTCGGCGGCGACGCGCTGCGTCAGGCCGACGAGATCGGTGAGGCCGAGTGAGATGGGTGCGACGATGCGGCGAGGGGCGTGCAGCAGCACGGAGTACTCCAGTGGTCGTGCTTCGAGCGGACGGGTGCGAACGTCAGCTCGTGCGACAGCACTGGTCGAAGTGGTCGGCCCGACGACTACCCCAGATCTCGCCGAGGTCCGGGGCGGGGGGCATGACCACATACGAGCACGCGCACACCCGTTGCTGCCACACCCTCCCACGAACCGGAACTTCCGGCGGACGCGTCCGGCCGAATGTCCGACACCACCCGTACAGCAGGATGCGGTCATGGCGACGCTCCTCGACGACGGCAGCTGGGAGATCCAGGGCAGGCGGCTCGGGTTCCCCGTCCGGATCGGCGAGGCCTCCGCGGCCTGCGCCACGTACCTGGTCCGGACGGCGGGCGTGCGCGCGCTGCTCACCGGCACCGGGCTGGAGCCGGTCTCGGTCGCCGGGCGGACGCCGCTGTTCCTGGTGCTCGTCGACTACCGCATCAACGACCTGGGCGACTACGACGAGGCCGGCGTCGCGTTCCTCGTCCGCCACCGCGGGCGGACCGGCCCGTACGTCCACCAGCTGCCGGTGACGCAGACGTTCACGATGGAGGCGGGCCGCGCGCTGTGGGGGCTGCCGAAGTGGCTCGCCCGCGCGGAGCTGTCGATCGACGGGGCCGACGCCACCTGCCGCCTCGCCGACGTGGACGGCCGGCACGTCCTCACCACCGCGATCCACGCGGCGCTGCGGCTGCCGTTCACGCTGCCCGGCACGATCACCGCGCTCGCCCCGCACGACGGCGGCGTGCTGGCGTCACCCGTGCGGGCACGGATCGGCGGCCTCCGGGTCGGGCGGGGGGCGTCGGTGGTGCTGGGGTCCGGGCACCCGATGGCCGACGAGCTGCGCGCACTCGGCCTGCCCCGCCGCCCGCTCGCCACCGTCGTCGCCGGCCGGGTGGCGTTCGACATGGACCCGGCGACGACCCAGCCCCGCTGAGGGACCCCGGGGCGGCGGCTCAGGGGCGGGAGAACAGCGACTCGCGCCCCACCCCCACCCCGCGAGTCGCTGTTCCCGCGCCCGCGAGTCGCTGTTCCCGCGCCCGCGAGTCGCTGTTCCCGCGCCCGCGAGTCGCGGGGGTGTGGTCAGCGGTGGGCGGCGAGCCAGTCGCGCAGGTCGGCGAGGGGCTTCTCGCGCTCGGGCTCGTGGTAGATCTCGTGCCACAGGCCCTCGTACCAGCGCACCGTGCTGTCCGGGGAGCCGATCTCCGGCTCCAGCGTGCGGGTGCCGGCCGGATCGGTGAGCACGTCGGCCGTGCCGTGCTGGACCAGCACCGGCATCCGCAGCTCGCGGGCCCGGCGGGGCAGCACGTCGAACTGCGCGAACAGGGCAGCGGACAGGCCGAGCGTCGGATGGCCGTGATGCACGAGCGGGTCGCCCAGGTAGTCGGCGACGACGGCGGTGTCCTTGCTGACCTTCGTCGGGTCGATGCCGGCCGGGCGCAGCGTCGGCGTCACCCTGGCCAGGAGCTTCAGGACCGGGACGGCTGCCTTTGGGACGGCGTTGCTGGCCAGTGCGGGCGCCGAGAGCACGAGACCGGCGAGTCCGGCGCCGTGGTCGAGGGCGTAGGCGAGGGCGATCTGCCCGCCCATGCTGTGTCCGAGCAGGAACAGCGGCAGGCCGGGGTGGCGCGCGGCGACGTGCAGGCGGAACGCGTCGAAATCGGTGAGCCAGTCGGAGTAGCGGTCGAGGTGGGCACGGCGGCCCGTCGACCGGCCGTGGCCGCGGTGGTCGAGTCCGTAGACCGCCCAGCCGTCGGGCACGAGCGCGTCCTCGACGCTGCCGTAGCGGCCCGAGTGCTCGCCGAGGCCGTGGCAGACGAGCAGGACACCGGTCGGCTCCCCCTCCGGCAACCGCCCCCGCCAGAACAGCTCGACGCCGCCGACGCCGGGCAGCGTGCCCTCGACCCGATCCCGTGTCTCCGTCACCGGCACAACCTAACCGGCGGGCACCCCGGCCGGCTCGAGCTCCACGTCGTGCACCCGCTCCGCCTCCTCGGCGACGCCGACGAGCACGACGTCGGCCTCGCACCCGGCGGCGGCCACGGACACGGCGTACTCCCCCGCGGCGAGATCGGCGACGAGGTAGGCCCCGTCGGCGTCGGTCTCCGCGACCTCGACGACCTCCCCGTCCTGCACCAGCGTCACCCGCGCACCGGCGATCGGGCCGTCCTCACCGGTGACGGTGCCGACGAGTGCGGCGGAGCGGACCAGTTGCACCTCGACGTCGACGGGTGCGTCGCCCACCGTGAGCGCCACCGCACCGGGCTGGTGGTCGGGGGCGGTCGCGATGAGCACGTACGCGCCGGGGTGGGGGGCGGTGAGCTCCCCCGAACCCGTACGCCCGGTCGAGACCTCGCTGCCGAGGTCGTCCAGCAGTGCCACGGCGGCGTCGGCGACCACGGTTCCGTCGTGCCGTGCCGCCCGGAATCGGACGGGCTGCGCCGCCCCGACCGCCGCCGGCCGCTCGGGGCGGGAGGTGCCCTCCAGCGCGACGACCGGCGCCCGCTCGGGGCGGGCCGCCGGGTCACCGAAGGTGCGGAGCAGCGCGAGGTCGGCGGCGGCCTGCTCGGCGGCCAGGTGCTGCGGGTCGCGCGGGGAGCGGCGGGCGGCCGGTTCGGCCTCCACCGGGGTCGGGCTCGGGCTCGGGCTCGGGCTCGGGCTCGGGCTCGGGCTCGGGCTCGGGCTCGGGCTGACGGTCGCCGGAAGGGAGTCGAAGAGGAGGTCGGGGTCGGCGTCCGGGAAGTCCGGGTCGTCCGCGACGGGCGGAGCGGGCTGAACCGGGATCGGAGCGGTCCGGTCGTCGGCGTCGGCCGTTCCACGGGACAGCAGTGCACCGGCGAGGGCTGAGGCGCCGGCGACGCCCACGGCAGCTGCGCCGATGCCGGGCCCCTGTTCCCCGACGACGGGCGGGATCTCGGACGGGGACGGGTCGACCGCGGCGACCGGCTCGGCGTCCGCGACCGGTTCCGGCAGCGCCAGCCGTTCGGTGCCGTCCTCCGGAGTGGTCGGGCCGTCGGTGGGGTCGAGAGGACCGGTGTCCTCGCCCGCGTCGGCGGCGGACACGTCGACGACGTCCGGCACACCGAGGGCGGCGTCCGGCTCAGGGGCGTTCGTCGCGTCGGTGGGGTCGACGACCGTGAGCGTTCCGGGTGCAGCCGCACCGGGAGCGGGGGTGGCGTCGACGGCTTCCCGGGGGCCGGCGGTCTCCTCCTCGGAGAGCGGCGTGGTGACAGCGAGGTCGGCCGTGTCGGCAGCATCCACCGCGTCCATCGGGTCGACGACGACCTCGGCTGCGTCGGGGACGTCGACCGCGTCTCCGGGACCCGCCCCCGCAGCCGTGTCGGTGACGTCAGCCGTGTCGGTGACGTCAGCCGTGTCGGTGACGTCAGCCGTGTCGGTGAACTCGATGGCGGCGTCCGTGACCTCGACCGGGTGGGGGACCTCGGCGGCGGCGGTGGCGGTGGCTGCTGCGGCGGCGGCGGCGGCTTCAGCGACGTCGTTTGCCAGAGCGGCGTCCGCGACGTCAGCCGTGTCGGATGCACGAGCGGGATCCGGGACGTCGGCGGTGGCCGAGGTGTCAGCGGCACCGGTGCCCTCGGCCGCGTACGAGTCGGAGTAGTCCGCCGGGCCGGAGGCAGCAGGCGGGTCGGAGGCAGCAGGCGAGTCGCCCGACCCCAGGGCGTCGGAGACAGCGGCAGGACCGGAGATGCCGGGGAGACCGATGGTGGGGGTCGGCGTCTCGGCGTCCGGAACCGCGGTGAGGCGGGGGGCGGTGAACGGATGGGGCGTGTCGACCGGGTCGGGGTGGCGGGGCGGGCGGCGGAGCAGCGCCAGGGCGGGCACCCGCCGCTCGGCGTCGGCGTCGGCGTCGGCGGGCTCGGGCTCCGCGGACCCGGAGATCTGCGCGGCCCGGCGCCACGGCACGTCGTCACCGAGCGGAGGCACCGACCGGGCGGCCGTCGTGACGACCTCGGGCTCGTCCTCGACGGGGTCGGCGTCGTCGGCGATGTCGGGCTCCGCGACGGTGGACTCCTGCTCGTCCACCCCGGCGGCCGGCTCGTCGACGGCGGTTGCGTCCTCGGTCACCTCCGGCTCGTCGACGACCGCGTCCGCGACGGGCGCGGGCTGGCGGTCGGCGCGCTGGGCGACCAGGTCGGCCACCGTGCGCGGACCGGGTGGCACGGCCGGCTCGGTGCGTCTGCGCTGCAGGAACAGGCCGAGCATCAGGGCGAGCAGCAGCAGTGCCGCCACCGCGATCAGCAGCACCGGAAGCGTGATCATCGCCGGTCCCCCGCGGGTCGATCCGAGAACCAGACCGGGCCGGTCCGACCTGCAGAACCTAGCATTCTTGCGATCACGCACCGTGATGTGACGCGGGTGTCGGGCGAACGGGAGCAGAGTGGACGACGAACTGATCGAGCTGGCCGCCGCGCACGGCGTCGCCACCGGGTACCGCGACGGTGACCGCCGGCCCGTGACCGTCGACGAGGACGTTGTCGTGCGGGTCCTCGCCCTCCTCGACGTCGACGCCTCGACCCCCGACGCGCGCCGCGCCGCTCTGGTCACGGCCCGGGCCGACGCCGACCGGCTGCCCGGAACGATCGCCGTCCGCACCGACCGCTCGCGCGCGCTGCCCGGCCCCGCCGTGCTCGTCGATGAGGACGGCGGGCGCCGCGACGTCACCGAGATCCCGGCCGGTCTCGCCCCCGGCTGGTACAGCCTGGAGATCGACGACCGCACGGTCACCGTGGTCGTCGCCCCGCCCGCCCTCGGCGACGCCGAGCGCGCGTGGGGTTGGATGCTGCAGCTCTACGCGCTGCACTCGGCGGGCTCGTGGGGCATCGGCGACCTCGGCGACCTGCGCTCCTTCACCGCCTGGACCGGGCGCGAACACGGCGCGAACGCCGTGCTGCTCAACCCGCTGCACGCGTTCACGCCGGTACCCCCGGTGCAGCCGTCGCCGTACACGCCGTCGAGCCGCCGGTTCGGGACGCCGCTCGCGCTGCGCATCACCGACCTCGACGCCTACGCCAGAGCCGACGCCGCCACCCGCACGGAGGTCGACGCACTGACGCCGGCGCCGGGCGAGCGGATCGGGCACGACCGGGTGTGGGCGGCGAAGCGGTCCGCACTGGAACTGCTGTGGCGCGCCGAGGGCCGCCCGTCCCCCGACGTCGAGCCCGACCTGGCCGAGTTCGCCACCTTCTGTGCACTCGCCGAACGCCACGGCGGCCGGTGGAGCCGTTGGCCCGAGCGGCTGCGACGGCCCGTCGTCGAGGACGGGCCGCGCACCGCGTTCCACGCGTGGGTGCAGGTGCAGGTCCAGCAGCAGCTCCGGGCCGTCCGCGACACCGCGCGCGAGGCGGGCGTCCGCGTCATCCACGACCTCGCCGTCGGCTGCGACCCGGAGGGCGCCGACGGCTGGGCGCTGCAGGACGTGCTCGCGCTCGGTGTCCGGGTGGGCGCGCCGCCGGACGCGTTCAGCCAGCAGGGCCAGGACTGGGGTCTGCCGCCGTGGCGCCCCGACCGCCTCGACGCGACCGGTTACGCCGCCTACCGCGACCTGCTCCGCGCGCTGCTGCGCCAGGCCGACGGGCTGCGCATCGACCACGTCGCAGGGCTCTGGCGGCTGTGGTGGGTGCCGCCGGGCTCCTCGGCCGACCGCGGCACGTACGTCCACTACGACGCCGAGGTCATGCTCGCGGTCCTCACGCTGGAGGCACACCTGGCGGGGGCGCTGGTGATCGGCGAGGACCTCGGGACGGTCGAGCCGGAGGTCACCGCGGGGCTCGCGGAGCGGCACATGCTGGGGTCGTCGGTGCTGTGGTTCACCCGCGACCTCGACGACCCGGACGAACCGCTGCTCGCGCCCGACCGCTGGCCCGACGACTCCGTCGCCACGATCTCCACCCACGACCTGCCGACCGCCACCGGCTTCCTGCGCGGAGAGCACGTGCGGGCTCGGGCCGAGCTGGGCCTGCTCGACGACCCGGTGGCCGAGGGGAAGAAGGCGGCGGCCGACCGCGCCGAGCTGGTGGCACTGCTGCGGGACAACGGTTTCGCCTCCGCCGACGCGAGCGAGGAGGAGCTCGTCGTCGCCATGCACGCGCTGCTGGCATCGACGCCGTCACGGCTCGTGCTCGTCTCCCCGTACGACGTGATCGGCGAGGTGCGCCAGCCCAACCTCCCCGGCACCGTCGACGAGTACCCGAACTGGCGACTGCCGCTGCCGGTGACGCTGGAGGAGCTCTACCGCGACCCGCGCGTCACCGCCGTCGTCGACGCCGTGCGGGCCGGCCGTGGCTGACGCGCTGCGGTCCGCCGAGACCCTCTGGGCGGCGTGGCGCAGCGGGGAGCGCATGGCGGCGCTGCCCGAGCCGCCCGTCGACGAGGCCGCGGGGATGGCGGTGCAGGACGCGCTGCGCGAGCTCGTCGGGGAGTCCTACGGCTGGAAGATCGCGGCGACGTCGGCGGCCGGGCAGGCGCACGTCCGCGTGTCCGGCCCGCTGCCCGGGCCGCTGTTCACCCGGTTCCGGTACGAGCCCGGTGACGTCCTGCCGTCGCACGACCTGCACATGCGCGTGGCGGAGGCGGAGTTCGCGTTCCGCCTGGGTGCCGACGTGCACCCCGGCGACGACGTGCTCGCCGCCGTCGAGGCACTGCACCTCGCGGTCGAGCTGCCCGACTCGCGGTACGTCGACTTCGCCGCGGTCGGGCCCGCCCAACTGCTCGCCGACGCCGCGTGCGCGAGCCGGTTCGTGCTCGGGCCGGAGGTGCCGGGGTGGCGCGAGATCGACCTGTCCACAGCGGGGACAGCCCTGTGGATCAACGGGGCCGAGGCCGCCCGCGGCACCGGTGCGGCCGTGCTCGGTGACCCGCGAGCGGCGCTGGTCCGGCTCGCCGCGGAGCTCCCTCGCTACGCGCACCACCTGCGTGCCGGGGACGTCATCACCACCGGCACGACGACCACACCCCCGACGATCGGCCCGGGTGACGCGGTCCGCGCCGACTTCGGGGAGCTGGGCTCGGTGTCGCTCGCCCTGCGCTGACGCACCCGTGCGCAGAGATCGTTGCCGGGACGACCGTGTCCGCGCACGCCCCCGGTGATCGCCGCCGACCGCACCTGACGGCCCTCGCGGGGACGACGGCGCACGGCTCGTGGTGATCACCGGGCAGTGTGAATCGGGTGATCGTCCCGAACTGAGCCTCACGGTCCTCCGGAGGACCACCGCGCTCAGTTCATGGCGATCATGGAGCCGTAGGGCATCATCGGGCGCGTGGAGTCGAGCCGACTGGACCGCTGGCTGTGGGCGGTGCGCCTGACAAAGACCCGCCCGGACGCCGCGACGGCCTGCCGGGCAGGGCACGTGCGCGTCAACGACCGACCCGCGAAGCCGGCCACCCCGGTGAGCCCCGGCGACGAGGTGCGGGCGCGCGTCAACGACGTCACGCGCGTGGTCGAGGTGGTGCGGATCCTCCCGCGCCGCGTCGGGGCCGCCGACGCCGCCACCTGCTACCTCGACCACACCCCCGCTCCCCCGCCGGAGATGGCGATCCCGGTGGCCCGCCGCGACCGCGGCGCCGGCCGCCCGACCAAGCGCGAGCGCCGGGAGATCGACGAGTTCCGCACCGGCGGGCTCTGAGCGGTCCGGCCACGCATCGGCGGGTCCTACGAGGACGTCGTCCGGGTCGGCACGGTGGTGGTCGTGGGCTGAGATGACGTGGGCGGAGATGTCGTGGTCGGGTCCGGGGTGCCCTCGTCGATCGGCGGCCGAGTCGTGGTGACGGGTGGCCGCGTCGTGGTGGGCGACGCCGCGATCGGCGGGGGCGGCGAGTACGTGACCGTTTCATCCGTCTCGCACACCATCTGCACGACCGACCCCTGCTCCGGCGGCAGGATCCGGATCACCACCTCCCCCTCGTCCTCGCTGTCGACGTTGCAGGGCCGCCCCTCCAGCGCATCGAGGCTCTCGATCCCGTCCCCCGCCGGGCCGCGCGGTCCCCGCGGACCCACCGGCCCGGGCAGGCCGGCCGCCTGGCTCAGGGTGATCGCGTACTCCTGGAACGGACCCCGCGCGACGCACCGCCCGCCGCGCTGCGGGTCGACGACGCGGAGCATGCCGGTCCTCGTGCTGACGCAGCCGTGGAGGGCGTCGCCGCCGCGGTTCGAGCCGGCGGCATAGGCGGCCGTCAGCGTCCCGGCCGCGATCACCCCGACCACGGCACAGGACACGACGACGATGGCACGACGGGACAGCCGGTTCACGGGTACTCCGATACGGGGGGTGCTGGGGGCGCTACCTGATCGTCGCGCCGACCGCGCCCGTTACGTCCCGGTTGCAGCGCCCACCACCGGCCGCTCCCCCCGCTCCCGCAACCCGAGCGCCGTCACCGAGCCGACGATGATCGCCAGGCCCAGCCACTGCGTCGGCACGAGCTCCGTACCGAGCAGCGTGACGCCGATCAGGGCGGCCGTCACCGGGAACGCCATCTCCGCGAGCGTGGCGCGGGCGGCGGGGGTGGAGCGCAGGCCGACGTAGTACAGCGTGAGCCCGAGCAGGCCGGGGATCAGGGCGAGCAGGGCCAGCGGCCCCAGCTGCGCGGGCGTGACGACGATCGGGCCGCCGGTCAGACCCAGCACGACCGCACTCGCGGGGAGGCCGATCGCGAACCGCAGCACCGTGACGTCGCGGCTGGAGATCCGGACGCTGACCAGCCGCCCGAGCACCGTGCCGACGGCCCACAGCGCCGCCGCCCCGACGGCGAGCAGGGCCGCGGTGACGGCCTGCGGGGCCGCGGAGAGCGGGTCGCGGAACGCCATCAGCCAGGCCCCGCCGAGTGCGGGCACCGCGAACAGCCAGTACCGGCCGCGCACCCGCTCCCCGATGAGCGCCGCGGCGACGGCGACCGCGATCAGCGGCTGCAGCTTCTGCAGGACCACGGGCGTGACCGGGTCGCCGTAGCGGAATGCCTGCGTGAACAGCGCGGTCGCGACGGCAGACGCCCCCGCCCCGATGACGACGAGCGACGCGCGCTCCCGCCCCGACGCCCCGCGGAACGCCCGGTACGCGGCGGGCAGGAACGGCGTCAGCACCACGACGATGATCAGGTGCTCCCAGAACACGATCGTCGACGCCGGGAGCGCGCCGGCCAGCGGTTGGCGCAGCAGCGCGTCGGTACCCCACAGTGCCGCGGCGAGCGCCACCAACCAGGTGCGGTCGGACGGTGCGGAAACGGGCGTTGCCCCCAGTCGGTCCACGACTGGGGGCAACGCCGGAGAGCTCCGATCCATACCGGACCGGGGGAGATCGATCAGCCGGTCACCGGGAGGCTGGCCTGCACGACGGTCGGCGACGGGGCCACACCGGGCGCCTCGTCGGTGGCGTCGGCGTCGTCGTCGCCGTCGCCCGAGCCGTTGTCGTCGCCGTCGGAGTAGTCGTCGTCCTTGCCGTCGCCGTTGTCGCCGTCGTCGCCGTCGTCACCGGTGCGGTCGGTGCAGGTGGCGGAGCCGATGGTGACGGTCTGCAGCGCGCCGTCCAGGTCGCCGCCCAGCGCGTCGGTCAGCTGGGTGAGGACGTCCTGCTCGGTGGCCAGGGTCGTCGGCAGCTCGACGCCGAGCAGGTCGCCCAGCACCGGCAGCGACGCGCGGTCCTCGGAGTCGAGGGTCTCGTTGACGCCGTCGCCGCGGCCCGGGAGGACCTTCAGCTCGATGCCGGTCACCGTCAGCGAGCCGTCGGCGTTGCGCGTCTGGTCGTTGAGGGTGACGGTCGCCAGCGGGGAGAGGTTGATCTCCGTGCCGGGGACCGCGGTCTCGGGGAGCGGCTGGCCGAGCAGGGTGCCGTTGACGATCTGCAGCCCGGACTCGTCGGGGTCGGCGTCCTCGCAGTGGGTGCGGATGACGTCCGCGCGCAGGATGTTCAGCAGCTCGACGCGGGCGACGCTGGTGTCGGAGCGTCCGGCCTCGGCCGAGGCGTTCAGCACGCCCACGAAGATGCCGGCGGCGTCGTCGGGGGTGCGCTCACCCAGGCCGAGCACCTCCTTGCTGACGTACTCACCGTCGACGGACTCGACGCCCTCGGGGAGCGGGGCGATGTCCAGCAGCCCGGAGGCCGAGATCGCGTACGCGGAGTCGTTGAACGACTCCTCGTCGGCGAACGCCGGAGAGGCCCCCAGCAGCAGAGCGGCCGTCACGGCCACGGTGGCGCCGGCACCGACGATCTTCTTGTTCCTCACGTACGTGATCCCCTTCAGTTCTGATCGATCATGACGAGCGTGCCGAGCGGCACCTCGACGAGTTCATCGAGCGCGTCCTGCGGGACGCGGATGCAGCCGTTGCTGGCAGCGGTACCGAACCCGTCCGCCGTGGGCCACGTGTGGATCGCGACGGTCCCCGGACCGCCACCGAAGGTGTCGAGCGTCGGGCTGTGCGCCCCGAGCGGGAGGATCACCGGCGAGAAGTCCTGGGCCGGATCGGTGAACGCACCGAGGACGAAGGTGCGGCCGACGGGTGTCGGGGTGTCGGGGGCTCCGATGCCGATCTCCCACTCCCCGACCACGCGCTCCTCGCGCAACAGCTGCATCGTCAGCGAGCCCAGGTGCACCTCGACGCGGAACGGCGTGGTCGCACGCTCCATGTCGGCGCTGCGGACCCAGCCGGTGGAGCCGAAGGGCTTGGAGGGCAACAGGATCTGCACCCAGCCGCCCTGCTCGGCGATCACCGGGAACCAGACGTCGCCGAACTGCGTCGGCTCGACCCGGGCGATCGGGGTGCCCTCGGGCGCGTCGTGGACCGGAGTCTGCCGCTCGGGGTGCACGACGATCCCGTCGGTGGGGACGCCGGCGGCCGGGTCGACCGGTGCGCCCTGGACGACGCCGTAGGTGTCGGCGAGCGGCAGGGACGAGACGTCGACGACGGTCGCGGGCTGGTCGGATCCGGCGGTGGACGCGGGCCCGCTGCCGAGGAAGGTGAAGCCGAGGATCACGACGAGCACCAACGCGATGCCCCCGATCACCCAGGGGAGGTACGACGGCCGCGACGACGAGCGCGGACGGTCCGTGCGGACGGGGAGAGAGTGCCGAGTCATGACCCACCCAACCGGGGCAGTGCGAACGGGGACGATGTCGCAGAAGAGTGAAGGACTGCCCTCAACGAGTGCGACGAACGGAACATAGCGGGCACCGCGTCACGCGAACGAGGGACCCCGACACGTTCCGTCGTCGCCCGGACGCACTGAGAGATCGGCACGATCACCCCAACGAGGGGGTATCGGACGAGTGACGGGCAATTCGATGAGAATCGTCCGATGACCCCGCTCCCCACCGTCGACGACGTCCGCGCAGCCACCGAACGGCTCCGGGGCCACGCCCACCGGACCCCTGTGCTCACCTCGTCCCGGGTCGACGAGACCCTCTCCACCTCGGTGTTCTTCAAGTGCGAGAACTTCCAGCGGATGGGGGCGTTCAAGTTCCGCGGCGCGTTCAACGCTCTGTCACGATTCGATGACGACGCGCGCCGGTCGGGGGTCGTGGCGTACTCCTCGGGCAACCACGCCCAGGCGATCGCGCTCTCCGCGCGCCTCCTCGGCATCCCCGCGACGATCGTGATGCCGCACGACGCGCCCGCCACCAAGGTGGCCGCCACGCTGGGTTACGGCGCGGAGGTCGTGCGCTACGACCGCGTCACCGAGGACCGCGAGGCGATCGGCGCCGCCCTCGCCGCCGAGCGCGGGCTGACGCTGGTGCCGCCCTACGACCACCCCGACGTCATCGCCGGGCAGGGCACGGCCGCGCTCGAGCTGTTCTCCGACGTCGGCGAGCTGGACGCGCTGCTCGTCTGCCTCGGCGGGGGCGGCCTGCTGGCCGGGTCGGCCCTCGCGGCGGGTGCCCTGTCCCCCGGCTGCCGGCTGTACGGCGTCGAGCCCGAGGCGGGTGACGACGGGCAGCGCTCGTTCCGAACGGGCGAGATCGTGCACATCCCGACGCCCGACACGATCGCCGACGGCGCGCAGACCCAAGCTCTCGGCGCGCTGACGTTCCCGATCATCCGTCGCGACGTCGAAGACATCCACACCGTGTCCGACGCCGAGCTCGTCGACGCGATGCGGGTGTTCGCGGGCACGCTCAAGATCGTCGTCGAGCCGACCGGCTGCCTGGCGTTCGCGGCGCTGCGCCGCCTCGCCCCGTCGTTCCGGGGGCAGCGGGTAGGGGTGATCGTCAGCGGCGGCAACGTCGACCTCGACCGCTACGCCGCCCTGCTCACGGGGTGAGGACGATCTTCCCGAACTGCCGGTTGGACTCCAGGTGCCGGTGGGCCTCGACGACCTGGTCCAGGCCCGCGAACACGCGGTCGACCTGAGGGACGAAA
The DNA here is from genome assembly GCF_019263705.2 of Pseudonocardia abyssalis. NCBI lineage: Bacteria > Bacillati > Actinomycetota > Actinomycetes > Pseudonocardiales > Pseudonocardiaceae > Pseudonocardia > Pseudonocardia abyssalis. The sequence continues at coordinate 4,474,726 of NZ_JADQDK010000001.1, forward strand.
TCACCGCCGCGCAGCCCCGCGGAGACGAAAGCCGCCGCGCGCCGCAGCCGTTCCTCGTCCTTGGTCATCGCGAACAGCGTGAAGCTGCGCATGACCAGGTCCGGCAGGGTGTGCGTGGGGTAGAGCGTCGGCTGCCCGGAGAGCCGGCCGTGGATGACGATCGTGCCGTTCGGCTTCATCGCCTCCGCCATCTCGGCGACGGCGGGCCCGGCGACGGCGTCGAACACGACATCGAGGCCCCGGCCTCCGGTGATCTCGCGGGCGGCCGTCCGCAGGTCCTCGACCCCGCTGACGATCACGTGCGCCGCACCCGCCGCGCGCAGCTCGGCGACCTTGTCGGCGCTGCGGCTGACCGCGATCGGGACCGCACCGATCCGGTTCGCCACGGCGATGGCCGCGAGCCCGACGCTGCTCGTGGCCGCGGTGATGAGCACCGTGTCGCCGGGCCGCAGGATCCCCGGTTCGAGCAGCCCCGCGTAGATCACCAGGTAGGGCATCCACACCGCGGCGCCGGTGATCTCGTCCACGGGGCGCGGCACGAGCGCACGGGCCGGCGCGATCGCCTGCTCTCCGTAGACCGTGAACTCGTTCATCGAGAACGCCGGCACGACACTCACCGCGTCGCCCACCACCCAGCGCGTCACGCCCTCGCCCACCGCCGCGACCGTGCCCGCCGCCTCGTACCCGAGCCCCGCCGGCAGCACCGTCGGCTCGATGTACTCGCCGCGCCGGAACATCGACTCGGCCCGGTTGAGCCCGATCGCCGCCACGTCGACCAGTGCCTCCCCCGGCCCGGGCACCCCCAGTTCGACGTCGACCACGTGCAGGACCTCGGGCCCGCCCAGCTCGGTGAAGCGCACGACCCGTGTCATGTGCTCCACCCTGCTGGGCGGGCCCGCGGTGGGTAACTGCCCGATCAGGCGAAGAACGTCCGGAGGTCCCCCACCACGTCGTCGGGGCGCTCCATCGCGGCGAAGTGCCCGCCCTCGGCGAACCGGCTCCAGTGCACGATCCCGCTGTTGTCGCGCTCGGCGAACGTGCGGATGGTCTGGAAGTCGTCGGCGAACACCGCCACCCCGGTCCGGGCCGCGTTGACCGCGGGCTCGGCGCCGCTGCGGGCGTCCTCCAGGTAGGAGCGCGCCGCGGTGGCCGAGGTGTTGGTGAACCAGTACAGCGACACCTGCGTGAGGATCTGGTCGCGGGTGACGAGGCTGGTGCCGTTGCCGAAGGAGTCGAACAGTTCGCTGTAGGCGAGCTGGCCGACCGGGGAGTCGGACAGCCCGGCGGCGACGGTCTGCGGCCGGGACGCGTTCATCGCGTTGTAGCCGCCGACGGACTGGAACCACTGCATGTGCTCCAGGCCCGCGTAGTCGGCCGGCTCCAGCTTCTCGAACTCCGCCGGGTCGCCGGAGGGGAACGAGAACAGCTGCAGGACGTGCAGTCCGAGGAACCCGGGCGGGTCCAGCAGCCCGAGCTCACGGGAGATGATCGCGCCCATGTCGCTGCCGTGGACGCCGTAGCTCTCGTAGCCCAGGCTCCGCATCAGCGTGTCGAACGCGCGGGCGGTGCGGGCGGAGGTCCAGCCGCGGTCGACCAGCGGGGTGCTGAACCCGAAGCCCGGGATCGACGGCACGACCACCGAGAACGCGTCCTCGGCCTTCCCGCCGTGGGCCACCGGGTCGGTGAGCGGGCCGATCATGTCCAGGAAGTCGGCGAACGAGCCGGGGTAGGTGTGCACCAGCAGCAGCGGCGTGGCACCCGCCTCGGCCGACGGCACGTGGACGAAGTGCACGGTCTGGCCGTCGATCTCCGTGAGGTACTGGGGGAACGCGTTCATCCGCTCCTCCTGGGCGCGCCAGTCGAACGCGGTGCGCCAGTACCCCACGGTGTCGGCCAGGTGGTGGTTGGGCACGCCGTAGTCCCAGTCGTCACCGGGGGCGGCCTGTGGCAGCCGGGTTCGGGCGAGCCGGTCGGCGAGGTCGTCCAGGTCGGCCTGCGGGATCTCGATGCGGAAGGGCGCCGCGTTCTCGGTCATGGGAGCACCGTAGGAACGAATGCGGAAAACCAGGTTCCGCTTGGTGCGACGATGTTCGACGTGCACGAGACGACCTCCCGGGTGCTCGCCGTCCTCGCCCTGCTGCAGGTGCGTCCCCGCTGGTCGGGGCCCGAACTGGCCGAGCGGCTCGGCGTCAGCACCCGGACGATCCGCAACGACGTCAACCGGCTGCGCGAGCTCGGCTACCCCGTCGACGCGGAACGCGGGTCCACCGGCTCCTACCGGCTCGGACCGGGCGGCAAGCTGCCCCCGCTGCTGCTCGACGACGAGGAGGCCGTGGCGGTCGCCGTCGGGTTGCGGGCGGCCACCGGGATCGCCGGCATCGAGGAGAGCAGCACCCGCGCGCTGACGAAGCTCGACCACGTCCTGCCGCACCACCTGCGCCGCCAGGTCACCGCGGTCCACGCCGCCACCACCCGGGCCCCGGACAACACCGACACCAACGTCGAGGACCCGGCGGTCGACCCGGCCGTCCTGACGACGGTGGCGAGCGCGATCCGCGACACCGAGTGGCTGCGGTTCGACTACCCCGGCGAAGACCGGCCGCTCGTCGTCGAGCCGTACCGGCTGGTCAGCTGGGTGCGGCGGTGGTACCTCGTCGGGCGCGACCCGGAGGACGGCCGCTGGCGCACGTTCCGCGTCGACCGGCTCGACCTGCGGATGGCGACCCGTCGCCGCTTCACGCCCACCGTCCCGCCCGCCGACTACACGGAGATCGTGCTGCGCGACGTCGCCTCGACCGGCTGGAACGTGCACGCCCGGATCACCGTGCACGCCCCCGCCGACGAGGTGCTGGCCCGGATCAACCCGACCGTCGGGGTGGTGGAGGCCGTCGACGCCTCGACGTGCGTCCTCGTGACCGGCGCGGACAGCCTGGAGATGATCGCCGTCTACGTCGGCATGCTCGGGCTCGACTTTCGGGTCACCGAGCCGCCGGCGCTGGTCGAGCACCTGCGCGTGCTCGCCGGGCGCTACACCCGCGCCCTACCGTGCGGGCCATGAGACGCGTGCCGTTCACCGCCGACGAGAAGACCAGCCTGTACGTGGCGCCGGACCGTCACCGCGACGTCGGGTGAGAGCTCGACGGCCTCACCGTCGAGCAGCTCCGGCAGCGGGTCACACCGTCCGGTATGAGCCTGCTGGGCCTGCTCAAGCACCTCACCTTCGTCGAGGACGGCTGGTTCAGCGACACGTTCGGCCGACCTGTCCTCGCCGCGCCGTTCGACCCGGCCGATCCCGACGCCGACTGGCCGCCCGAGCCGCGCGAGTCGACCGCGCAGCTCCTCGACGCCTACGCGGAGACCCGCGTGCGTGTCGACGCCGTGCTCGACGAGCTGGACCCGGAGCAGACGGGCACGGCGTGGTCGGGCCAGACCGTCACCCTGCGCTGGGTACTGATCCACATGCTCGAGGTGCCGGCCCGCATGCCGGGCACGCCGACGTGATGCGCGAACTGCTCGACGGCACGACCGGCGACCACCCGTGAGCGGTCATCACACCCCGGCGTCGACGGCGGCGCGCACGCCGCAGACGACGGCTCGTACCCGCCGCGGCCCGCGCGCTCCTCCGGCACGGCGTCACCCGGCGCGGCGACCGCGGCGAGGTCGCCGACGGCGAACCGGTCGAGGAGCCGGCGGTCACCGCAGTGACGCGTTCCGCGGCCCGGAATCATCGGCCGAGGTGTGCCAGACTTCCGGGGACGACGTCGGAGGCGGGGTGGAACGGATCGGGATCGACGTCGCGCTGCCCGACCCGCGACCGCCGACCGCGCCCGAGGTGCTCTGCGACCCGGGTCGCCTGCTCGCCCTGGCGCAGTCCGGCCTCGCATCGGACTCCGACCCGGAGATGGAACGCGTCGCCCGCCGCGTGCAGCGCTGGCTCGACGTCCCGGTCGCGCTCGTCACGCTCGTGCAGCCCGGACAGCAGGTGTTCCCCGGCCTCGTCGGGCTCCCCGAGCCGTGGGCCTCACGCCGCGCGACCCCACTCAGCCACTCGTTCTGCCAGCACGTCGTGATCACGGCCGAGCCGCTGATCATCGAGAACGCGCCCGAGCACCCGCTGGTCCGCGACAACCTCGCGATCCCGGACCTGGGCGTCATGGCGTACGCGGGCATGCCGTTGGCCGATGCGGAGGGCCGTGTTCTGGGGTCCCTGTGCGCGATCGACACCCGCCCGCGTCCGTGGACCCCGTCGCAGATCGACGCGCTGCGCGACCTCGCGTGGGGCTGCTCGGTCGAGCTGCGCCTGCGCCTGGCGCGCTACGACGCCGACCAGGAGCGCACCCGCCGCGACGCGCTGGAGAGCACCCTGCGGACGTCGTTCGAGCAGAGCCAGTCACTGCTCGAGGTCTCGCAGGCGTTCACCCGCACCGCCACCGTCGCCGATGTCCGCGACCGGATCGTCGAGCTCGCCGCGGGCCGGCAGCCACCCGTCTACGTGGGCATCTCGCTGCTGCAGCCCGACGGTAGGTTGCGTCGCTACGACGACACCGGCCCTCTCGCCGAGTCCGGGCGAGACGCCGACGGGACGTGGACGCAGTACCCGGTCTCGGCGGTGCTGCCTTCGGCCGCAGCGGTGCAACAGGCGCGGATGGTCCACCACGGAGACCGCGCCGCGTTCGACGCGGAGTACCCGCCGAGTGCGCAGCAGTGGCTGCGCGACCGCGGGCTGCACTCCGTCGTCGCGGCCCCGCTCACCGGTGACACCGGCGTGATCGGGGCCCTGCTGCTGGGCTGGGACGAGCCGCAGCGCTTCGACCCCGTCGAGCTGCTGACGCTCACGACCGTCGCCGGGTTCGCCGCCCAGGCGCTGCACCGCGCGGAGCTGCTGCAGCACCGGATCGGCGTCGCCCAGCAGATGCAGCAGGCCATGCTGGCCCCGCTGCCCACCGTCCCGGGTCTGCGCATGGCCGCCCGCTACCGGCCGGCCGACTCCCGCGAGCACGTCGGGGGCGACTGGTACGACGCGGTGCTCCCGGCCGCCGACCCGTCGCTGGTCGCGGTGTCCGTCGGCGACATCGCGGGCCACAACCTGCAGGCCGCGATCGCGATGGGCCAGGTCCGGCCGATGCTGCGCCAGGCCTGCTTCGACCACGCCACCGCGGCACCGTCACGCGCGCTGTCCGCACTGGAGACCGCGGGTGCGGGGCTGGGCGTCACCGCGATGGGCACGGCGGTGCTCGCCTACCTGCGGGGCGGACCCGCGGGCACGTGGTCGGTCACCTGGACCAACGCCGGGCATCCCCCGCCCGTCGTCCTGGCCCCGGACGCGCCCGCGCGACTCCTCGACGAGCACGACCACCTGTTCGGCGTCGCCCCGCTCGCGCACCTCCCCCGCCGCGACCACGACGCCGTTCTCGCGCCGGGAACCACCCTGTTCCTCTACTCCGACGGGCTCATCGAGAGCCGCGACGAGGACATCGACGTCGGGATCGACCGGCTCACCGCCCTGCTCGACGAGCACCGGCACCTGCCGTGCCAGGACCTCGTCGACCTCGCCATCGACAGGCTCGCGGCCGACTCCCCCGACGACGTCGTCGCCCTCGCGCTCCGGGTGCCGGCCACCTGATCGCGAGGATCGGGCGGACGATCCGCTCGACCGTGGCGAGGTCCATGCCGAGCACGTCCTTCGCGACGGCGATGCCGCGGTCCGCCGACACGAGCCGGGCGCCGTCGACCTCACCCAGCCAGCCCGCGTACATCCGGGCGGGTGCCCGGGCGGTGACCTCGACCCCGGCGGGGATGTCGGCCGCGACGACCCGCGGGTCGGTGCCGAGCGCGGCCGTCGGGAACACCGACGTCGGCGTGGCGCGGAACATCGGCAGGTCGTCGGGGAACCGGGAGGAATCGGCGTCGGACGGCCCGTGTTCCCCCTGACGGTCGCCGCGACGCGAACTCATCGCGCCGGCCAGCCGGCCCCCGCCGACGGCGCCCGCGCGGTGCGGACCTGACCGGTGCGCGGGCCGCCCCACGGGTCGAGGTGGTCCCAGACCGCCTCCATGACGAACAGCGTGCGCCCGTCGTCGCCGCCGAGCATGAGGGCGAACGCGCTGCGGTCCAGCGGGATCCGGTCGAGGATCTCCCCGCCCTGCGCCACCCGCACGGCGTCCTTGTCGTCCTCACCTCGCCCGAACGAGGCGGACGAGGTCCAGACGGCGCCGTCGGCGTCGATGCAGATCCCGTCGGGCGTCAGGTCCGCGGCCCAGACACGCCGGCCGGTCAGGCCACCGCCGGCCTCGATGTCGAAGGCCACCAGCGCGTTGGCGAAGGAGTCGGCGAGGATCAGCGTGCGCCCGTCGGGCGTCACCGCCATCCCGTTGCCGAACCGGATTCCGTCGGCCACCTGCCGCACCTCGCCGTCCGGGGTGACCAACGCGATCACGCCCGGGACGAACTCCGCGGTACCGGCGAAGAAGCCGATGAGGTCGAAGTCGGAGCCGTTGACGTAGACGTTGCCCCGCCCGTCGACGACGAGCTCGTTCCAGCCCGCCGCGAGCCCTCGCAGGTCGGCGTGGGTCACGAACGACCCGTCCGGTTCCCGACGCAGCAGGAGTCCGGGGCGGCCCTTCGCGACGAGCAGCATCCGGCCGTCGGGGAGCCAGTCGATGGAATGGGGGCCGAGGTCGTGGTCGGCGAGGAGGACCTCCGCCTTCCCGTCGGCGTCGACGGCCACGATCTCGTCGGCGCCCCAGTGGCAGAACCACAGGCGGCCGTCGTGCCAGCGGGGGGACTCACCGATCACGAGGTCGGCGAGCAGGACGTGCGTATCGATGGTCATGCCGCCCACACGAGGGACGACGGCCGGATCGACACCGACCAGAAGTGATCTACATCACATCAATGGCCGCAGGATCCGGGTCCCCGGCCCTACCGTTCCCGGCCATGGACTTCGCAGCGATCCGGCGCCACATCGTCGACACCCTGCCCGGGACGGACGTCCTCGAGGCGAACGGCGACCTGTTCTTCGTGCACGATCCCGACCGCGACCTGCCCGACGCGCGCAAGATGCCGTGGGCCACGATCGTCACCTCGAACGCCTACGACGACGGGTCCGACCTCGACCGACCCGGCGTGTTCCGCCTCAACGTGGGGCTGACGAAGGACGAGTTCGCCCGACGCTTCCCCGACGACGGTCAGCACGACCTCACCGCACCGGACGTCCTGCTCCCCCACCCGACCTACGGCGGCCGGCACTGGGCGTGCGTGCTCAACCCGGACACGACCTGGCCCGACGTCCGCGGCCTCCTCGACCGCGCCCACGCCCGCGCCGTCCGCAGGCACGCCAACGCGGCCCGACGGAAGGCGTCTCAGCATGCGACCGAGCGAGTGGCCTGGCCGGAAGGGGGCCGCGTCAACACCGGGGATGTGAACGACGCGCCCGAGCCCGGCATCATCTCGACGGACCCGACGACCTCCGGCTGACCCCAGCGATCGATCCCATCGCTCGGCCCCGGACCGGCTCAGCCGCGCAGCGCCTGGCTGATCCGGGCCGCCTGCCGGGTGAGGTGGTGGCGCTCGGCGAGGGTCGACGCGGACCGGGCCGCGTCCGCGTACAGCCGTGCCGCGGCGGACAGGTCGCCCGCCTTCTCGTGGAGATGGGCCGACGCGGCGGTGTGGCGGGGCACCGCCGGGTCCACCGCGGCCAGAGCGGCGAGCCCGGCCGCCGCGCCGTCGGCCTCGCCGACCGCCACGGCCCGGTTGAGCGCCACGACCGGGCTCCCGTTGAGCCGCAGCAGTTCGTCGTACCAGCCGACGATCTGCGGCCAGTCGGTCTCCTCCGCACGCGGCGCGTCGGCGTGCAGCGCGGCGATCGCGGCCTGGGCCTGGAACTCCCCGAGCCGGTCGCGGCCCAGCGCCGCCTGCAGGATCGCCACGCCCTCGGCGATGAGTGCGGTGTCCCACCGAGATCGGTCCTGCTCGGTCAACGGGACGAGGCTGCCGTCGGCCGCGGTCCGGGCGGGACGCCGGGCGTGGTGCAGCAGCATCAGCGCCAGCAGCCCCGCGGTCTCCTCGTCACCCGCCGTCCGCGCCAACTGCCGGGTGAGCCGGATCGCCTCGGCCGCCAGGTCGACGTCGCCGGTGTAGCCCTCGTTGAAGACGAGGTAGAGCACCCGTCGGACGGTCGCCGGGTCGCCCGGCCGGTCGAACCGCACGTCGCCGACCGTGCGCTTGGCCCGGCTGATCCGCTGCGCCATCGTCGCCTCCGGCACGAGGTACGCGGCGGCGATCTGCCGGGTCGTCAGGCCACCGACCGCGCGCAGTGTGAGGGCCACGGCGGACGCCGCCGTCAACGACGGGTGGGCGCAGAGGAAGAACAGCGCCAACGTGTCGTCGGCGGACCCGGCCGGTCCGGGCGGGGGCTCGTCCTCGACCCGCTGCTCCCTCGTCCGACGCGAGACCTCGGAGCGGCGGACGTCGAGGAACTTCCGCCACGCCACCGTGACGAGCCAGCCCTTGGGGTCGGCCGGCTGCCCGTCCGGCCACGTCAGCGCGGCCTGCAGGAGCGCGTCCTGCACGGCGTCCTCGGCCGTCGCGAAGTCGACCCCGCGACGGACGAGGACGCCGATCACCGCGGGGGTCAGCTCCCGCAGCAGCGGTTCGTCCAGCACGGTCACTCGGTGACGGTCGGGGCCGACCCCATGAACGGGCGCAGCTCGAGCCACTCGTGGATCGGCTCACCACCGGCCCCGGGGGCGGCGGACAGTTCGCCGGCGAGGACCAGGGCCCGGTCGTAGTCCTCGACGTCGATGATCATCCAGCCGGCGATCAGGTCCTTGGTCTCGGCGAACGGCCCGTCGGTGACCGGTGGGCGGCCCTCGCCGTCGGAGCGGACGAACGTGCCCTCGGGCGAGAGCGCCTGGCTGTCGACGTACTCACCGGTCCCCTCGAGCCGGGCGGCGAAATCGTTCATGTACGTGATGTGGTCCTCGACCTCCTGCGGGGTCCACCGGTCCATCGGGACGTCGTTGGGCGGGGTGGGGGCGCCGCGGTAGTGCTTGAGGAGCAGGTACTTCGCCATGGTGTTCTCCCTGTCGTGGTGCGGCCCCGGTGGCCGCTCGTGCCCCTGGGACGGAGCCGCCGGGTCGGTCTCGACATCCTCAGCGCACCTGTTTCGGGGAATCTTCCGCCCGTCCGCGTTCCGGCTCGCGGGCAGGCGTTCCGCGTCGGCCCCGGTCGGGCGCCACCGCCTGCCGCGGGAACCCGAGCTGCGCGGGGACCTCGACATCGCGGACGGGGTCGTGTGGACCGGGGCACCACCATCGACTCCGACGACGCCGCCGACGCCTTCGCCGCCGACGGTCGAGTCCTACCCGGGCGTGCTGTCGGCCCGGGCCGCGCTGACCGGACCCCGCAACCGGCCCGACCTGCGCGAGCGCATCGCCGGCCGCGCCCGCCCCGGCTGCGCAGCGCGATGGACATCGACGGCCTGCACGCCGACCTCGCCCTGCGGCTGAACACGACGAGGACCGGTGCCCCGCGGGCCGCCGAGACTCAGGTGCGCCACCTCTGCCGGTACCGCTGCGCCCGGGCGGCGTCGTCGCCGCGCGCCGCACCCCGGACCTCCCCGGCGCGGCCACGCGGGTAGCCGGCCTTGATCGCCCGGTGCTCGGCGGACTCGTAGAGGTACGCGCCGGAGTAGAAGAACCCGAGCAGGGCACCGGCCAGGACCGCGGCACCCCGGGCCCACGGCTCTCCGGGGAGCAGCAGGTACAGCACGAGCAGTACCGGCGCCAGCTGCACCGCCGTACGGACGAGGTGCCGCACGGCCCAGGTGCGGGTCGTGACGTCGTGCAGGACCCACGACCGGTGGCGCTGCGGCAGTCCGGACCCGTGCGCGTAGGCGATCCAGCGGAACGGCCCTGGTCGCTCCGGAGCTATGTTTGGCTCCCCAATCATTGGCACACCAAGAGTGTACGCTCGCGGGGTGCCCACGCCAGACCTGCTCCAGCTCGACCGCCAGGTGTGCTTCGCGCTGTCGGTCGCGGCGCGCAACGTCGTGGCCCTCTACCGCCCGCTGCTGGAACCGATGGGCCTGACGCACCCGCAGTACCTGGTGATGCTGGCGCTCTGGGAGAAGACGCCGCGCTCGGGCACCGAGCTGGCCTCGGCGCTGGCGCTGGACCCGGGGACGCTCTCCCCGCTGCTGAAGCGGCTGGAGGCGGCGGGCCTGCTGCAGCGGCAGCGGGTGCCGGGCGACGAGCGCACCCTCGCGGTCACGCTGACCCCAGCGGGGCGCGCGCTGCGGGCCGACGCGGAGCGGATCCCGCCCGCCGTCGTCGAGCGGCTCGGGATGCCGTTGGCCGACCTCGAGGCCCTCCACGCCGTGCTGACGCAGGTGATCGCGGCGACGGGTCGGGAGCAGGCCTAGTCGTGCGGGTGAACGACGACGTGCTCACCGGTGCTCCGAGCTTCATCGCGGACCTCACCGCAACCGTCACGTACTCCTGGTGCTCCGGCCACGTTCGTGATCGTCCAGCGCGGAGTGGCGGCAGTCGGCCCCGTACACGGCCGGGCGCGAGCGAAGCAGCCCGCCGGCCGCTTGGCCACCGGGTCCGGCGGGCGGCACTGCAGCACCGCGAACCTCGAGCGTTCCGCGGAACGCGGTCATCGCCCCTCTCAGCCGTGAGCGCCTGCCCGGACATCACGGCCGGCGATGAGTCCCGGACCCGCCCGCATCCTCGAACGACGAGACGACGACAGCAGCGGCGGGACTCGTCCACGATCGGGAGCCTCGGGGCACCCCACCTACTCGAAGGATCGTCGGACCGGACGGCCCTGACGACGAAGAAGGCCGTGATCTCGAACGTCGGCCGGGGTCGACGTGCCGACCAGGATGGAGGGTGGGCCCCCGGGGGATCGAACCCCGAACCCGCGGATTAAAAGCACTTGCCTGTACCTGCGCCACGAGTTGCCCCCTGAGCTGGGAAAACTCCCGTGGAGCAGTGCTCTCGTAGCTTGCAATCCTCGGGTCTCTCCAACCCCGGGAGTTCCACTGTGGACGCAACACTTCTCGATGACTGGAAGCTCAACCTGATCATCCGCAACCGAGCACCACGGACCGTTGAGGACTACCTGAAGGTGGGTACGGCCTACGCAGCTTGGTGTGGTGAGCGCTCAGGGCTGACCAGGCGAGATGTACAGAGCTACCTGGCGCACCTCTCAACGGCTAGCAAGCCCTACTCCCCCGCCTACGTCGCCAAGGTCTACCGGACGCTGCAACAGCTCTTCAGGTTCCTGGTTGACGAAGAGGTCATCGAGATCAGCCCGTTCATCAAGATGCGTCCGCCGCACGTACCTGAGCAGCCCGTACCGCTGCTGACCGCTGAGGAAGTTGGGCGGCTGTTACACGTGTGTCGGGGCCGGACGTTCGAGGCTCTGCGTGACACAGCGCTGTTACGCGTTCTGCTTGACACAGGGATTCGTGTTACAGAACTGGTCGGCATTCAGCTTTGTGACATCGATTTCACGAGTCGCACAATCCTTGTAACAGGGAAGGGACGGCGTGACAGAACAGTTGTGTTCGGTGATCGCCCGGCTGAAGCACTGCGCCGTTACATCAGAGTTCGTGCGACACACAACCAGGCGTGTAACAGCTTCTTGTGGGTCGGGCCGAAGGGCTGTGTAACTGACTCCGGTGTGCGGCAGATGTTGACGCGACGGGGCGCACAAGCCGGTGTAACAGGCGTTCACCCGCACAGGTTCCGTCACCAGTTCGCCCATGACTGGCTTTCCGCAGGTGGGAACGAGACAGACCTTCTACGTCTCGCGGGTTGGAGGTCGCGTCAGATGGTTGACAGGTATGCAGCCTCAGCGGCCGTCACGAGAGCACAGGAAGCGCACAAACGACACCGCATCAGCGACAAGTACTGACACAGATGTGACACAATAGGAACAGAACCCCCGAATGACTGTGCGGAACAGTTGTTCGGGGTGTTTTGTGTTTGCTGAGAAACATCTCAGGTAATGGTGACAAGTAGCCGCAATGAATCGATATATTATGCTATTCTCTTTTCATACCCAAAAACACAAGGAGAACAAAATGACACTAAGTTGGGAAGACCAGCCAGCACGACAGATCATGAAGGATCAGAAGCGCAAAGTTACCCGTACAGCTAAGGCTATGGGAATCCCGTACCTACGGCTACAGAGGACGCTAGAGGGACGAACTCACCCATGCGAGATCACTCGGGAGAAGCTTCCTGAGATCCTGGGTGTTCCGCTAGAACAGCTATTCGACGCTAACTCTCTTGCTAAGCCGTTCAACTACAAGATTCCTCAGGGCATGGGGTGCGAGTAATGGCACTCGGGACACTTGCACCGCTAAATAAGGAAACCCCCGGGGCATCACTCCCAGGGGCTACTACTACTCTCATGGACAAGTCAATGGTATCAGATAACGAACTACGCATCCCGCTAGTTACACCAGAAACTCCAATGCTTGATGCAGCGCTTGCGTACGCAGAAGCGGGTTGGTTCATCATCCCAGTCAAGCAGTCGACTAAGCACCCTGGCTCTGTACTCGGTGGAGGCTGGGAAACTAAGTCATCCCGCGACCCTGCCGTCATCGCCGATTGGTTCCACTACTTCAACGGCCCGCGCGGTATCGCGCTGCACTGTGGCCGCTCAGGAGCTGTGGTTATCGACGTTGACCACCCGGACAAGGTCACTGAGGACCACCCGCTATATGGCCCGTTGTTCGTCACTACACCACCGTGGCAGAGCAGCCGGACGAACATTCCTCGTAAGGGTCACTACATCTTCACTCAGCCTGCCGGTCGCAATATCGGCAACTCACTAGGGATGCTGGCTGGTGGATGGGGTGACGTTCGCGGTGAGAACGGCGTCATCATCGTCTCACCGACTAAGCACGAGGATAGCTGGGACAACGGTCTATACCGCTGGGAGAGCACAGGAGCAGTACCCGTACTTCCAGCGTCTATCGCTGACCTCCTACCTGACGCATCTGACAAGAGCCCCTACAGCTATGGAGGCGCAGAGCTACGCGAGTTCATCGAGACTTTTGAAGGGGGCACACACCCGCACCTCTTTAACGTCGTGCTCGATCAGGTGGAGGTACTACAGGCCGCTGGTGAAGCACGACACGACATCCACCTAAAGGCGCTCTGCTGGGCGTACCGGGATGTCATGGCTGGTTGCTACTCCGCTGAGATGGCGACTGAGTCTCTACGCGCCTGGTTCGATGCTGCTACCGGTGGTGGACGAGAGTCCGAAGCTGAGCGAAACGAACTATGGGCATTGAACGCAGCACTTGATTACGACCCCTCAGAGCACGTTGTGCACGCTCCGAAACGACTACCCTCACTAGGAGACCACCGTGTCTGATCTACCGTCTCTAGGGCCATCTCAGCCCTCAACAGAGCCCAACTCAGTAGTCATGTCAATGGCAGACGCAAGAGCGCGTCGTGATGAATTCATGAAGCCTAAGACTCGAACAATTGACGTCGCTTCGGTCAGTGAATCCGCACTAGCAAAACTAGAAGCTCAGCTTCTCTCATCGGCTGACCTGGATGACCTACCACCGCGCATCCCGCTCATTAAGAACTGGCTTTACAAAGACTCCCTAGCCCGAATCCACGGCCACTCAGGGCACTACAAGACATTTGTCATTCTCGATATGGCTTGTCACGTAGCTCTAGGACGGACATGGAGAGGCAACCGGGTAGACCAGGGGCTAGTGCTCTACATCGTCGCTGAGGGCATCTCAGGCTTTCAGCAGCGGGTAAGAGCGTGGGAGCAGGAGTTCAACAACGGTGCTCGCATCCCGAAGAGTCAGTTGATGATTCTGCCTAAGCCGGTACAGGTTGGTGATCCCAATGAGTGGGCGCCGTTCATTGCGCTCGTAGCTAAGTACCGACCGGCGCTCATTGTTCTAGACACTCAGGCGCGGGTATCTGTCGGCCGTGAAGAAAACTCCAACACTGATATGGGTGTCTTCGTGGACTACCTAGAACAGATGCGTACTGAGTCCGGTTGCTGCGGAGTGCTCATCCACCACCGGGCTAAGGCTGGTAATGACGGCCGTGGAGCTGTAGGTGTCAAGGGAGCGCTGACAACTGAGCTAGCCGTTGAGAGGGGTGACGGCGAGTCAACAAAGATGAACGTCACCATCCGTGCCGATAAGCAGAAGGACGGTGAAGAACGCGAGATCAAGACTTCTGTACGAGTTGTTGACCTCGTAGACAGCACCGGTGCGCCACGGCTTGATGAGGACGGCGACAAGGTCACCTCACTAGTGCTCGCAGAGATCAGCCTCTACGGCCCTAACAAGACCGTCATTGAGCCTCTACCCTCAATCTCTAAGGCTGACATTGTACTGGCCGTACTGCGCGACTCAGGAGGCGTTAAGACGATGACTGTTGGTCACAGCCTGGTTAAGACGCACTGCGACTCCATCGGCTACAGGGGACTAGCCAGCCCAAGCTCTTTCAATCCGGTATGGCATGAGCTGATTGACTCAGAGCGCATCTGGAAAGACAAAGACATCGCAGGGGACACGCGCTACCGGGCTCATGACGATCGTCCCGCCGACAGGTTGTACAACTAAATTATTCAGTTGGTCCGTTCGAAGTGAACAAAAGTTCAGTTATTCAGTTCGAAGTGAACAAAAGTTCAGTTTGGACAGCCCACTGACCAGGGCTTATTCAGTTCAACTGAATTATTCACTTATTCAGTTCACCTCCCACCCCTTAGGGGGGAGAACCGACCCCTAAAGTGAATAATAGCCAAAGTTCAACGAAGCCCCGTCATTCAAGCCAGAGTGACGGGGTTTCTCAATGTCACCCATTCAGTCTATCGAATAAGCATTTATTAGTAGAACTTAGTGTTAGTATTTACATATGAGAGAAAACAAGAAAACCACAACCATTCAGGTCGCAGTCAGTCCAGAACTTAAAGCAGAGTTCGCCGTTGCGGCATCCCGCGATTACACCAGTGCAAGCAGCCTGGCACGACGCCTCATCATCGAATACCTACGTAGCCTAGAAGGAGATAAGAAATGATCAGGTCATTCATCCCGCAGCCCTACCCGCTATGGTTGATCTACAGCGACAAAGAAGCCCTTGTCAAGAAACTCATCATTGGCTGGACCGAACCTACGTCATGCATGGACGCCCATCCCGTAATTCAGGGCATCGATGGATGTTTGTACCCCATGGAACTCGCATGTCTCTACAATCCACTAATCACCAAAGATGACCTAACCACGTTAGCCCTGGCTCGCCGTCAGCACAATCTAAACAACCTAGGAGACAACCGATGAACGCTGAAATGCAACTACCCCGCTGGATCGCTGCTCACCGGCGCACGTTGGGCCTCTTCACAAAGAACCACGTCAGGCCCGTTACTCAACTAAGTGCACCGAAACTACCGCTTAGCGCTCGATCACGGGCAACCGGGACCCTCAGATGAGCAAGAAAGTATTCAGTTACGTAGTCCTGATCTTCGTCGGACTCTTCATCGTCAACGCACCTACTACAGCAGCTTCCGCCATCAACACCGTTAGCTCATCAACCACACAGTTCGTAACCGAAATCGGAGCAAGCAAATGACACTCACACTCATTACAGCCGCAGTATTCGGAGCGGTTCAGGCCGCGTACCTCGTGCACCTCAACCGGATCATGAAGCCACGTCAGGTGCCCACCGAGCAACCAGCCTCTAGGTTGTTTACGCATAGCTACTGACTATCAGGACAATGTGTAGTGGATCTTTCAAGTAGGCGCTCAGCTATAGATCAACTGACTGCTTGAAAGATCCACTGCACTTTATGCTGATAGCTAGCAATCCAACTACTGAAAGGTTTAGGTTATACAAGTGGGCTCATGGGACAAAGGGAGTACACGTAGATGGCGGCGTATCAGGGCGGGGGTATTACGGGATAACCGGGTAGCCACCGGGGGTAAGTGCCAGGTACATATCGACGGAGTCTGCACAGGTACAGCGGAAGTAGCTCACCACGTTCTAGGTAGAGCGGTAACCGGTGACGATCCACGCTACCTAGTAGCCTGCTGTGCTGCCTGCAACGGACACATTAACGAGCCAAGCAGACACAAGCCAAAGCCACGCAAGATTAGCAATTGGTAATCAGGAATAATTTTGGAACCGGGTCCCGGTCAAAAAGTTCAGAGGAATTTTGGGACTCCAACACCCCGCCCCGTCCAAACTCTCTCCCTCAGAGGGCAGTCAGCGGTGACAGAGCAGCAGGAAGCGTCCGGGCGAGATGTACCGCACCGGCTAGCGCGTAGGCGCCATCAATAGCACCGGTCCCGCGACGGGCGTAGATGTACGCGTCACCGCGTCGGAGCTTCTGAGCTGAGTTGATATGCGCCGTCAGCATCGGGTCCCTAGGGTGGACTACAGCCCCAGCAACGACCCTCTCAGCGAGTCCCATGCAAACCGCCGTGACGTCACCCTTGATCTCTTCCAGCACGACACCACGCGGCGGCCACCCACGGTGCTCACGTAGGTCAGCGGCTAGGGAAGCAGCAGGGCCACCAGGGAACCAGCCGATAGCTCTCGGGTTGACGCGCCGGACGAACTCAGGAAGCTCAGCACGGACTTGCTTCATGCAGCCGTAGCCATCCCACGCCGCCACCACTTCGACGTGCACCCGGTCATCGACAACCGCAGCAGCCACCAGTGAGGCGTGCGAACCATCAAGGCTGACGTCGACACACAGCGCGACCCTCGACCGGATAGCGGCTAGATCGAGCGGCTTGTCAGTACCGCCGTTAGTCCACCGGTCAGGGTCGATAGCCGGGTCTAGAAGGCTCACCCGCTGGCACAGCACCTCGGTACGGAACCCCGCTAGTTCCTCGCCACCGGCCGCCATAGCCCGTCGAGCCGCACCTACCAACGTGTCCAGTGACGTCCTGCGTCCTAGCTGCGGGTTGGCTTGGGCGAGGAGCAATAGTCAAGACCTGTGGATGAAGATCTTTTAGGCGGCTGCTGGTTGGTGGTGGTCGTCGGGTCGTTCGACGAGCTTGCCGTTGACGAACAGGGCGCCTGCGCGGACGAGGGCGACCAGGTGCGGGCCGTTCACCGCGCGCCAGCGGTCCTGGGCGGCCTCGATGAGCTTGAACGCCATCGCCAGCCCGGCCGCCCGCGACCCGGGCCCGCGGGTGATCTTCGTGCGGTGCCGGACGGTGGCGAAGGTCGACTCGATCGGGTTGGTCGTGCGCAGGTGGATCCAGTGCTCGGCCGGGAAGTCGTAGACCGCCAACAACACCTCGACATCGTCGGTGATCTTTGCGACCGCCTTGGGGAACTTGGCCCCGTAGGCGGCCTCGAACGCCTTCACCGCGTCGAGGGCGTGGCGTCGGTCCTCGGCGTTCCAGATCTCCGCAAGCGCCTTCTTCGCCCCGGGATGCGCGCTCTTGGGTAGAGCACCCAGCACATTGGCGATCTTGTGGAACCAGCAGCGCTGCTCCCGTGTCGTGGGGAACACCTCGCGTAGCGCGCCCCAGAACCCCAGGGCGCCGTCGCCGACCGCGAGCACGGGGGCGCGCATCCCGCGCCGCGCGCAGTCACGCAGCAGGTCCGCCCAGGACTCGGTCGACTCCCGGTAGCCGTCGGCCAGGGCGACGAGTTCCTTGCGCCCGTCCGCGCGGACCCCGATCAGCACCAGCAGGCACAGCTTGTGCTCCTCCAAGCGGATGTTGACGTGGATCCCGTCGGCCCACAGGTAGACGTAGTCCGCGCCGGACAGGTCACGGGCGGCGAAGGTGCGCTGCTCGGCCTTCCAGGTCTCGGTCAGCTTCGTGATCACCGGCGCGGACAGCCCGGCGGTCGAGCCGAGGAACTGGCCCAGGGCGGGCACGAAGTCGCTGGTGGACAGGCCGTGCAGGTAGAGAAGCGGCAACACCTCGGTGATCTTCGGGGTCTTGCGGCACCACGGCGGCAGGATCGCCGAGGAGAACCGCCGACGCTCGCCCGTCTCGGGGTCGGTGCGCCGGTCGTTGACCCGCGGCACGACCACCTCGACCGCTCCGGCGCTGGTCAGGACCTCGCGGGGCTGGTGGGTGCCGTTGCGCACCACCAGCCGCCGGCCGTGCTCGTCGCGCTCGGCGGCGAATCGGGCGATGTAGTCGTCGACCTCGGCCTGCAAGGCTTCGGCCAGCATCCGGCGGGCGCCCTCGCGGACGAGCTCGTCGATCAGACCCGAACCGCCGCCTTCGCGGCGGGGGTCATCGGCGTCGGCAGCTCCAGGAACTACGGTGAGCACGGGTCGTACCCTTCCGACCGGCGTTGGCGCGCCGATCTTGCTTGATGGCCTCAAGATCACCGGAAGGGTACGGCCCCTCCAGGTCATCCACAGGTTTCAAGCATTGCTCTTGGGCGAGAGCTTCGGGGTCATCAGGTGAACTCCCGTCCGGCGCTGAGTACTCGAACAACCCAAGCCGCTCATCACCTCCGCCACGTTCGATGTGGTCCAGCGCAGGAGTCCGTAGAGCGTCCAGCACTACAGAGGAATCGTCACCCTGGTTGGAGATCGCGTAGACCTGTGCGGACGGAACGGCGTTAGTGGCGTTGACCGATGCGTTCCAGGCGTCCCACGAAGCGTGCTCACGGAGTTCGTCAAGGATCAGCCGGTTGATCGTCAGGGACCTACCACCACGCCGGTTGCTTGCAGCGATCTTGTAGCGACAGCCGGCAGTCGTAGTGATGGTCTCTGAGCCGTTCGCCTTCCTAACATCGGCTACTTCATCACGCAGGAACTCGACATCCGTAGCTAGGTCAGCCGCTGCGAGCCACGCTTCCTTGGCGTAGTCCCGGTTGGTTGACGTCCCCAGCACTAGGCGTTGCTGCTCTACGAATAGCCAGAACAACGTCAGCACCTTCAGTAGATGTGTCTTTCCCTGCTGACGACTGACGAGAACAAGCACAACCCGGAACCGCGGCCGTCCATCAGGTAGCAACTCCCCCGTGTGGATGACTGTCCATTCCTGCCACGGGTCTAGCGGCTCGTTCAGTACGTCGCGCGCAAAGTCAATTACGTCGAACCCGTAGCTAGTCTCAGGCGTCAGCTCACGAAGCGGTGGTGTCCACAGCCGGGGCACCGTCACGCCTAGCACGTCGCTCCCTGAGTTCGTCGAGAGGGTTAGCGGCTGGTTTGTCATCGGTGCCCTTCTTCAATGCTGCGGCGCGTGCTCTGGGTGTCAGCAATAGGGCTTCCAGCGCGGACAGCAGCAACGGCCCGATCTTGTGAAGTTCTGCGCCTTCGTCAATAGCCCTCGCGTAGCTGACAGCCAACTCAACGGCTGCCTGATCGCTTGCAGCGACATCGCCGATAGCGGCGGTAACAGATGCTTCAATACCCATAAGCCAATTCTACGGCAATTTCTTGATACAATTAGCACATGGGATGGTGGACCGATTTGTGGGCTGACGAGGAAGCGGCCGAAAAGCGCTCAGTATCTATTGCTGACCCCGCTATCGCGTCCCTACTGGGGTATCCCGGTTACGGTGACGGACCATCTGTAAGCGAGCACTCAGCAATGACACTCAGTGCTGTCTTCCGCGCTGTCTCGCTTGTCTCCGGTGCTATCGGCTCACTCCCACTTCGGACGCTAGAAACCGATCCGGCTACCGATAACAAGGTCCGCGCTTCCTCATTCCTCGACCGCCCCGGGCTAGACCGCTGGACGACCTTTGAATGGAAGGAACTAGTAACCGTCTACCTACTCCTTCACGGAGCTGCGCCGCTACAGCACATCTACGGTGGCGGTGGGCAGTTGATCGGACTCAACCCCATTCATCCCCACGCTGTTCAGGTTGAAGCCGACGCTGACGTTCCTGGTGGGCGACGAATGACGGTGCGACTAGATGACGGCACCCGACGCGAGTTCGACGCTACGACAATGACTTACATCCCGGGGCTGTCACTAGACGGAGTTCGCGGTATCTCGCCTATCACGCTGGCCCGGCTGAGCTTGGGTACTGGCCTTCAGGGTGACCGCGCGGCTAACCGGCTGTTCAGCAACGGCTCAATGGTGTCCGGTGTTGTCACCCCTGAAGACGACCTGACCGAAGACGAAGCCAGGGTAGTAAAGGACACCGTCAACCGGGCTATGACAGGCGTAGAGAACGCCGGTGACATCGCAGTAATCAACCGCAAGCTGAAGTTCCAGCAGTGGTCAATGAGTGCGGCAGACGCACAGTTCCTAGAGTCTCGGGTCTTCTCCATCGATGAGGTAGGCCGCTGGTTCGGAGTGCCACCCCACCTACTCGGGTTGACAGAGAAGTCAACTTCATGGGGTCAGGGCATCGCTGAGCAGAACCGGGGACTAGCCCGCTACACGCTGACTCCGTGGACTAACCGTATTGAGCAGCGTCTATCACCATTGATCTCGTCTTCTCGCTCTGTTGAGTTCGACTACACCGCGTTCGTCCAGCCGTCACCCGAAGACGAGATCACTCTTCTTATCTCGCAGGTCAACGCTGGATTGCTGACGCTCAACGAAGCACGACGAATCCGCAACCTACCTCCACTACCCGGCCCCGATGCCGACCTAGCACGAACACCTCCGGGAGCAGTCCCACCATCACAAGCAGGAGCAGCCTGATGACATTGCAGCGGTTTGACGTACTGCTCCGCACGGAGTTGAAAGGTCGTCTGCTTCGCGGTCACGCGTCGGTGTTCGATCAGGCTGCACAAATGCCGGGTCACCTAGAAGTCATCTCGGCTACTGCGTTCAAGCGGGTGCTTGATGATGCCGCTACCGACGTCCGCGCTCTGTGGAACCACAACCCCGACCACCTACTAGGGCGTCAGTCATCAGGCACGCTGCGGCTAGGTACGGACTCTGAAGGGTTGGAGTTCGAGGTAGACCTACCCGACACAACACTTGGTCGAGACGTTCAGGTACTTGCTGAGCGTGGAGATATCAGCGGTGCGAGTTTCGCATTCGTGCCCGGTGATGATGAGTGGTCAACAGTCGAGGGTCGCCGGGTACGTACTCACACCTCAGTTGCTCGACTACTAGACGTTTCACCAGTGACATTCCCAGCTTACGAAGGCGCGTCAGTAACCCTGCGCTCATTCCCAACAACTCAGCCGGTCTCACTCCGGGGTCGACTTGTATTAGCCCGCTACCGGGCACTTAACGCCTCAGGAGGGCGACTGCTATGACAATTGACGAACTTCTCGCTGCCCTACAGGCAATTATTGACGAAGCTGCGGCTTCAGAGGCATCCGGCGGACCGGGTCTCACCGACGAACAGGCTGAGCGCTACGAAGCGCTAGAGGTCAAGCTAGTCGCCGCTCGCAAGGTTGACGAAGTACAGAAGCGCCACGCAGCTTATAAGGTTGCAACTCCCGGTCAGTTCGTTACCGGATCAGCGCCAAAGGCTGACGACACACTAGAGCGAGCGTTCTCTAGCTACCTACGGACCGGCAAGGACAACGCTGACATTGTTGAGCTTCGTGCTCAGTCAACCAGCAACACCGAAGGTGGATACACCGTTCCTGAAGGCTTCCGACAGAAGCTAGTTGACCGCATGAAGGCATTCGGTGGTGTCGGTGAGGTAGTCGAGAACATCACTACTGACTCTGGTAACAACCTACCGTGGCCGACAATTGATGACACCGCTAACGTCGGTGAGATTGTAGCTGAAGGTGGAACATTTGCTTCCGGTGCTGACATGGTACTTGGTACTGCTGATCTCGGCGCCTACAAGTACATGGCGGGTGGTGGCGGCAACGTTCCTCTGCGTGTCTCTTGGGAGCTACTACAGGACTCAGCATTCGACGTTGAGGGTCTGATCTCTAGCAAGCTTGGTGAGCGTATCGCCCGCATTCAGGCTGTTCACCTTGTCTCCGGTACTGGCTCAGGTCAGCCGCTAGGTATTCAGACTGGGTTGACAGGCGTTGAAATGACCGGCGCTGCAATCACCTACGACGACCTTCTACGGGTCATCCACTCCATCGATCCTGCTTACCGTCAGGGTGGACGTTGCCGCTGGGCATTCTCTGACACAAGCCTTGCGTATCTCCGGGGCATGAAGGACGCAGCCGGTGACCCGCTATGGCGTGCGGATTCTGAGAACATGGGCACTGAGCTTGGTGGCGGAACTCTCATGGGTTACCCGGTCACTATCGATCAGGCGTTCTCTGGCTACACAACTGCGACTAACGCAGCTACTAACTGGGGTGTCTTCGGTGATCTCGCTGAGGGCTACGTACGTCGTCAGGTCAAGGACATCACCGTAGTTGTCAACCCGTGGACTCGGGCGGCTAACGGTCAGGTTGAGTACAGCGCTTGGGCTCGTATGGACGCTACTCAGCAGAACGTCAACGCATACCGCGCTATCAGCGGCTACACAGCTTAATCAGGAGAGGCAGCGATGACTGACTACGCTACGACAGCAGAACTAGGGGCGTACCTGCGCATCACCGATGACGTTGACGATGTCACTCTAGCGTTGGCTATCGCTGCCTCCTCTCGTGCTATCGACGTCGCTTCAAACCGCGAGTTCGGTCTCACAGCCACGCCGGAACTCCGTTACTACACAGCTAACTACGACCGTCGCAGCAGCCGGTACATCGTCCAGATTGATGACCTCATGACGGCCGATGACCTGGTTGTGACTAAGGACGGCGTAGCGGTCACTGACTACACGCTCGCACCACGCAACGCACCGGCTAAGGGACAGCCCTACACCGAGCTGTGGGTGTCGAGCGCTGGTGAGGTGGAGGTAACCGCTCTGTGGGGCTGGACAGAGGTTCCTGACGCTGTGAAGAGCGCGTGTCTCATGCAGGCATCCCGGCTGTTCGCACGACGTGACTCACCGTTCGGCGTCGCTGGCTCTCTCGACATGGGCTCTGAGATGCGGCTGCTAGCAAAGATCGACCCTGACGTTGAGGTCACGCTACGGGCGTTCCGCCGTTGGTGGGGTGCTGCGTAGCTATGAATATTGCCGCGCTAATGGACGAACTAGGTGAGGCTCTGAAGTCTATTGAAGGCTTGCGGGTCTACCCGTACTACATCGACCGCGTAGCGCCTCCTGCGGCTGTTGTGGGGTGGCCTGAGCCGATCACCTTCGATGAGACCTTCGGCCGTGGCTCTGATCGGTTGACGCTTCCGGTTCACGTAGTCGTCGGCAAGGTTGACGCACGAAGCGCCAGAGATGAACTGAGCCTGTTCCTAGCCGGTTCGGGTCCATCCAGCATTAAGCAAGCTCTAGACAACGGCACATATCTTAACGCCGACGCAGTAACCGTGCGAGAAGCGCGGGTTGAAGTTCTAACCATCGCAGGCATCGACTACCTATCTGGAGTCTTTGACGTCGACATCTACGGCTCAGGGAGCTGAATACAATGGCATTTGTTCACGGTAAGAATACATTCGTCTCACTTGACGGAGATGACCTGTCCGCTTTCACCAACAACGTAGCGTTCAACCGCTCAGCGGACTCTCACGACGTCACTACGTTCGGCAAGAACAGCAAGAACTTCCAGAGCGGTCTAAAGGACGGCACAGCAACTATCCAGGGTGTTTACGACAGCACAGCTACAGGACCCGGGGCCATCATCCGTCCGCTGATCGGTGGGCTTGCAGTGGAGTTCATCTACAAGCCAGAAGGCAGCGGTGCGGGCAAGCCGGTAAGTACAGTTGACGCAATCGTCACCGGCTACGAAGAGACAGCCCCAGTAGCCGACATGGTGACTTGGTCATGCTCGCTTCAGTTCAGTGACGACATCGTTGACTCGGTAGGTGTCTGATGGCTTACGCAAACGCTGATGACCTATTCAGCCAGGTAGGAGATAACACCGAAGACGTCGACCTAGGTAACGGTCGAATCGTGAAGGTTCGCGGGTTGACCCGGTTTGAGCTGCTGCGAAACGTCCACGGCACAGATGACGCGCTGCTAGTCGAGCGCCGGAACATCGCGTGCTGCGTCGTAGAGCCCAAGCTGACCGAAGCTCAGGTAGAGCGGTGGCAGAAGTCTTCTACTCCTGACGTACTCGGCAAGGTAACTGACGCGGTTCGTCGGCTGTCTGGTCTAGCAGAGGGTGCCCAGAAAAGCGATGTACCTAGCGATGGAGACGACTCCTGACCTAGAGTTCGAGTTTTTCCTAGCCGAAAAGCTCAGCATGACCGTCTCACGCCTACGACAAGAGATGAGCGTTCAAGAGTTCGTAGGGTGGGGCGTCTATTACGGCCGTAAAGCACAGCGACAAGAATTGGAGGCTAAGCGTCGTGGCTAATGACAAAGTGTCCGTCGAAGGTCTTCGTGAGTTCCAACGTGCTTTGCGGACCATCGATAAGGATAAGGCTAAAGGTCTACGGGTAGCGCTGAACGAGTCTGCCGATCTCCTGATTACTCGTACCCGCACACTAGTGCCTAGGCGTACCGGTAGAGCTGCTGCGTCCCTAAAGCCACGTTCTAGCCAGACATCGGTACGTATCGCGGTCGGTGGAAACAAAGCCCCCTACTACCCGTGGCTTGACTTCGGAGGGCGCGTAGGACCGGCTAAGTCAGTCGTTCGTCCGTTCCTGACACAAGGGCGCTACTTGTACCCAACGCTTACATCAAACAGAGCAGAGTTCGAGCGCATTCTAGAAGATGCCCTTACCGGACTCGCCCGTGACGTCGGTTTGGACGTGGACTAATGGCTAACCAAGTAACCCTGACGTTTGCGGGTGATGCTGACCAGCTAGCTAAAGAAGCTAAGAAGGCTGAAGCTGCTACTAAAGGTGTAGGTGATGCAGCTCTCGAATCATCTAAGGACATCGGTAAGGCCGCTGAAGAGTCAAAGAGTATGGGTGACCGTATGTCGAACCTGGGCAACACGGTCAGCGGAGCTATTGACTCGTTCGACGCCATCGCCGGATCAGTGCAGGCGTTCGCCGATATTCAGGATGCAGGACGTCAAAGTGCCGCACGTATGGAACGTGCCCTTATCGACGTTGAACAGGCTCAGTCCGATCTCAACCAAGCCGTGCTAGATGGCAACCAGGCAGGAATTGACGCGGATCAGGCTCGTCTAGATGGCAACCAGGCGCTCATTGACCAGAAGGTAGCTACACAGGATCTTGCTGCTGCCATCGGTGAGTTCGGTGCCGGGTCGGCAGAAGCTTTGCAGGCTCAGCAGGATCTTGACCAGGCGCGGTTAGATGGTACTCAGGCGACTGCTGACTATGAGCAGGCTCTCACTGATGGTAACCAGAGCCTTATTGACGCACGCTCAGCGACGCTCGATCTAGCAGACGCTCAGCACGAGGTTGACCCCGGTCCTTTGCAGGGACTAGCTAACACATTCGGTACCTACGCGCCGCTGCTAAGTGGTGTAGTCAGCGTTATCGCACTAGCAACAGCCGCACAGTGGAGCTTGAACTTTGCGTTCCTAGCCTCACCTACTACCTGGATCGTCGCGGGTATCGTCGCGCTAGTCGGTGCAATTATCTGGATCGCTACGCAAACAACCTGGTTCCAAGACATCTGGACTTCAGCATGGTCCGGCATCAAAGGCGCAGCTTCATCAGCTTGGGATTTCATCAAGAAGATTCCAGGTTGGCTAGGTTCGACGTTCGCTGGTATTGGTAATGCCATCTCCGGTCCTTTCAAGTCAGGGTTCAACGCTATTGCTAGGGCTTGGAACAACTCCATCGGTCGGCTGTCTTGGACCGTTCCGGGTTGGGTTCCGTTCATCGGTGGCAACTCGATCTCAGTTCCTAAGCTACCGACATTCCACACAGGAGGCGTCGTACCAGGCGCTAAGGGTTCTGAGGTTATGGCGATGCTACAGGCCGGTGAGCGGGTTATCCCTGCTGATCGTGCAGGTAGCGGTGGGGGCGGAACGATTACTTTCACTGGCAACACCGATTCAGCGTTTGCATCACTCTTCATGTCGCTGGTACGTACCGGCCAAATTCAGATTAATTAGGAGTAATAATGGCTCACACACCGCCGGTCGTCGGCTCAGCTACATGGGGTGGCGTACTCAACACCGCTCTACAAGACATTGACGACACCGCTACCGACTCACTTGCTGGTGGAGGCGCAGGCGTTAGTGCTCAGCAGGACACCGGATCTACCTCCTACGTCGATCTAGGGACAGTCGGCCCTACCGTGGCTGTGACCCTCACCGAAGCGCGGACCGTCATCGTGTTCGTCAAGGCTGAGGTGCTACAACTGAGCACGACCGATGACGTGTTTATGTCATTCGCAGCGTCCGGCGCTACTACTCTCGCTGCTTCAGATGCCCGCTCAGTACGTCACAACGGTTCTGGAACGGCTGAGGCTTACAGCTCCTTTGCTGTTGTCAACTGCGCCGCTGGTACCACTACCTTTACAGCTAAGTACCGCGTTCAGGGTGGCAGCGGACGCTTTGTCAACCGTGAGATTGCAGCTATCGTCTCATGACCTACGGCAGCGGACTATACGGAAGCGGGGTGTACGGAGGTGCCCTAGCCGGTGTGTTGATTCACGGTCACAGGTTGGTAGTCGAACTAGCCTTTGGCGCTGACCTTGCCGACTCTGGTAGTTGGCTGTGGACCGACGTCACTACTGATGTACGGGTTGCTGACGGCGTCCACACGAGCCTAGGGCGCAATGACGAAGCCTCCGTGTCCCAGCCTGCAAACTGCACGTTTACGCTTGACAACTCTGACGGTGCTTACGATGTCAACCCGCGTAGCCCCAACGTTCGCCGCAACACACCGGTTCGTGTGACCATCGATGACGTCGGCATCTTTCAGGGCTACGCGAACGGGTTTACTCCGCTGCACATCCTTGGCCGTGGTGACAAGAAAGTTCAGGTGTCAGCGTCGGGGATCTTGCGTCGGCTCCTTCAGGGATCTCCAGTCCTCAGTTCATCCCTACGACGTGGATTGGTTGACGAACCGGGAGTTATTGGCTACTGGCCTTGTGAAGACAGTAAGAACTCATCCCGTCTTGACCCGTTGGTAGGGTCTCAGTCCATCAGTTTCACAGGTGGTCCGCCGCGATTCGGAGCCAATACTGTCTTTGACGCTTCTACTGCTCTTCCTGAGTTTGGCGGGGCGGCTTGTGTAGCTCCCATCGATGCCTACCCGGCTACCGGTGCTTCATCTGTCCGCTGTCTGTTTGGCTTCCCTGACCCTGCTGATGATGCCGGTGAGGTCGTAGTGATGCGCGTCTACACAACGGGCACGATTCGCCGTTGGGATGTTGCATACCGTGGTTCTGATGGTGCGGTCAGGCTGACGGCTTACAACGCCTTTGACGAGTTCGTCGCGTCCTCCGGCCTGATTGCCTTCGGAGTCAACGGTAGCGGCCGATTCTTCTCATTGGAGATGACACAGACAGGTTCTGACATCGCGTGGGTTCTGCGGACAATCGCGCAGTACTCGAACCTAGGGGGTATTGCAGGAACGATTCCGGTTCACAACTTCGGCACCGTCACTGCTGTACATCTGAACCCCAATGCGACGCTAAAGACTGTTGGTTTCGGTCACCTCATCGTGCAGGACACCGTCACCCCTCAGCAGACGTTGCAGGACGAACTTGACGCCCACAACGGTGAACAGGCTTTCGTTCGCATGAATCGCCTAGCTGCTGAGAACAACCTCGATATCACCATCTTTGGCGACGGTATCCCGGGTAGCGGGTCTCGCCCGGTTGACAGGATGGGTCCGCAGCCGTTGAGCACACTGGTTGATTTGCTGCGTGAATGCGAGACTGTCGACCAAGGAGTGTTGCACGACGGAATTGGCGATGGCTTGGTGATGCGCCTGAAGTACGCGAGAGAGAACCGATCACCGGCGTTGGTCATCCCTGCTACATCGCTAGCTCAGCCGTTCGCACCTGTTGACGATGACCAGCGGACCCGTAACCGTGTTGAAGCCAAGCGCTCTGCCGGAACTACCGCCGTCTACGAGGATTCTGACGGACCACTAGGTACCAACGCAGTCGGCATCTACGATTCTTCGGTGACCATTAATGCGCAATTCGATTCTTCTATGCAATTGTTCGCTGGATGGTTGGTCTCCCTAGGTACAGTGACCGGCTACCGCTACCCGAGCCTTAGCGTGGATCTCAGGGCGTCTCCTGAGCTAGCAGCGGCTTGGCTTGGCGTTGTGCCCGGTCGCCGGGTGGATGTCACTGGATTGTCTGACTTACTAGGTGGACCGGTTGACACGCTGTCAGTTCTGGTTGAGGGCGTCGAACAATCCATTACAGATGGTCAGTGGGTAGGCACGTTGAAGTGTTCGCTCTACGACCCGTGGCGAATCGGCGTGGTGGCTGAAGAGACGGGGGACACCGGTGAGTACTTGCTGCGGCCGTTGTCTGACGGCTCAACTCTCGTAACAGGTGTTTCAGCCGGGGCTACAAGCATCTCCGTGTCAACCCCGTCAGGTCCGCGCTGGACTACAAGGGCAGATGACTTCCCGTTCATCATTGAGGTAGGCGGCGCAACGGCAACCGTCACTGGCATCACCGGTACATCTTCACCGCAGACCTTTACAATTAACTCACTTGAATACAGCGCTAGTTCCGGGGCTGAGGTTACTTTGCACCGACCAACCAGATTAGGACTATAAAATGGCGTTTACTGCTGGACAGAAAGTACGGGCATCTGACCTCAACGAACAGGGCGTCATCAAGGCCCGCGCAGTTCGGACATCCAACACCGGTACGTCAACAGGAGCTACAGTTGGCATCCTGCGGCTAGATGACATCCCTGTGGTTGCCGGTCGTGCTTACCGAATCACGATGACAGGAGGCGTTTACCCGACAGTCGTTAACTCGGCGCGGGCTGACGTCACACTTCGGTTCACTACGACAGGTGCGACTCCGACAACCTCTAGCCCGATCCTCCTGCTGACAGGTACACAGATGTTCACGGCGCAGTTCGTAGAGCGGTTCTATGCCGAGACGATCTACGTACCCAGCACATCGTTCGACCTGTCTCTGTTGCTGTGCTTCCAGACGGTCGGGTCATCAGCCGTTGCGTCGTACGGCGCTACCACGTGGCCGACAGAGATCACCATTACCGACGTCGGCAGCGACACGGGCAACGTAGGTGTCAGCATCTAGTCCTCTGCTCTGGACACCCTTCCTGACGTCCCAGGCACCCACCTCTAGCCACGTTTCGCCTGGTAAAGTGGGCCCCCGGGGGATCGAACCCCGAACCCGCGGATTAAAAGTCCGCTGCTCTGCCGATTGAGCTAGAGGCCCGCACCTCCAACCCTAACGGCGCGCTCAGGCGTACGTGCGGACGAGGCGGAGCACGTCGTCCGCGTCGGGACCGGTGGCGGTCACCGCGGAGGCGGCGGGGTCCAGGCGGCGGGCCGCGATCAGGCAGAAGTCGACCGCCGGGCCGGTGATCACCGTCGTCGCGCCGTCGTCGCCGATCCGCCACGTGTCGCCGTCGGGGGCGGTGAGGTGGGCGGCGACCGGGCCCACCGGGGCGTCGAGGCCGGCGCGGGTGAAGGCGTAGGGGACGGTCCGGACGGCGAGACGGGCGATGTGGCGCAGCCGGTCACCCGGGACGAGCGCGACGCCGACCGCGCCCGCGACGTCGTGGGTGTGGATCCAGCACTCCGACAGACGGGTGGTCGCCATCGTGCGTGCCGGGAGGTCGCGGACGACCCACGGCATCGGACGGCGGGCGTCGGACTCCGCGAGCAGGTTCCGCAGCCCGGACGACGCGGTCCGCCAGCGGGCGTGCAGGTCCGGGCCGGGGGCGCCGCGCTCGTGCTCGACCAGGCGGTCCACGGTGTGGTCGACGGTCTCCCCGATCGCGTCCGGGAGCATCTTCTCCGTCGCGGCGGAGAAGCCCGCGTCGATCGAGGACACGACGAGCTCGTCGGTCTGCGCGAGGTGCAGGACGACGTCGGCGACCGACCAGCCGGGACAGTCGGGGACGGGCCGCGCCCATCCGGCGTCGTCCAGTCCGGCCAGGACCCCGTCGAGCTCGTCGTGCTGCTCCCGCAGCGCCTGCGTGATCGCCTCCACGGCGTCGCCTCCCTGGTCGGTCCCTCATCCGGTGTAACAGAGGGTGGGTACGTACTACCATGTGTCACCACCCATCCTGATGACCATGCGCACCCCCCGACTCGTCGGCCTGGGCCTGATCGGCGCGTTCGCGCTGACGGGTTGCGGCTCCGCCATCGCCCCGGTCGCGATGCCGACCCCCACGACCGACCGCAACGTGCAGGTCAGCACCACGTTCAGCACCGACGGCGGCACCGGGATCACCTACGACCCCGCGCTCGTCCCCGTCGGCTCGCGTGGCGCCGTCAGCGCCGGCACCGGCGACGCCGGCACGACCGTCACGCTCGCCGTCCGCGGCCTGGAGCCGGACCGCGACTACGGCGCCCACGCGCACACCGAGCCGTGCGGCCCGACCGGCGACCTCGCCGGACCGCACCACCAGCACGAGGTCGACCCGGTGCAGCCCAGCGTCGACCCGGTCTACGCCAACGCGGAGAACGAGATCTGGCTCGACCTCACCACCGACGCGTCGGGCGCGGCCACCTCGACGGCCTCGGTGCCGTGGACCTTCGGCCCCGACCGGCGCGCGCAGTCCGTGATCATCCACGCCATGCCGACGGCCACCGGCCCCGGTGAGGCGGGCACCGCGGGGGCCCGGGTGGCCTGCATCTCCGTGGAGTTCTGAGAAGAGGGACAATCGGGGGCGTGACCGCCTCGACCCGCTACCGCCCGCTGCGCATCGGACCCTTCGTGTCCGAGACCCCGGTCGTGCTCGCGCCGATGGCCGGCATCACCAACGCCGGTTTCCGGCGCCTGTGCCGCGAGCAGGGTGCCGGGTTCTACGTGTGCGAGATGATCACCTCGCGCGGGCTGGTGGAGAAGAACCCGCTGACCCGTCGCATGATCGCGTTCTCCGACGACGAGTCGCCGCGCTCGATGCAGCTCTACGGCGTCGACCCCGTGGCGATGGGGCGCGCGGTGCGGATCGTCGCCGAGGAGGGGCTCGCCGACCACGTCGACATGAACTTCGGCTGCCCGGTCCCGAAGGTCACCCGCAAGGGCGGCGGTGCGGCGCTGCCGTACAAGCGGCGGCTGTTCGAGTCGATCGTGAAGGCCGCCGTCGACAACGCGGGATCGATCCCCGTGACGGTCAAGATGCGCATCGGCATCGACGACGGGCGCCACACCTACCTCGACGCCGCGCAGCGCGCAGTGGATTCCGGGGTCGCCGCGGTCGCCCTGCACGCCCGGACCGCGGCGCAGCGCTACTCCGGCACGGCCGACTGGTCGGCGATCGCGCGGTTGCGCGACGCCGTGCCCGCCGAGATCCCTGTGCTCGGCAACGGCGACATCTTCAGCGCGGCGGACGCGCTGGAGATGGTCGACCGCACCGGCTGCGACGGCGTCGTCGTCGGGCGCGGCTGCCTGGGCCGCCCCTGGCTGTTCGGCGACCTGGAGGCCGCGTTCGCCGGACGCCCGCTGCCCGAGCCGCCGACGCTGCGCCAGGTCGCGGCCACCATGCACCGGCACGCGGAGCTCCTCGAGGAGCACATGCGCACCGACGCGGACCCGACGAAGGGCATCCGCGACATGCGCAAGCACGTCGCCTGGTACCTCAAGGGCTTCCCGGTGGGGCCGGAGGTCCGACGCCGCCTGGGCCTGATCAACAGTGTCGACGAGCTCGACGAGCTGGTCTCCGAGCTCGACCTCGACCAGCGCTTCCCCCCGGAGGCCGACGGACCGCGCGGCCGTCAGGGCTCCCCCGGACGGGTCGTGCTGCCGGAGCACTGGCTCGACGACCCCGATGACCTGACGGTCCCGCTCGGCGCCGAGATGGAGAACTCCGGGGGTTAGTCGATCTCCATCACCTCGCGGCCGTCCTCGAGGACGACGGTCCCGGTCCCGAACGCAGCCGGGCGCAGGACCTGGTAGCTCACGCCCGGGGCGGTGACCTCGCTGTCGACCAGCGTGAACCCGGACGTGGCGGAGCCCTCCCCGAACAGGCGCTTGCCGCCGCCGAGGACGACCGGGAACACCAGCAGCCGGTACTGGTCGATCAGCCCGGCGTCGTGCGAACGTGCGGGCGAGCCGCCCGCTGCCATGGATCTGGAGCTCGCCGCCCGGCTTCTCCTTCAGCGCCGAGACGGCGGCGAGGACATCGGAGGAGACGACGCTCGTGCCCGCCCAGGCCGGCTCGCCCGGCGTCGAGGAGACGACGTGCTTCGGCCGCCCGTTGAGCACCTGCGCGACGCGGTCGGCCGGGTCGGTCACCTGAGGCCAGAAGCCCGCCGTCATCTCGTAGGCGGTGCGGCCGAACGGGATCTCGTCGGCCCGGTCGAACCGGCCGTCGACGATCCGGCCGAAGCCCTCATCGATGTGCGGGACGACTCAGCCGCCGCGGGTGAAGCCGTCGGAGGTGTCCTCCTCGGCGCCGCCGGGACCCTGCAGGACGCCGTCGAGGCTGAGGAACGTGTGCCGTGTGAGCTCCATGTCCGGGAGACGACGCGGACGGACCCAACTCATCGGGTGACCAACAGTTGATCTTCATCTCCCCGGTCGGGTGGCTGCGCGCGCGAAGGGGTGGCCCGGCTCAAGCACCACCGCGTACCCGTCGATCCGGGGAGTACGAGATGTGAGGTGGGCATGGTGGGAATCACGACGGGAACGCCGCCCCGGGCGGTCGCCCGGCACACGGCTGCGGCGGAGGACCTCGCCGCGGAAGGTCGCTGGGAGGAGGCGTACGAGCACCTGCGCGCCGCGATGCGCGCGCTCGGCGGGCGCCCGGCCCCGACCGACGAACTGGACACACTCCGCCGCGAACACGCCGAGGCACGCGAGCAGAGCCGCCGTGACAGCCTCACCGACAGCTACAACCGCCGCTACCTCGACGAGCGACTGCTCGCCCTGCTCGACGCCCCCGTCCGCAGCGGCGCGCTGGGACTGTCCGTCGCGATCGTCGACGCCGACCACTTCAAGCAGATCAACGACACCTACGGTCACCAGTTCGGCGACCGGGTGCTGCAGCGGCTGGTCACGCTGCTCGACTCCGATCTCCCCGACGGCGGCTTCTGTGCCCGCTACGGCGGCGAGGAGTTCGCGCTCGTCCTCCCCGACCACGACCTCCGCGCCGCGGTCCGGGTCTGCGAGGCGGCCCGCGACCGCATCGACCGCCACCCGTGGGCCGAGCTGGACCCCGGTCTGCGCGTCACCGTCAGTGCCGGGGTCGCGCACTCCGACAGCCACCCGCCGGAGGTCGAGGAGGTCGTCGGCGCCGCGGACGTGCTGCTCTACGCGGCCAAGAGCGCCGGTCGCAACGCCGTCGCCTTCCGGGACCTGCGCACGGGGCTCGTCCGGCTCGCCGGCCCCGCCGCCCGTCGCCGCTCCGTCCCGCAGCCGGAGCGCACGACCGGCTGAGCGCATGACGTGACCCGGCTGTGATCAAACGGGCGCGCCTCCGTACGCTCGACGGAGCCGCGGAGCCGCGGGTCACGGGAGGTGCGATGGAGGACGGTCACGACCGTGCCTCGCGCGATCCCCGGCCCGACGACGTGCTCGCCCGTCACGGCCTGGTCGACGGCGGTGACGATCCCGCCCCCGGTGGCCGCGCCGCTCGCCGCCGGGCCGAGGACGGCCACACCGACGTCGTCCCGCCGGTCGTCGCGGCCCCGGTGTCACCGGCCGGACGCCGCTCCCCGACCCCTCCGTCGTACACCGTCTCTCCGTCGTACACCGTCCCTCCGTCGCACACCGTCCCGTCCGGTCCGGGCCCGGCCGGGCGCCGAGGCCCCGGGTCCGATCCCGCGTTCCGGCCCGCCGGTTCCGCGGGGCCCGTGCGCGGCGCTCCGCCGTCCGGCCGACCGGGTCCGCCCCCCGCTCCGCCGCAGGGGTCGTTCCGCGGCGGCCCGCCCGGACCCGTGCCTCCCCGCGACGCCCGACGTCCGCAGCCTCCCGGCGGCCGACACCCCGGCGCACCCGGTCGCCATCCCGGCGGCCCCGGTATCCATCCCGGCGGCCCCGGCACCCATCCCGGCGGGCCCGGTACCCAAGCCGGCGGCCCCGGGTCCCTTCCGGGCCTCGACCGGCCCCTGCCCGGTGCCCGCCGTCCCGGCCCGCCGCCCGGTTCCCCACAGCCCCCACCGACCGGCCGACCGGAGGGCGACCGGCCGGTCCCTCCCGCGTCCGGTCCCGGGCGACCCGACCTCGCTCCGTCCGGCCGACGCCGGGCCGCGACCGACGACGACACCGCGGGCGACCGCACCGCGCGCAGGTCCGACACACCGGACCCCGACGACTCCTCCGCGGCCGGCCGCCGTCGCCGCCGCGCGACCGCGAGCGCCACGAACGCCGTCGAGCGCGCCGAGGCCGCCGCGGGTGAGGCCGAGGAGGTCCGGCGGATCGACGAGACCCTCACACGCCTCACCGCCGCCCACGCCGGGGTCACGCTCGCCGAGACCGACGCGGACGCCCCCGCCCCGACCCCCGGGAAGGTGCGTGCGCGACCCGGCATCGGACGGCTCCTGCTGGCGGCGCTCGCGCTCGCGGTGTTCGCGGTGACCGCGTTCCAGTACGTCGGGAAGGCCCGCCTCGACGCGGCCGTGACCCGCGTGACGGCGCTGGACCCCGATTCCGGCGCCATCGTCGACGCGGACGCGCAGGCCGGGGCGGAGAACGTGCTGATCCTCGGCACCGAGCCCGTGGACCCGGCGGGCGGCCCGTCCACCGACACCGTGCTGCTCGCGCACGTCCCGGCGGGCGGCGGCGACGTCGTGGGGCTGTCCGTACCGAACGACCTGGAGGTCAACCGGCCGCCGTGCCGCCGGTGGGACCCGGCCGCCCGCGACTACCTCGACGAGACCGTCCCGGCGCTGGCCCGCACGCCCCTGCGGACGGCGTTCGAGGTCGGCGGACCGCAGTGCGTCACCCGGGTCGTCCAGCAGCTCACCGGGCTGTCGGTCACGCGCTTCGTCGGGTTGGACCTCGACGGCATCGGCGACCTCGTCGACGCCGTCGGCGGGGTCGACGTGTGCGTGGAGCAGCCCGTCGTCGACGGACTGCTGGGGGCGGTGGTGCCGCGCGCCGGGACCACGACGCTCGACGGGTTGGCGGCCCGCGACTTCGTCGCCGCGCGCACCGTCGAGGGCGACCCGGTGGGCGGGCGCGGGGTGTTGGAGCGCCAGCAGCGGCTGGTGGCGGCGGTGCTGGAGAAGACGCTGTCCCGCGAGGTGCTGCTCGACCCGGCGCGGATCGGGTCGCTGGGGCCCGCGCTCGGCGGAGCGCTGAGCGCCGACGACGCCGACCTCGACCGGATCCTCGCCACGGCCCGCTCCGTGCGCAGCTTCGCCGCGGAGGGCGTCGCCTTCACCACCGTCCCGACGGCGACCGAGACCAGCGGCCAGGGCAACGCACTCCTGCGCGACGCCGACGCCGCCGCCCTGTTCACCGCGCTGCGCGAGGACACGCCGCTGCCGGACCAGACCGTGCTCGCCGCGGGGGCGGGTCCCGCACCCGCCGACGTCACCGTCGACGTGCTCAACGCCTCCGACCGGCAGGGGCTCGCCGCGGAGATCGGCGGCACGCTGGGCACGCTCGGCTTCCGGGTCGACGAGGTCGGCAACGCCCCCGCGACCGCGCCCGACACCGTCATCCGCTTCTCCCCCGACCGCGCGGCCGCCGCCGAACTGCTCGCAAGCACCGTCCCCTCCTCCACGACGGTCCCCGATCCCGCCGCGAGCGGGGTGCTCCAGCTGGTGCTGGGCAACTCCTTCGACGGCGTGGTGCGCGCCCCGTCCGCCGAGTCCGCGGCCGCCCCGGCCGGACCGCCCGCGACCTGCGCCTGACCCTCCGCCGGGCAGCGTTCACCTTCGGTTCACCCTGCAGCGCTGCCGGACTCGTCGCACACCTCTAGTCTCAGACCATGCGCGACGCCTACCAGGAACAACTCGACAACCTGGCCGACGAGCTCGCCGGCATGTGCGACCAGGTCGCCGACGCCATGGCGAAGGCGACGGCGTCCCTGCTGGAGAGCGACCTCCAGCTCGCCGAGGAGGTCATCACCTCCGACATCCGCATCGACGAGCTCCGCGCCAACGCCGAGGAGAAGGCCTTCGCCCTCCTCGCGCTGCAGGCCCCGGTCGCCACGGACCTGCGCACCGTCGTGTCGGCCATCCACGGTGCGGGCGACATCGAGCGCATGGGCGACCTGGCCCTGCACGTGGCCCAGGCCGCGCGCCGCCGGCACCCGCAGCCCGTGCTGCCCGCCGAGATCGGCCCGTACTTCGCCGAG
This sequence comes from Pseudonocardia abyssalis, assembly GCF_019263705.2. Lineage (NCBI taxonomy): Bacteria > Bacillati > Actinomycetota > Actinomycetes > Pseudonocardiales > Pseudonocardiaceae > Pseudonocardia > Pseudonocardia abyssalis. The sequence goes on from NZ_JADQDK010000001.1 coordinate 4,511,005, forward strand.
ATGGGGCGTGTCGGTGTGCAGCTCGCGCACAAGGCGGGCGAGGTCATCCGCACGCGCGACCTCGGCCGGGCCGAGGAGCTCGAGCGCGACGACGACGCGATGGACGACCTGCACCGGCACATGTTCACCGTGCTGATGGACCCGGCGTGGACCCACGGCGTCGGACCGGCCGTCGACATCACGCTGCTCGCCCGGTTCTACGAGCGCTACGCCGACCACGCCGTCGCGGTGGCCCGGCGCATCGTCTACGTCGTCACCGGCCGCATGCCCGGCCCGCTCGCCGTCTGACCTCCCGTGGTCCCCGCACCCCTGTCCCAGCAGCTCGGCGACCTCGCCGAGCTGCTCGGCCACATGTGCATGCACGCCGCGGGGTCCCTGCAGAACGCCACCGCGGCCCTGCTGGAGTGCCGCGAGCGGCTCGCCGCCCAGGTGATCGCGCGGGAGCAGGAGCTCGGGGTGCTGCGCGCGCAGACCGAGGAGCTCGCCCGCGACGCCCTGCTGTTCCACCAGCCGGTCGCAGGTGACCTGCGCGCCGTCGTCTCGACGATCCGCTCCGCGGGCGACATCGACCGGATGAACCGCCTCGCCCTGCACGTCGCCGAGGCCGTGCAGCGGCGCCATCCCGCGCCGACGCTGCCGCCCGAGGTGCGCGACGACTTCGCGGAGATGGGCCGGCTCGCCGTCGCCCTAGCGGTGAAGGCGGCCGACGTGGTGCGGTCGCGCAACGTCGTGCGGGCCGTCGAGCTCGACCGCGACGACGACGCGATGGACGTCCTGCACCTGCGCATGTTCGAGGTGCTGATGGACCCGGACTGGCCGCACGGCGTGGCCGCCGCGGTCGACATCACCCTGCTGGCGCGCTACTACGAGCGTTTCGCCGACCACGCGGTGGCCGTCGCCCGCGAGACGGTCTACGTCGTCACCGGCCAGGAACCGGACGCCGTCCCGATCTGAGACCGGGACGGCGGTGGTTCAGGATCAGCCGAAGCGGCCGGACACGTAGTCCTCGGTGGCCTTCTGCGTGGGCTGCGAGAAGATCGTCTTGGTCTCGTTCATCTCCACCAGGTGGCCGGGCTTGCCGGTGCCCTCGATGTTGAAGAACCCGGTGAAGTCGCTGACCCGGGCGGCCTGCTGCATGTTGTGGGTGACGATGACGATCGTGTAGTCCTGCTTGAGCTCGTTGATCAGGTCCTCGATCGCCAGCGTCGAGATGGGGTCGAGCGCTGAGCACGGCTCGTCCATCAGCAGGACGTCGGGCTGCACGGCGATCGCCCGGGCGATGCACAGGCGCTGCTGCTGCCCGCCGGAGAGCCCGGAGCCGGGCTTCTCGAGGCGGTCCTTGACCTCGTTCCACAGGTTCGCGCCGCGCAGGGACTGCTCCACCAGCGTGTCGGTGGCCTCCTTGCGCATCTTCCTGTTGTTCAGCCGCTGGCCCGCGATGACGTTGTCGTAGATCGACATCGTCGGGAACGGGTTGGGGCGCTGGAACACCATGCCGATCTGGCGGCGCACGCCGACCGGGTCGATACCGGGGCCGTAGAGGTCCTTGCCGTCGAGCTCGAGCCGGCCCTCGACGCGCGCGCCGGGGATGACCTCGTGCATGCGGTTGATCGAGCGCAGGAACGTCGACTTCCCGCAGCCCGACGGGCCGATCAGCGCGGTGACGGTCTTCGGCCGGATGGCCATGTTCACGCCCTCGACCGCGAGGAAGGACCCGTAGTAGATGTTCAGGTTCTTGGCGTCGATCGACTTGCCCACGGGATGCTCCCTTATCGGGTCTTCGGGGCGAACGCGCGGGCGATGAGTCGCGCCAGCAGGTTCAGCACCATGACGATGATGATCAGGACGAGTGCCGCGGCCCACGCGCGGTCCAGGTACGGCTCCCGCGGCACGCCCGGCGTCGCGTACGAGAAGTACGAGAAGACCGGCAGGGTCGCCATACGTCCGTCGAACGGGTTGAGGTTGACGCCCGTCGTGACGCCGACGGCCACCAGCAGCGGCGCCGTCTCCCCGATGACGCGCGCGATCGCCAGCGTCACGCCGGACGCGATGCCCGCGACCGAGGTGGGGATGACGACCTTGAGGATCGTGCGCCACTTCGGCACGCCGAGGGCGAACGCCGCCTCGCGCAGCTCGTTGGGGACGATCTTGAGCATCTCCTCGGTGGCCCGCACGACGATCGGGATCATCAGCACCGACAGCGCGACGGAGCCGGCGAACCCGAGCCGGGCACCCGGCCCCAGAACAAGCGTGAACAGGGCGACGGCGAAGAGTCCGGCGACGATCGACGGGATGCCGGTCATGACGTCGACGAAGAACGTGATCGACCGCGCGAGCCGGCTGTTCTTGCCGTACTCCACGAGGTAGACCGCCGTGAGCAGGCCGATCGGGATGGAGATGACCGCGGCGAGAGCAGTGATGATCAGCGTGCCGAGGATCGCGTGGTAGACCCCTCCGCCCTCACCGACGACCCCGCGCATCGAGGACGTGAAGAACTCGGCGTCGAAGCGGGTGAGGCCGTTGCTGATCACGGTCCACAGGACCGAGATCAGCGGCAGCAGCGCCAGCAGGAACGCCGCGGTGACGACGACGGTGACCAGCCGGTCGGTGGCCTTGCGCCGGCCCTCCACCGCTCGGGACGCGGCGTAGAGGCCGACCGCGAACAGGACGGCGGTGCCGACGACCCACAGGGCGGTGTTGAAGCCGGTCAGGGCCAACAGGACCCCGACCACCACCGCGGCGGCGACGACGCCGCCGGGCACGGCGAATCGGGGCAGCTGGCCCTGAACCTCCAGCACCGCGGGCTCGACGACCACGGGGTCGCGCTTCTCGGTGTCGATGGTCATCAGTTGGCCCCCGAGAACTCACGGCGTCGGTTGATGATGTAGCGGGCCAGCGAGTTGATCCCGAGCGTGATCAGGAACAGCACCAGGCCGCTCGCGATGAGCACGTTCACGTCCAGGCCGCTGGCCTCCGGGAACTGCAGCGCGATGTTGGCCGCGATCGTGCCCGGGTTGCCGTTGCTGATCAGGTTGAAGGTGACGCCGCCGGAGATCGACAGGATCAGGGCGACGGCCATCGTCTCGCCGAGCGCGCGGCCCAGTCCGAGCATCGCGCCGCTGATGATCCCGGAGCGCCCGAACGGCAGGACGGCCATCCGGATCATCTCCCAGCGTGTGGCGCCGAGCGCGAGCGCGGCCTCCTCGTGCAGCTTCGGCGTCTGCAGGAAGACCTCGCGGGCGACCGCGGTGATGATCGGCAGGATCATGATGGCGAGCACCGCGCCGACGACGAGCATCGCGCGCCCGGCGTTCGAGGCGGGCCCGGCGAACAGTGGGATCCAGCCGAGGTTGTCCTCGAGCCACAGCAGGAACGGCACCGAGGCGATGGAGAACGTGTACGCGCCCCACAGGCCGTAGACGATGCTGGGCACCGCGGCGAGCAGGTCGATCACGTAGCCGAGCGCGGCGGCGAGCCGGCGCGGGGCGTAGTGGGTGATGAACAGCGCCACCGCCACGGACAGCGGCGTGGCGATGACCAGGGCGATGACCGCGGCGAGCAGCGTGCCGAACACCAGCGGCCAGACGTAGACGACGAACCCGCCGCCGCCCTGGATGTCCTGCGCGGGCGCGACGATCGCGGGCAGCGACTGCGCGACGAGGAAGGCGGCCACCCCGGCGAGCACGACGAGGATCAGGATCCCCGAGCCCTTCGCCATCCCGGAGAACACCCGGTCGCCCGGCTGCACCACCGGCTTCGACGGGGGCGGGGCCGCGGCCTGCGGTGGCCGCGGACTGGCGTCTGTACTCACGTCATCCCTTCGGACGGGGCGCTCACGGGAGGTTGGGGCCGAGAGGCCCGGGAGGTCTCATGATGACGACCGCCCGGGCTCCCTGGCTAGGTGACGACCGGCTCAGCCTGCGGCTGCGATCGAGTCGATCACGGGCTGGAACTGGGCGCGCTGCTCGTCGGTGATCGGGGCGTTGCCGGCGTTGGCGTTCGCCGCCTGCTGGCCCTCGTCGCTGGCGATGTAGGTCAGGAACGCCTTCACCGTGTCGGCGACGGCCGCGTCCGCGTACTGGGTGCACGCGAGCGTGTAGGACACGAGGACGACCGGGTAGGTGCCCGCCTCGGTGGTGTCGCGCGCGAGCTCGACCGAGAAGTTGGCCGCACCCTTGCCCTCGACCCGCGGCGACGCGGCGACGACCGCGGCGGCCGCCTCGGCGGTCGGGGCGACGTACTCCGTGCCGACCTGGACGCTGACCTTGCCCAGCTCGCCGGCCTGGCTCTCGTCGGCGTAGCCGATGGAGCCGGCACCGGAGCCGACCAGGCCCACGACGCCCGAGGTGCCCTGGGCGGACGCGCCGCCGGACAGCGGCCAGACGCCGTCGGGCTCGGAGGTCCAGTCGGCGGGGGCGGTGGCCGAGAGGTACTCGGTGAAGTTCTCGGTGGTGCCCGAGTCGTCGGCGCGGTTGACCGGGGTGACCGCGAGGTCCGGCAGCGTGACGCCGGCGTTCTCCGCGGCGATGGCCGGGTCGTTCCAGTTGGTGATGGAGCCGTTGAACAGCTTCGCGATGGTGGCCGGGCTCAGCTTCAGCTCGGTGACACCGGGCAGGTTGAAGATGACCGCGATCGGCGAGACGTACAGCGGGAGCTCGATGACGTTGTCAGCGCCGCCGCAGAGCGTCTGGGCGAGCGGGAGCTGCTCGTCGTTCAGGGCCGAGTCGCTGCCGGCGAACTGCACCGCGCCGTCGACGAACTGGGTGCGGCCTGCACCGGAGCCCTGGGCGTCGTAGCTGACGGTGGCGTCGGGGGCGACCGAGCTGAAGCCGGCGACCCACGCCTCCATGGCGGCCTGCTGCGAGGTGGCGCCGGCGCCGGCGATGGACGCACTGGCGGAGGCCGCGGCCTCGCCACCGGCGGCGGGGGCAGCGGACTCGTTGGCCGCGCCACAGCCGGCCAGCAGCAGGGCGCCGCTGGTGGCGAGGCCCACCGCGACAACTCGGGCACAGGCGCTGTGCCGGACGATCTTCACGTGAGGTTCCTCCGTCGTCGGACCGGGAAGGGTCGCTGCGGCCTCGGGGTGGCCGCTCGAAGCGGACGGTAGGTAGCGACAGTGGACGCACCCCCCCGATCAGGTAAACGGAGCATGAACACATCACCGAAGGTGAGGCACGACACCCGATCGGTCGATGCCGTGATCGGGCCGTGACCAGGGGATTCTGTATCGCTCGCCACATGACGACGGGGTGAACTGCACGCGGCCGTCAGGTGATTATTCTGGCGTTCCGGGCGAAGAGGACATCGCTGTGGCGGACCGTGAAGCCGAGCCTGCGGTACACGCGAACGGCCGCGTCGTTGTCGGACTCGACGTAGAGCAGCACCTGGCGCAGGCCGCGCGCATGCAGGTGGCGCAGGCCCGCGATCGTCAGGACCGCGCCGAGCCCGGTGCCCTGCGCCGACGGGTCGACGCCCAGCACGTAGACCTCGCCGATGTGCTCCGGCTCGGTGTGCACCTTGGTCCAGTGGTAGCCGCGCAGCCGGCCGTCGTCGTCGACGGCGAGCAGGAAGCCCTCGGCGTCGAACCACGGCTCGGCCTCGCGCGCCCGCACCTGCTCGACACCCCAGCCGCCCTGCTCCGGGTGCCAGTCGAAGGCCGCGTTGTTGACGCGCAGGAACTCGTCCTCGTCCGCGCCCACGACGAACGACCGCAGCGTCACCCCCTCCGGCGGCGCGACGGCGGCGGGGGCGTCCGGCAGGTCGAGGTGCATCTGCCAGAGCTCGCGGACCCGGGTGAAGCCCAGGGCGTCGGCGATCGCGACGGCGCCGGGGTGCTCACCGTGCGCCCACACCCGCAACTGGGCGTCACCGGTGCGCTCCACCATCGCCCGCGCGACGCGGGTGCCGAGGCCGGCCCGGCGGTGGTCCGGGTGCACGACCAGCTCCCCGCCGCCCTCGGGATCGAGGTGGGCGAAACCCACGAGTGCGGCGCCGTCGCGGGCGAACAGGTGCGCGGCGTCGGCGCTGCGCAGCTGCAGCAGCACCTCGTCGGACAGCGGGGCGCTACCGTCTGCGGCCGCGGCGGCCGAGGCCAACGCGCGCACCACCGCCACTCCGTCGTCGTCGAGCCCGGCCCGCCACTCCAGTTCGATCATCTGGCCGAGGTTACGCGCGGAAGGAGAACCGTTCGTCGGAGTCGGCGTCCTCGTCCTCGACCTCGATCGCGGGCGCACCCAGCGAGCCGCGGCCCGGGCGCACGAACTTGTAGCCGACGTTGCGGACGGTGCCGATCATCTGCTCGTGCTCGGTGCCGAGCTTGGCGCGCAGCCGCCGCACGTGCACGTCGACGGTGCGGGTGCCGCCGAAGAAGTCGTAGCCCCACACCTCCTGCAGCAGCTGGGCGCGGGTGAACACGCGGCCCGCGTGCTGCGCCAGGTACTTGAGCAGCTCGAACTCCTTGTAGGTGAGCTCGAGGAGCCGCCCGCGCAGGCGCGCGGCGTAGGTGGCCTCGTCGATCACCAGCTCGCCGAGCACGAGGGCGCCGCTGCCTGCGCCGCTGTCGGCACCGGGACGGGCCTTGAGCAGGCGCAACCGGGCGTCGACCTCGGCGGGGCCCGCACCGGGCAACAGGATCTCGTCGACGACCCACTCCCCCGAGACGGCCACCAGACCACCCTCGGTGAGGACCGCGACCACCGGCACGTCGGTGCCCGTGCTCCCGAGCAGCCGGCAGAGGCTGCGCGCGGCGACCAGATCGGTGCGGGCGTCGACGAGCACCGCGTCGTGCGGACCGGCGTCGAGCAGTGCGGCGACCTCCGGGGCGGCCGTGCGCACGCCGTGCGGGAGCAGGGTCAGCGCCGGCAGTACCGAACCCGGATCGGGGTCGGCCGTCAACAGAAGGAGCTCCATCTGGTTCCTCCTCATCGGGGCGGGACACGCCCCCTCCTGGAGAAACGGCGGGCGACGTTGACGCACCGTGTTCACTCCCGCGTGATCCGTAAGAGATGTCACGCGGATCGGGAGAGAATAGCCCGCCGCACCCCGGTACCCCTAGTCCCGCGGCGCAGGTCACGGCCCGGTGGCGTACCGGACCGGACCGCGCTCTACGGTTCCGGGGCAAGGAGCGGTCGTCAACGGAGGTCGGATGAAGCGCCTGATCGTCGGGCTGATCGTGCTCGTCGGCGTGCTCGTGGGCGTCGACTTCGGGGCCGCGGCTCTCGCCGAGTCGGCCGTGTCCCGGCAGATGCGCGAGCAGATCGGCCTGCCCGACGACCCCGACGTGCGGATCAACGGCTTCCCGTTCGTCACCCAGGCGCTGACCGGGCGGTACTCCAGCATCGACGTGTCCGCCGACCGCCTGCAGGTCGGTGACCTGCAGGAGGTCGAGGTCGTCGCGGTCCTCCGCGACGTCGACGCCCCGCTGTCGGAAGTTCTCGGGTCCGGGCCGAAGTCGCTGCGCGTCGCCGAGGCCGAGGGCACCGTCCGCGTCGGGGCCGACGACATCGAGCGGCTGCTCGGCTCCGTCGACCGCCTGCGCATCGAGTCGCTCGACGCCGACGCGCTCGAGCAGGCCGTCGAGGACGGGGCCGATGCCTCGCTCGCCGACGCCGACCCCGACACCGTCGCCCGGCTCGTCGGCACCACCGCGGTGCAGGGCGAGGACACCGAGGTCTCGGCCATCGTCGCGCTGGACCTCACCGACGGGCTCGTGCGGATCGTGCCGCGCGACATCCGGATCGGCGGACCCGACGCCCCTCCCCTGCCGGAGTCCGTGCAGACCTCGCTGGGCGACCGGTTCACCGTGGAGGTCGACCCGGGCTCGCTCCCGCTGCAGGTGACGCCCACCGAGCTGAAGGCCGTCGACGGCGTTCTCGAGATCAGCGGCAGCACCACCGACCTCGTTCTCGGCGCCGCGGCGTCAGGTGCGGGCTGACGGGACTGAACCGGACACCGGAGACGTTGTAGCGGCCATGGATCCGATCGGGGCAGTGGTACTCCTCGCTGCACTGGTGCTCGCCACCGCGGCGGGCCTCGTCCTGCGCCGCCGCGACGGCCGTGTCCGTGCCGGCCGCGCGGCCGGGGACGGGGCCTCGGGCGGGTGGGCGCTGGCGGGCACCACCCCCGGCACCGACGACCGCGTACTGCTGCTGCAGCTCTCCTCGCCGGTCTGCACGCCGTGCCGGCGCACCGCGGAGCTGATCGACGACCTGCGCACCCGGCGCCCCGGCGTCGCGCACACCGAGATCGACGTGGCCGACCGCCCGGACGTCGCGCGGGCCCTCGGGGTCATGCGCACCCCGACCGTCGTCGCGTTCGACCGCGCCGGGACGGAGTTCCTGCGCGTCTCCGGCCTCCCGCGAGCGTCCGACCTGGAAGCGGCGCTCGACCCGGTGCTCGACCCCCGATGAGGTACGACACCGTCCGCCTTTCGGGAGCACGGTCCCGAAAGGCGGGATCCTGGGTTACCCTCGGCGTTGTGTTCTGGCCGTTGACCCGTCGCCGCGCAGTGGACCTGTGCCGCGTCGGCAGCTGCCTGTGTCACGCCTCCTGAGCGACCCGCCTCCGCACACCCCGCTCGTCTCAGGAGTACCCCCATGTCCGCATCGGACCCCCAGCTCGATCCGCGCGGCGTCCGCTTCGCCGCGGCGCTCACCACCGTCGTGCTCGCGATCGTGCTGCTCAGCGCCAGCGGCTGGCTGCTCGCCGCGCAGGCCGTGGTGTTCGCGCTCGCCGCGTTCGCCGGGCCGCGCTTCGCGCCGTACCCGCTGATCTTCCGCGCGCTCGTCGCGCCGCGGCTGAGCCCGCCCACCGACCGCGAGGACGCCGCACCCGTGCGGTTCTCCCAGCTCGTCGGGTTCGTCTTCACCGTCGTGGGCACCGTCGGCTACCTCGCCGGGCTCACCACGCTCGGCGTCGTCGCCACCGCGTTCGCCCTCGTCGCCGCGTTCCTCAACGCCGCCTTCGGCTTCTGCCTCGGCTGCGAGATGTACGGCCTCGTCCAACGATTCCGCCCGAACCGCAACAACCAGCAGGGAGCCACAGCATGAGCCGCGAGGACGTCCTCGTCTCCGCCGATTGGGCCGAGAAGAACCTCGGCACCGACGGGATCGTGTTCCTCGAGATCGACGAGGACACCTCCGCCTACGACGGCGGCCACCTCGCCGGCGCCGTGAAGATCAACTGGACCACCGAGCTGCAGGACGGCGTGCGCCGCGACATCGTCGACGCCGACCAGTTCGCCGCGCTGCTGTCGGCCAAGGGCGTCGGCAACGACGACACCGTGGTCCTCTACGGCGGCAACAACAACTGGTTCGCCGCCTACGCCTACTGGCAGTTCAAGCTCTACGGGCACGCCGACGTCAAGCTGCTCGACGGCGGGCGCAAGAAGTGGGAGCTCGACGGCCGTCCGCTCACCACCGACGAGACCGCCCGCACGGCCACCACCTACACGGCGAAGCCGGCCGACACCTCGATCCGCGCGTTCCGCGACGAGGTCGTCGAGGCGATCGGCACCAAGAACCTCGTCGACGTCCGCTCGCCCGACGAGTTCTCCGGCAAGATCCTCGCGCCGGCCCACCTGCCGCAGGAGCAGAGCCAGCGCCCGGGCCACATCCCCGGCGCCATCAACATCCCGTGGAGCAAGGCGGCCAACGAGGACGGCACGTTCAAGTCCGACGAGGACCTGGCCAAGCTCTACGGCGACGAGGGCTTCGACGGCTCACAGGCCACCATCGCCTACTGCCGCATCGGCGAGCGCAGCTCCCACACCTGGGTCGTGCTGCACGAGCTGCTCGGCCACGGCGACGTCAAGAACTACGACGGCAGCTGGACCGAGTACGGCTCGCTCATCGGCGTGCCGATCGAGCTCGGCTCGGGGAAGGCCTCCTGATGTGCGGCGCCCCTGACCAGGCGGTCTCGCTGCCCGCGGGCACCGACCTCACCAAGGAGACCGTGCTCGCCGGGCGGGTCGTGGCCGGCGGTGAGCCCGTCGGCGGCGCGTTCGTCCGGCTGCTCGACGGCACCGGCGAGTTCACCGCCGAGGTCGTGGCGAGCGCGAGCGGCGACTTCCGCTTCTTCGCCGCCCCCGGCACCTGGACGCTGCGCGCGCTGAGCCGCAGCGGCAACGGGGAGGCGGTCCTGACGGCCGACGCCCCGGGACTGCACCAGACGCAGGTGGCGGTGGCCTGACCCGGCCCGTCGCGTTGCAGTAGAGCCACCTTGCCGCCGTCTCACGGCAGCAAGGTGGCTCTACTGCAGTTCGGGCCGGGAGTCGGCAGGGCTAGGGTGGCTCCCCGTGCACTGGTTCTTCACCGGCTTGTTGATCGCGGCCAGCGCGGGCACCGTCGCCTACACCGGCTACCTGCTCCGTCGCCTGTTCACCACCGAACCGACGACCGAGACGTCGACGGGGGCGGCGTCGTGAGCGGGCCCGACGGCGAGATCCCCGGCACCATCTCCGGCCCGGCCAACGCCGCTCCCGACTCCCCGCGCCGCAATCGGCCGCGCTTCGAGGACCTCCCGGTCCCCGACGACACCGCCAACCTGCGCGAGGGACCCGACCTGCACCAGCAGTGCCTGGGCCTGCTGCCGCTGGTCGGGGTGTGGCGCGGGGCGGGCGAGGTCGTCTACCCCACGATCGACGGCCCGTACGCCTACGGCCAGCAGCTCGTGTTCGCCCACGACGGGCGCCCGTTCCTGTCCTACGAGGCGCGCGCCTGGCTGCTCGACGACGACGGCAAGGTCATCCGCCCCGCCGCCCGTGAGACCGGCTTCTGGCGGCCGCAGGAGGGCGGTGAGCTGGAGGTGCTGATCACGCACGCCACGGGTATCGCCGAGCTGTTCTACGGCCGCGCCCTCGACCTGCGGTCCTGGGAGATCCAGACCGATGCGGTCGTACGCACCCCCACCGCCCAGGACGTGCAGGCCTCGCACCGGCTCTACGGGCTCGTGGAGGGCGGCGACCTCGCCTACGTCGACGAGCGCGCGATGATGGGCCGGCCCCTGCAGCCGCACCTCTCGGCGCGCCTGAGCCGCATCGCCGGCTGAATCCCGGGTCTCAGCCCACGCCGACGCGGGCGGCGAGCAACCCGCGCAGCTCGTCGTCGGACAGGCCGGACAGGCGGGCGAGCTGGTCGGGCGCCAGGCCCGCGTCGGCGAGGCGGCTGAGTACGGAGCGGAGCGTCTCGCGCTCGTGGCGCACGGCGTCGCTGAGCCGGTCGAGCTGGCGCCGGCACGCGTCCAGCTCGACGGTGGCCCCGACGGCGCGCACCGGGTCGTCCAGGAGCACGGCCAGGAGTCGGTCACGGGCGTCGCCGCGTCCGGCGGGAGGCTGGGCCCCGTCGGGGGCGGACCACACGGCCGGGGCCGGGGACGTCTGGGCCGGGGGCGTCTGGGCCGGGGCCGCCGTCGGCGCGGTCCGCTCGACCGGGACGTGCTCGGCAGGCGCCTGGCCGGACGGAACGTCGGCGGTCGGGACGCGGTCGGCCGGGGCGTGCTCGGACCGGCCCTCGTCGGCCGGGGCGCCGATCGGCCCCGCGGGCGGGGCGTCGGCGGCCGCGACCCTGGCCCGCGCCTCGCGCACCGCGAGGGCCTGCGCGACGGCCGCGGCGACGGTGCGCCCGGACCCCACGCGTTCGGCGGGGTCGAGGTCGGGACGGTCGGCGGCGGGCGGCAGGTCCGGCGGCGAGGAGTCGGGCGCGGGGGTGCGGGCCGCGGGGACGTCGGGCTGCGGTGCGTGCTCGCCCGTCTCCCGCACCGCGTCCGCCACCGTCGGGCGGTCCTGGGCGCGGGCGCGCCTGCGCCGCCGGACGACGAGCACGACGATGACCAGAGCGATGACGAGGAGCAGGGCTCCGGCACCGACCGGGACCAGCACCTCAGGCGTCAGGGCCAGCTGCATGGTTGCGCACCGTACGCCGTTCGGCGTAACAGCGCGCCACCGGGCTCAGGCAGAGCGTGACGGAGAGGTCGGACGAGCGCGACCGTTCGACCCATCACCCTGCTCCGAACGACCGCCGTTCGGTGACGGTGAGAGCAGGGTCGGCTCGTCCGGGCGGACGGCCGCGACCGCGGTGGTCGGGTCGGCGGGGGCCGGGTCCGGGCGTCGTACGAGCGAGGTGCGCTCGCCGGCGTCGCGCGGCACCCCGTCCCGCGGCACGGCGGTGGTCTGCGGCTCCGGCTCGGCCGACCGGGCCGGGCGGAACAGGTCGGCGGGCTCGGGCTCCGGCTCGCTGCGCGGCCGCAGCGACGAGTTCTCGCCGACGGCCGGGTAGGCACCGGTCGGCAGCCGGTGGGCCGCCTTGCCCGCCTCGCGGGCAGGCAGCTTCTCCTTCGCGGTGACCGCGTCGGCGGACGACCCGTTCCCGCTGCCCACCGGCGCGCCACCGGGCGGCTGGGCACCCGGCGCCGGGCCGGGGCGCGCACCTGCGGTCCGGGCGTCCGACGAGCCGGACGTGGGGCCGCTCGACCGCGGGCCGGCCTGCGAGGGGCCGGCCGGGGAGGACGCACCCTGAACCGAGCTGGGCTTGGTCGAACGGGGCTGCGCAGAACCGACCTGGGACGACCCGGTGTGGGACGACCCGGCCTGCGTCGAGCCCGGCTGGGACGAGCCGGGCGTGGACGAGCCGGGCGTGGGCGAGCCGGGCGTGGACGAACTGGGCGTGGACGACCCGGACGTGGGGGTACCGGCGTGCGACGCCCCGGACGGAGGTCCACCGGCCTGCGACGATCCGGCCTGCGCACCCCCGGAGCGCGAGCCGCCGGACACGGTTTCGTGGGACCCACCCGGCTGCGCACCGCCCGGCCGGGAGCTGCCCGACGGCGCCGCACCGGGGGCGGAACCGGCGTGCGCGCCACCGGACGGCGACCCGGCCTGCGCACCGGCCGCCGGAACGGCGGAGGAGGTGCCGCTCGGGGAGCCCGCCACGGGCGACGGGGAAGCCGACGACGCGGATGCGCTGCGACCGTCGGAGGCACCACGACCGTCCGAGGCCGGGGACGGGCGACCGGCACCGGCCGCTGCGGCCTGGGCCGCGGCCCGGCGGTCGGCGGCGGCCACGGCACCCGAGGGCAGCGCGGTGGTGGCCGGACCACCCGACGGCGAGCCACCCGGGGCCTCGGGAGCGGCCGCGGGGGCCTTCTCCTGCGACGAGGCGGGCACCGGAGACGCAGCCGGACGACCCGGGCCGGGCTGCGGGGAAGCTGCGGGCGACGGCGCCCGGTGGCCGCCGTCGGCGGGCCGGGGAGGGCCGTCGGGCGTGCGACCGACCTGCGGGACGGGCCCCGTGCCGGGCCGCCGCTCGGGGCGGGGGCCGTCACCGGGGCGGGGAGCCTCGGACGGGCGCTGGTCGACGTCGTGCCGACCACCGGTCGGGTACCGGCTGGACTCCCGGGCCGGCATCTGCGCGGTGGGCGCGGCGAGCAGGCCCTCGAGCTGCGACCGCATGCGCGTGAGCTCGGCCAGCACGGAGTCGCGCTGGCGGACGAGGTCGGCCACCTGCGAACGGACACCGTCGGTCTCGGCACGCGCCGCGAGGTGGGCGTTGCGGCGGATCTCGGCGGCCTCCTCCTCGGCGGCCGCGAGGATGCTCTCCATGCGATCGGTGAAGGTGTCGATGGTGTCCGGGTTGTCGGCCGGGCCACCGGGCCGGGGGCGCGGGGTCGGTCGCGGCCGGGCGGACTGGCCGGGCGTGACGGCGGGCATCGGCTGGCTGCGTGCGACCTCCAGGTCGGCGCGCATCCGGGCCAGGACCCGCTGGAGCCGGTCGACGTGCTCGTCGACCTGGCGCCGGTCGTATCCGCGCAGCACGACGTCGAAGCGTGGCGCGCCGGGCACCCCCGCGTCAGTCGTCATCGCTAGCCCTCCCGTGCGTGCCGTCACCGTGCATTCCGCCGAGGGTAGGGGGGTCGTTTCGCCCGATCCCGGCCGTTCACCCTTTCGCAGCATAGCGAGGCGGAACGGGACAGGCAGCCGCGGTGCGGACGGCAGCGGCCTACCATCGGGCCGGTGGACACCTCGACCCGGCTCGACACCGCAGGTGAGCGACCTGACTCCGCCCACGGACCGGAGAACCTGAAGAGCACGCTGCACCGTCGCGGGCTCCGGATGACACCGCAGCGGCAGCTGGTCCTCGACGCGGTCCGTGAGCTCGGCCATGCCACCCCGGAACAGATCTGCGGGCAGGTGCAGAAGGTCGCGCCCGCCGTGAACATCACGACGATCTACCGCACGCTGGACCTGCTGGAGAAGCTCGGAGTCGTCCGGCACACACACCTCGGGCACGGCGCGCCGAACTACTCCGAGCAGGAGCACCAGCACGTCCACCTCGTGTGCCACGAATGCGGCGCGGTGGTCGAAACCCCCTCCGATCTGATGAACGGGCTCGCCTCGCAGCTGCACGACATCGCCGGGTTCGAGCTCGACGTCACCCACGTCGCCCTGTCCGGCCGCTGCCGCGACTGCGCGGGCACGGCGGTCGACGCGTGACCGACACCGAGCTGACGCCCGACGCCCCCGACCGCGACTCCGCCGTCCCGTCGCACCGCGGTGACCCGCTGGCCGAGCAGCGCCGGATGGCCCGCTCCGCCGCGGTGGTCGACCGGAGCCACCGCGGCGTGATCGCGGTGACCGGTGAGGACCGGCTGAGCTGGCTGCACCTGCTGCTCACCCAGCACGTGAGCGAGCTGCCCGCCGACACCGGCACCGAGACACTGATCCTCGACCTGAACGGTCGCGTGCTGCACCACATGGTCGTGGCCCACGCAGGCGACGTCGTGTACCTCGACACCGAGCCCGGCGACGTCCCCGAGCTGCTCGACTACCTCACGAAGATGGTGTTCTGGTCGAAGGTCGAGCCACGCGACGCCACGGCGGAGTTCGCCGTGCTCAGCGTGGTCGGGCCCGACACCGAGGCCGTGCTCACCGCGGCGGGCGTCCCGGTGCCCGATCGGCCGCACGGCGCCCTCGCCCTGCCCGGGGGCGGTGTGGTGCGCCGGATGCCGTGGCCCGGCGTCGACGCCGCCGACCTGCTGGTGCCCCGCGCGGAGCAGGACTCCTGGTGGGGGCGACTCACCGCCGCCGGGGCCCACGAAGCCGGGACGATGGCGTTCGAGGCGCTGCGGGTGGAGTCCGGCCGTCCGCGCCTCGGCGTCGACACCGACGAGCGCACCATCCCGCACGAGGTCGGTTGGATCGGCGAGGCCGTGCACCTGACGAAGGGCTGCTACCGCGGCCAGGAGACGGTCGCGCGCGTCGCGAACCTCGGACGCCCGCCCCGGCGGCTCGTGCTCCTGCACCTCGACGCGGGCGACGAGCACCTGCCGGACCCCGGTGCCCCCGTCACCCTCGGCGGACGGCCCGTCGGGCGCGTCGGCACGGTCGCGCAGCACCACGAGCTCGGCCCGGTCGCGCTGGCGCTGGTCAAACGCTCGGTACCGGTCGACGCGGAGCTGGTCGCGGGCGAGGACGAGCGCGCGGCCCCCGCCCGGATCGACCCGGACTCCGTCCCCCCCGAGGACGGCACGCCGCCACCCGGACGCGCGGCCCAGGGCGGCCTCCGCCGCTGACCCCGCCGCCGGCCCTGACCCCGCCGCCGGCCCCGTCGCCGCCGTCCCGCTTCCTGTCGCCGCCCGCGTTCTCATCATGCAGGACGATGTTCCCGTATTGCGAGAACCGGGCGTAGCGTCCGACCGGTGGACGCACCCCGTTACCGCTGGGTGGTGCTCGCCGTCGGCACCGCTGCGCAGGCCGCCACCGCGGCCTACTTCCTCGGCCTCGCCGCCGTCACACCGGCCCTGCGTGCGTACTTCGACCTCGATCTCGCCGGCGTCGGCCTGCTGATCGGCGCGATCTCGGTCGGACTCGTCCCGACGCTGATCCCGTGGGGTGCCGCCGCCGACCGGTTCGGCGAGCGCGGCGTGATGGCGATCGGGCTCGTGGGGTCGGCCGCGGCCCTCGGAGCCACCGCACTGGTGACGCACCCCGTCACCGCGGGCGCGCTGCTGATGCTGGCCGGGGCCTCGGGGGCATCGGTCAACGCGGCGAGCGGCCGGGCGGTCATGACGTGGTTCCCGGCACACAGCCGGGGCCTCGCGATGGCGGTGCGGCAGACGTCGGTGCCGGTCGGGGCCGCGCTGGCCGCGGTCGCGCTCCCGGCGGTCGCGGGAGCGGGCGGGGTGCCCGCGGTGTTCGTCGTGCTCGCGGCCGTCTGCCTGGTCGCGGCGGCGGCCGTCGCCGCGTTCGTCCGGGAGCCCCCGGACGCCCCCGCCCGCGACACCCGGGCGACCGGGCGGATGTCGGCCGTCCTCGCCGACCGCAGGCTGCAGCGGCTCAGCATCGCCGGACTGCTGCTCGTCGTCCCCCAGTTCCTCGGCTCGGTCTTCCTGGTGGAGGTCCTGCACTCCGGGAGCGGGATGTCGCTGGCCGCCGCGGGCGGGCTGCTGGCGCTCACCCAGGTGCTGGGCGCGGCCGGACGGCTCGGCAACGGGTTCTGGTCCGACCGGGCCGGCAGTCGCCTGCGACCGCTGCGGGTGGTCGCGGCGGCCGTCGCCGTCGGGTTCGGAGCCGCGGCGCTGCTGCAACCGGGACCGGTCGTCCTGCTCGCCGTGGTGCTCGTCCCCGCGGCCGCGCTCGCGATCAGCTGGAACGGGCTGGTGTTCACCGCGGCGGGCGAGCTGGCGCCACCGGGACGGGCCGCCACGGCGATGGCGGTCTCCAACACCGCGAACTACCTCGGCGCGGCGGCCACGCCCGTCCTCGGAGGCGCGGTCGCGCGGGCCGCCGGATGGCCCGCGATGCTCGCGCTCGGCACCGTCGCAGCGGGGCTGTCACTGCTGGCGCTGCGCGGGCTGCGGGAGTCGGGTGACGCAGGCGACGTGACACCGGCGATGCCACGTCGCACGTCCGGCCCCGGGCACGGTACGGTGGGGCCAGGACACTGATGACATGAATGGGGCCGCCGAGACATCCGGCCGCCCCTTCCCTGTTGTAAGGGGGACCAGCCATGGGGCGCGGACGAGCCAAGGCCAAGCAGACGAAGGTGGCCCGGGAACTCAAGTACAGCTCCCCCACCATGGATCTCGACGCGTTGCAGCGCGAGATCGGCGTCGGTGGTGGGACGGTGCTCCAGGAGCCGGAGGCGGAGGACGAGTACGACCCTTACGCCCCCGAGTCCGACAGGGACGACGACCGCGGCCGTTGATCGTGCGGTGACGGGTGTTCCTGCCCGTCACCGACCGGTCGCACCACCGTTCGTGACCGGCGCGCGAGCGCCGGTCCTGTGGAGTAGCCACTGAGCGTCCTCACCGCGTGCGGTGAGGCGCTCGGTGGGCGACCCGCCCCACGATCCCCTCATACTTGTTATAGTTGTTCTATAACAAGTTGGAGGTACTCGTGGATCGACATCATTCTCCGGCCGTCCTGGCCCAGCTGGTGGCGCAGCTCCCGGCGTGTCTGGTGCTCGTGACCGCCGCCGACCGGCTGCCGGACCCGCTGGCGAGCCATTTCGCGCTCGACGGCACGGCCGACGGGTTCACCGGGCACGGGTGGCTGCTCGTGGTGCTGCTCGGGCTGGCCGGGTCGTTGGCGGTCGTCTCCTGGGCCACCCTGAACTCCCCGCACGTCCCCGGACGCCGGGTCGTCGTCGGGGCGTCCTGGGCCACCGCGACGCTGCTCGGCGTCGTGACGTGGTCGGCGACCGCCGCCAACCTCGACCTGGCCGACGCCGCCGACGCCGTCCTGCCCCCGTGGTGGTTCGCCGTCGGTCTCGGCGCGGGAGCGGTGGTGGGTGCCGTGGCGTACCGGTTCGCCCCGCCGTCACCTCCCGCCGGGAGAACGGACGTCATGACCCCCGCCGTGCGGCTCGGGGCCACCGAGCAGGTCAGCTGGTCACGCACGGCGACATCGCGCGTCGGGGTCGCCGCGGCCGTCGTGCTCACCGTCGCCGGTATCGGCACCGCCGTCGCCGGGCTTCCCCTCGTGGCACCGGTCGCACTCCTGGTCGCCGCAGCGGCCCTGGCCGTCGCCACCACCGCGCGGGTCACGGTCGACCGCCGTGGGCTGCGCGTGGGCCTGGGCCCACTCGGGTGGCCGCGCCTTGTGGTGCCCGTCGAGGACATCCGGTCCGCCGCCGTGGGCGAGGTCTCCCCCGCCGAGTTCGGTGGCTGGGGCTACCGCATCGTGCCCGGGGCGCGCGGGGTGATCCTGCGTGGCGGGCCGGCGCTCCTCGTGACCAGGCGGTCGGGCGCACGCCTCGTCGTGACCGTCGACGACCCGGGCACGGCCGCGGGCCTGCTCGCCGGGATGGTCCGGTCCGGGGGCCCCGGGTGCTGATCCGCGTCGACCCGGCCCGCGACGTCGCACTGCACGAGCAGATCGCCGCAGCGGTGCGCCGGGCCATCGGAGAGGGTGCCGTGGCGGCGGGCGAGCGGCTGCCCCCGGCCCGCGAGCTGGCCGCGTCGCTCGACGTCAGCATCCACACCGTACTCGCCGGCTACCAGCAGCTCCGCGACGACGGGCTGATCGAGCTGCGGCGCGGGCGCGGCGCCACCGTGCGCCACGGAGCGACCGACGGGCGGGCCGGGGTCGTCGAGCTCGCCCGCCGGCTCGTGGACGCGGCCCGGCGGATCGACCTCGACGAGGAGGAGCTGGTCGCCCTGGTCCGCGGCCTCAGAACCTCGGGTGGTCGCCCCGGAGCGTGACGCGGGGAGCCGAGCCGTCCTCGGTCCGGGAGACTCCGCCGAGCACCCACGCGGGCACGTGTCGGGCCGTCAGCACGGCGAGGGCCCGGTCGACGTCGTCGGCGGGCAGCACCGCCACCATCCCGACTCCCATGTTGAACGTCTTCTCCATCTCGGCGCGCTCCACGCGCCCCCGGGAGGCGATGAGGTTGAAGATCGGGTCCGGGGTCCAGGTGTTGCGCTCGACGACGGCGCTGAGGCCGTCGGGGAGCACGCGCTCGAGGTTGCGGCCCAAGCCGCCGCCGGTGATGTGCGCGAACGTGTGGACCCCGGTCTCGGCGGCGAGCGCGAGGCAGTCGCGGGCGTAGATGCGGGTGGGGACGAGCAGTTCCTCGCCGAGGGTGTGCCCGAACTCCTCGACGTGGCCCTCGAGCGACATCCGCGCGATCGTCAGCAACACGTGCCGGGCGAGGGAGTAACCGTTGGAGTGCAGGCCGGACGCCCCGAGCGCGACGAGGACGTCGCCGGGCCGGACGCGGTCGGGCCGCAGCATCTTGTCGGCCTCGACGATCCCGACACCGGTGCCGGAGATGTCGTACCCGCCGACCTCCATCAGCCCGGGGTGCTCCGCGGTCTCGCCGCCCAGCAGCGCGCAGCCCGCCTGCTGGCAGCCCTCCGCGATCCCCTTGACGACGGACGCGACCATCTCGGGCACGAGCTTGCCGACGGCGATGTAGTCCTGCATGAACAGCGGCTCCGCGCCGCACACCACGAGGTCGTCGACGACCATCGCGACCAGGTCGAGCCCGATGGTGTCGTGCTTGTCCATCGCCTGGGCGATCGCGACCTTCGTGCCGACGCCGTCCGTGGACGCCGCGAGCACCGGCTCGGTGTACTTGCCGATCTTCAGCGCGAACAGACCGGCGAACCCGCCGATCCCGCCGAGGACCTCGGGCCGGTTGGCCTTCTCCGCGTACGGTCGCAGGGCGTCGACGGCCCGTTCCCCGGCCTCGATGTCCACCCCTGCGGCGGCGTAGCTGGCTCCGGGCAGGTCGGTCGGCATGGTCGTTCTCACTCTCGGCACCCGTGGGGGCGCGGTGTGGGTCGGGGAAGCGCGGACGTTCTAGGGCCGCTCGAGAGCGCCCGCAGCACCGTAGCCGACCGACACGGGCCCGGGGTCCCCCGATGCGGCGCCCGACACGTCGGTCCCGGGGACGTCGGGCACCGGCACGGACTCCAGCAGGTGCTTGCCCAGCCGCGCCTCCTCGGGCAGCGGGATCGGGTACACGCCGTCGAAGCAGGCCGAGCAGAGCCGGGTGCGGGGCTGCTCGCTCGCCGCGATCAGGCCCTCCAGCGACACGTAGCCCAGCGAGTCGGCCCCGATCGAGCGGCGCACGCCCTCGGTGTCGATGCCGCTGGCGACCAGCTCGGCGCGGGTGGCGAAGTCGATGCCGTAGAAGCAGGGCCAGCGCACCGGCGGCGACGCGATGCGCACGTGCACCTCGAGCGCCCCGGCCTCGCGCAGCATCCGCACGAGCGCGCGCTGGGTGTTGCCCCGCACGATGGAGTCGTCGACGACCACGAGCCGCTTGCCCCGGATGACCTCGCGCAGCGGGTTGAGCTTGAGGCGGATCCCGAGCTGGCGGATCGTCTGGCTGGGCTGGATGAAGGTGCGCCCGACGTAGGCGTTCTTGACCAGGCCCTGGCCGTAGGGGATGCCGGACTCCTGCGCGTACCCGATCGCCGCGGGCGTGCCGGACTCCGGCGTCGGGATCACCAGGTCGGCCTCGACGGGGTGCTCCTTCGCCAGCCGCCTGCCGATGTCGACCCGGGTGGAGTGGACCGAGCGGCCCGAGATCGTGGTGTCCGGGCGGGCCAGGTAGACGTACTCGAACACGCAGCCCTTGGGCTCGGGCGCGGCGAAGCGGGAGCTGCGGATGCCGTCGGCGTCGATCGCGATCAGCTCGCCCGGCTCCACCTCGCGCACCATCGACGCACCGACGATGTCGAGGGCGGCCGTCTCGCTGGCCACGACCCAGCCGCGGTCGAGGCGGCCGAGCACCAGCGGGTGGACGCCGTGCCGGTCGCGGGCGGCGTAGAGCGTGTTCTCGTCGCCGAAGACCAGGCAGAACGCCCCGCGCAGCCGGGGGAACAGCCGCATCGCGGCCTCCTCCACCCCCAGGTCGGCGGCCGAGGCGGCCATCAGCTCGGCGATCAGGTCGGAGTCGGTGCTCGCCTGCATCCGGGAGCGGTTGGACACCGGGGCCTCGACGAGTCCGGCCACCTCGTCGCGCAGCTCGGCGGTGTTGACCAGGTTGCCGTTGTGGCCCAGCGCGATGCCGCTGCCGGTGGCCGTGGTGCGGAACGTGGGCTGCGCGTTCTCCCAGGTCGTGGACCCGGTGGTGGAGTAGCGGCAGTGCCCGATGGCGATGTGGCCCTTGAGCGAGCTCAGGATCTGCTCGTCGAACACCTGGCTGACCAGCCCGAGGTCCTTGAACACGACCATCCGACGGCCGTCGGACACGGCGATACCGGCCGCTTCCTGACCGCGGTGCTGCAGGGCGTAGAGGCCGTAGTAGGCGAGCTTCGCGACGTCCTCGCCCGGGGCCCACGCACCGAAGACGCCGCACTCCTCGCGGGGTGCGTCATCGCGTTCGTCGTCGGTCGGATCGGACTCCGTGCGGGTGGTGGCACCCAACGCGCGCTCCCCAGGATCGACGGCCGTTCAGGATGCGATGCTACGCCGCAGGAGGTCCGGAACGCACTCGGCGGGACCTGCGTCACCGAACCAGCGTCCCTGGCCGACGTCGCACCCGAGCGCGGCGAGGCGCTCCGCCTGCAGGTCGGTCTCCACCCACTCGGCCGTGACCTCCAGCCCGAGCGCGTGCGCCATCCCGACCAGCGAGCCGACGATCGCGGAGTCGACGGTGTCGGGGTCGGCGTGGCGCAGGCCGTCGATGAACGACCCGTCGATCTTCAGCGCGTGCACCGGGAGGCGCCGCAGCCAGACCAGGCTGGAGTAGCCGGTGCCGAAGTCGTCGAGCGCGAGGCGGACGCCGGACGCGCGTAGGGCCAGCAGCGCCTCCAACGCGGCCGACTCGTCGCCGAGCACGGCCTGCTCGGTGATCTCCAGCTGCAGCAGCCGGGCCGGGAGCCCGGTCGCGCGCAGCACGGAGGTGACGACGCAGACGAAGTCGGGCTCCACGAGCTGCACCGGCGAGACGTTGACGCTGACGAACGGCGCGTCGTCACCGAGCTCGCCGTGCCAGGCCGCCGCCTGCTCGCACGCGGTGTGCAGGATCCAGCGACCCAGCGGCACGATCGTGCCGCTGCGCTCGGCCAGCTCGATGAACCGGCCCGGACCGAGCAGTCCCTGCACCGGGTGCTGCCAGCGGACGAGCGCCTCCACCCCCCGCATCCGCGCGTCCTCCCCCAACCCGACCAGGGGCTGGTAGACCAGCCGGAACTCACCGCGGTCGATCGCTCCGGGCATCCCGGTGAGCAGCGCGAACCGGGCGGACTCGCCCGCGTCGCGCTCGGGGTCGAACACCACCCTGCGCGCACCGCCGCGGGACTTCGCCCAGTTCAGGGCGACGTCGGCCGCCCGCATCAGCTCCTCGGGACAGGCGACGGCCGTGGGTGCGGCGGCGACGCCGATGCTCGCCGTGACCGTCAGCGTGTGCCCGCCGACCAGGAACGGGGTGGCGAACGCCTCCAGGATGCGGTCGGCGATCCGACAGACCCCGTCGACGCCGTCGGGCTCCGCGATCAGGACGGCGAACTCGTCGCCGCCGGTGCGCGTGACCAGGTGCTCGCCCGCGGCCATCTGCAGCCGGGCGGCCACCGCCAGCAGGACCTGGTCGCCGACCTGGTGCCCCAGCCCGTCGTTGACGCGGGTGAGCCCGTCGACGTCGAGCGAGCAGACGCCGACGCGCTCGGGGCCGCCGGCCTCGAACGCCCGCTGGACCCACTGCTCGGTGAGCGAGCGGTTGGGCAGCTGGGTGAGCTGGTCGTGGTGCGAGGCGCGCTGCAGCCGCAACCGCAGCCGCGTGCGCTCGGACTGGTCCTCGATGACGGCGATCAGGTGTGCGGGCGATCCGCTCTCGTTGCGGACCAACGACGCCACGACGTCGGTGAACAGCACGAGCCCGTCGGGCCGGACGAAACGCAGCTCCATCCGCATGACGTCCGGCTCGCCGCGGTGCAGCCGCTTGAACCGGTCGACGACGTCGGCCACGTCGTCGGGGTGCACGAAGTCGGTGACCGGGCGTGGCTGGTCGAGCCGACCGGTGATCCCGAACATCGTGCGCAGCGCCGGGTTGAGGTCGAGCACGAACCCCTCGAGGCTGACGATCCCGATCCCGACGGCGCCCTGCGTGTAGACGGTGCGGTAATGGCTCTCGCTCAGCGCCAGCGCCCGCTGGACCCCGGCCTGGGCCCGCAACGTGCTGGTGAGCAGGTCGACCTGCTCGGCGACCGCGCGGTCACGCAGCGCCCCGGTGAAGCCGGTGGCCAGCTCGTCGAGTGCCGCGACCATCCGGTCCCCCGCGTCGGGCCCCCCGGGGTCCAGCACCGCCGGGCCGGACTCGCGGAGCAACCGCAGCGTGGCCGGCAGGATCTCCTCCGCGGCCAGTGCGACGTCGGCGGGTGGCCCGCAGAGCCCGCTCGGCAGGAGGTCGGCCCCGATGTCGCGGGCGGCCATCGACCAGAACGGCTCGGCGGCCAGCGTGGCGGCGAGCCGGCGCAGCAGGGTGGCCAGGCGGGCGGCGAGGGTGGGGTCCGGGACGGGGGCGATCTCCGCCCAGCGCACGGCGAGGCGGTGCAGCGCCGGTGCGTTCACCGCGCGGCCGGGCGCCTGCCCGGACACCGCGCCGCGGACACCCGGAACGCCGGTGCGGCTGCGTGCTGCAACCATCCGGCACCTCCTGTCACCCGTCTGGTCGGGGTGGATCCCCCGGACGAGCGTGATTCTCCGTGTCTCCTAGTACTTACGCCAGTACCTGCGGGTTTGGTGCATCAGTCCGCCTGACGATGAGAAATCCGCCGTTCAGACCAGTGGGAGCAGCGCTGCCACGTCACCCGATCGGCCGCCGGACGCCCGCAGGTTCCCGGTTGCCAGGGCGTCCTCCCAGCTCAGGCGCCCCATCGCCAGCGCCAACCAGGTCCGGGCATCGGACTCGACCACGTTCGGCGGAGTACCCCTCGTGTGCCGCGGTCCGGGAATGCACTGCACGGCCCCGAAGGGCGGGATCCGGACCTCGACGCTCCGACCGGGTGACGCGGCGACCAGCGCCGCGAGGCTCTCCTTGACCGCCGCACGCAGGACCGACCGCTCCGGCCGGGGCCCCCCGTCGAGCCAGGTGAGGACGTCGTCGGGGCCGGGATCGCCGGTCACGCCCGTCCCCGACCCTGCACCTGGCCGATCGGGCAGGTGGCCGACCGGCCGTTCATTCCGCGACCGGGTGCTCGAACAGTGCGGGGAGCGTGCCCTCCCAGGCCGTGCGCAGCGCGGACAGCGGCAGCGGCTCGAGTGCGTCGACGGCCAGCGCAGATCCGCCGGTCACGCCGAGGAGCCGGGCCGGGACCCTGGCCGCCGACGCGGAGGTGAAGAGCTCCTCGACCCGCTCGGGCGCCACGGTGACCAGCACCCGGCCCGCCGACTCGGAGAACAGCCCGACGAACGCGTCGGCCGTGGGCACGGTGATCCGAGCACCGTGGCCACCGACCAGGCAGGCCTCGACCAGCGCCTGCGCCAGGCCACCGTCGGACAGGTCGTGCGAGCCGGTGACCAGCCCGCGCGCCGCAGACGCCGCCAGCAGGCCGGCGAGTCGGTGCTCCGCCGACAGGTCGACGACGGGCGGGCGGCCGCCGAGGTGACCGTGCACGTGGTGCGCCCACTCGCTGCCGCCGAACTCGTCACGCGTGTCGCCGAGCAGGACCACCGTGTCGCCGTCGCGGACGAACCCGGACGGCACACGGCGCGCCACGTCGTCGATGACGCCGAGGACCCCGATGACCGGGGTCGGGAGGATCGCGCGGTCGCCGGTCTGGTTGTAGAAGCTGACGTTGCCGCCGGTGACCGGGATGCCGAGCAGCGCGCAGCCGTCGGCGATGCCGCGGACGGCCTGCTGGAACTGCCACATGACGTGCGGGTCCTCCGGCGAGCCGAAGTTCAGGCAGTCGCTGACGGCGAGCGGCACCGCCCCCGAGGTGGCGACGTTGCGGTAGGCCTCGGCCAGCGCGAGCTGCGCGCCGGAGTACGGGTCGAGCGCGACGAACCGCGCGTTGCAGTCGGTGGCGACCGCGACGCCGCGGCCGGTGACCTCGTCGACCCGGACCATCCCCGCGTCGGCCGGCTGCGCGCTCGTGGTGTTGCCGCGGACGTAGCGGTCGTACTGGTCGGTGACCCAGGCCCGGCTGCACAGGTTCGGGCTCGCGGCCATCCGCAGGATCTCCGCGCGCAGCTCGACGGGGCCGGACGGGCGACGCAGCCGCTCGGGGCCGTCGGCGACCAGCGCGTCCTGGCCGGACCCGCGCTGCACCGGGCGCCGGTAGACCGGACCGTCGTGGGCGACGGTGCGCGGCGGCACGTCGACGACCGTCTCACCCCGCCAGGTGATGACCAGCCGCCCGCCGTCGACGACCTCGCCGATCACGTTCGCCAGCACGTCCCACTTCGCGCAGACCGCGAGGAACGCCTCGACGTCCTGCGGGCGCACGACGGCGCACATGCGCTCCTGCGACTCGCTGGACAGGATCTCCGCGGCCGTCATCCCGGAGGCCCGCAGCGGGACGGCGTCGAGGTCGATGCGCATGCCGCCGTCACCCGCGCTGGCCAGCTCGGACGTGGCGCAGGACAGGCCCGCTCCGCCCAGGTCCTGGATCCCGACGACGAGCCCCGCGTGGTAGAGCTCCAGGCAGCACTCGATGAGCACCTTCTCGGTGAACGGGTCGCCCACCTGCACCGCGGGGAGCTTCTTGCGGCCCGTGTCGCCGCTGAAGGTCTCGCTCGCCAGCACGGAGACGCCGCCGATGCCGTCGAGGCCGGTGCGGGCACCGAACAGCACGATCAGGTTGCCGGTGCCCGACGCGAACGCCAGGTGCAGGTCCTCGGTGCGCATCGCGCCGACGCACAGCGCGTTGACCAGCGGGTTGCCCGCGTAGCCCGCGTCGAAGACGACCTCGCCGCCGATGTTGGGCAGGCCGAGGGAGTTGCCGTAGGTGCCGACGCCGGCGACGACCCCGGGCAGCACCCGCTTGGTGTCGGGGGCGTCGGCCGGGCCGAAGCGCAGGGGGTCGGCGACGGCGATCGGGCGCGCGCCCATCGCCATGATGTCGCGGACGATCCCGCCGACGCCGGTGGCCGCGCCCTGGAACGGCTCCACGTAGGACGGGTGGTTGTGCGACTCGACCTTGAAGGTGACGGCCCACCCGTCGCCGATGTCGACGACGCCGGCGTTCTCGCCGATCCCGGCCAGCATCTTCTGCTTCATCGCCGGGGTCGTCTTCTCCCCGAAGTAGGCCAGGTGCACCTTCGAGGACTTGTACGAGCAGTGCTCGCTCCACATCACCGAGTACATCGCCAGCTCGGCGTCGGTGGGGCGGCGGCCGAGGATCGAGCGGATGCGGGCGTACTCGTCGTCCTTCAGGCCGAGCTCGCGGTAGGGCTGCGGCTGGTCCGGGGACGCGGCGGCGCGGGAGACGGTGTCGACGGCGGGCACCGTGTCGTCGGCGGGCACCGTGTCGTCGGCGGGCAGGGCGGGGAAGGCGGCCACGACTCCTGAGCCTACGGAACGCCCCCGCTCAGGCTCCGTCGCGGCCCGTGGGGAGCTGCACCACACTCACGAAGAAGTGGTCGATCTGCTTGATCGCCTCGATGAACCCCTCGAAGTCGACGGGCTTGGTGACGTAGGCGTTCGCGTGGAGCTGGTAGCTGCGCAGCACGTCCTCCTCGGCCTGCGAGGTCGTCAGCACGATCACCGGGATGTGCTGCAGGGCCGGGTCCTCCTTGACCTCTGCGAGCACCTCTCGGCCGTCGCGGCGCGGGAGGTTGAGGTCGAGCAGGATCAGGTCGGGTCGCGGGGCGTCGGCGTAGGGGCCCTCGTGGCGCAGGTAGGCCAGCGCCTCCGCGCCGTCGGTGACGACGTCGAGCCGGTTGTGCAGGTACTCGTCGAACGCCTCGCGGGTCATCAGGACATCGCCCGGGTCGTCCTCGACGAGCAGGACGTTGACGATGCGGGGCTCGGGCGTGGTCATGCGGGGGACTCCTCGGGCTGGGTGGTGCGCGGGGGGAACGTGACGGCGACCGTCGCGCCCGGCCCGTCGCCCTGGACGACGCGGATGCCGCCGCCGTGGAACTCGGCGATCTTCTTCGCCAGCGAGAGGCCGATGCCCGTGCCCGCGTAGACGTCGCGCGCGTGCAGTCGCTGGAAGATCACGAAGATCTTGTCCTCGTACTCGGGCTCGATGCCGATGCCGTTGTCGGAGACCCGGAGCTCGACCTCGCCGTCGCGCTCCGTCCCGCTGACGTGCACGACCGGGGGCACGCCCTCGCGGTGGAACTTCAGTCCGTTGCCGATCAGGTTGGCCAGCAGCTGCCGCAGCAGCTGGGGGTCGCCCGAGACCGTCGGCAGCGGCCCGACGACGATCTCCCCGTCCAGCTCGGCGCGGGTCGTCTCCAGTCCGGCGGCGGCCGCGGTGGCGACGTCGGTGAGCGACACCTCGGCGAAGCCCTCGGTGGTGCGCCCGACGCGGGAGAACGCGAGCAGGTCGTTGATCAGCCGCTGCATCCGCTGCGCACCGTCGACCGCGAACTCGATGTACTGGTCGGCACGGTCGTCGAGCTGCCCGCCGTAGCGGCGCTGCAGCAGCTGGCAGAAGCTCGACACCTTGCGCAGCGGCTCCTGCAGGTCGTGGCTCGCGACGTAGGCGAACTGCTCCAGGTCGCGGTTGGAACGCTCCAGCTCCTGGGCCTGGTCGTCGAGGCGCCGGTTGGTGTGCTGCAGCACGTCCAGCTCCGCGAGGATGTGCAGCCGCATCGCCTCGACGTCCTCGCCGAGCCCCGCGATCTCGCGCGGGCCCGTGCCGGGCACCGGGCGCTGCATGTCGCCGCGGACCACCTCGCGGACGTCGGCGGCCAGCACCGACACCGGCCGCAGCACGGTGCGGCGCAACCCGACGCCCACGACGAGCAGCACCAGCAGCAGGACCGACGCGACACCGATCCAGGCCGTGGCGAGGAACCCCACGGCGTCACCCACCCGCTGGCGCCCCGCGGTCTGCTCCCTGTCCAGGTCGGCCTCCAGCACACCGACCCCGGCGCGCAGCCGGTCGAACAACGCCTTCCCCACCGCCTGGTCCGGGCCGGCGGTCCCGGCCCGCGCGGCGGCGATCGCCGGCTCGGCGAAGGCGGTGCGCCACTGCTGGGCGGCCGCCTCCACTGCGTCGAGGTCGGTGTGGACCGGCACCGCCCCCTCGTCCAGCCCGCGCAGCGTCCGAGCGGCCTCCCGCTCGGCCACCACGCCCGCCAGGTACGGCTCGAGGAACTCCTCCCGGCCGGCGAGGACGAACCCGCGGACACCGGTCTCCTGCTCCAGCACCGCGACCGCCAGCCGTTGGCCCGCCTCCTGCGCCGGAGCCACCCGCCGGAGCTGGTCGGAGCGCGCCTCGGTCAGCCCGACCAGCCCGACCGTCCCCAGCACCACCCCGACGGTCACGAGCAGCAGCACGATCGCCGCGCCGACGGCGAACAACCGCGACAGCGGCCACCGCTGCGTGTCGCCGGCGGACCGTGCGAGGCGGGTGGACAACCGCCTGCGGGTCGGGCGCACGGACGTCGTCACGAGGGATCCTCCTGTGCCGCGGCGGTGAGCAGCAGGATCGCGACGTCGTCGGAGAGCGGGCCGCCGTTGAGCGTCTGGACGCGCTCGACGAGCCGGGCCGGCAGGTCGTCGACAGGGGTGTCGGCCTCGTCGACCAGCAGGCCGATCAGGCCCTCCGGCCACAGCGGTTCGTCGGGCACGGGGCCCTTCCCCTCGATGAGTCCGTCGGTGAACAGCAGCAGGGCCCAGCCGGGTTCCAGGCGCAGCGACTCGGCCACCCAGCCGGTGTCGTCGGAGATGCCGAGCGGCAGCCCGATCAGCGGCTCCACCTGCTCCGGCGGGTGCAGCGACACGGGGGCCGGGTGTCCGGCGAGGCGCACCAGGGCGTCACCGGAAACCGGGATCGCCACCGTGCACACCGTGGTGAACAGCGTCGGGTCGTGGCGCTCGCTGACCAGCACCTGCTGCAGCTTGGGCAGCACCTGCGGCTCGTCGACGCCGGCGAGCACCAGCGCCCGCCAGGACACCCGCAGCAGCGCGCCGAGCGCGGCCTCGTCGGGGCCGTGGCCGCAGACGTCGCCGATGATCGCGTGGACAGTGCCGTCCGGACCGCGGACGGCGTCGTAGAAGTCGCCGCCGAGCACCGCGCGGGCCCGCCCGGACCGGTAGAACGACCGCGCACGGACCAGGCTGCCCGCGAGCAGCGGCGTCGGGAGCAGGCCGCGCTCCAGGCGCGTGGCCTCCGCGGCGACCAGGCGCTCCTCGCGCAGGCGCAGCGCGCTGGTCTCGGCGCGCCGGCGCTCCACGGCGTAGCGGATCGCGCGGATCAGGACCGGGCCGTCGACCTTGCCCTTGACCAGGTAGTCCTGCGCCCCCGCCGCGACGGCGGCGACGCCGAGGTGCTCGTCGTCGAGGCCGGTGAGCACGCAGACCGCGGCGCCGGGGTCGGACCGCAGGATCGCGTGCAGGCCCTCCAGACCGTTGGTGCCGGGGAGGTTGAGGTCGAGCAGGACGCACTCGCACTCGGCCAGCAGCTCACCGTCGGCGACCTCGGCGAGCGAGGCCGCGACCGTCAGGCACAGGTCCGGCTCGACCTCGGCCAGCAGCTCGCCCACGAGGAAGGCGTCGCCGGGGTCGTCCTCGACCAGGAGTACCGCACGCCCGCCCACCTAGCCGCCGACCGCCGCTCCCAGTACGGAGGTGAACAGCACCAGGCCGTCGTCGGACGGGCCGGTCAGCGGGTCGATCGCATGCTCGGGATGCGGCATCAGGCCGACGACGCGACCGTCGGCGGAGGAGACGCCCGCGATGTCGGCGAGGGCGCCGTTGGGGTTGCCGCCGAGATAACGGAACGTGACCCGCCCCTCACCCTCC
Organism: Pseudonocardia abyssalis; assembly: GCF_019263705.2. NCBI lineage: Bacteria > Bacillati > Actinomycetota > Actinomycetes > Pseudonocardiales > Pseudonocardiaceae > Pseudonocardia > Pseudonocardia abyssalis. The sequence goes on from NZ_JADQDK010000001.1 coordinate 4,540,875, forward strand.
AGCCGGGCGACCGTCTCGGCGTCGGCGACGAACCGGCCCTCGCCCGACTTGAGCGGGACCAGGATCTCCTGACCCGCGTCGGCGGCCCCGGTCCACGCGGTCGCGGTCGACTCGACCCGCAGCCGCTGGTCGCGGCAGATGAAGTGCAGCCCGGAGTTGCGCACGAGCGCCCCGGGGAGCAGACCGGCCTCGCAGAGGATCTGGAAGCCGTTGCAGATGCCGAGCACCGGCAGCCCGCGCCCCGCCCCGGCCTTCACCTCGGCCATGATCGGCGCGAGGCTCGCGATCGCCCCGGCGCGCAGGTAGTCGCCGTAGGAGAAGCCGCCGGGGACGACCACCGCGTCGACGCCCTGCAGGTCGTGGTCGGCGTGCCACAACGCCACCGGCTCGGCACCCGCGTAGCGCACCGCCCGGGCCGCGTCGACGTCGTCGAGGGTGCCGGGGAAGGTGACGACCCCGATCCTCACTTCCGCGTCACCACCCAGTCCTCGATCACCGGGTTCGCGAGCAGCTCGCCGGCGATGCGGTGCAGGGTCGCGTCGTCGATCGCGTCGTCGACGTCGAGCTCGAAGTGCTTGCCCTGCCGCACCTCGGCCACGCCTGCCACGCCGATCCGGCCCAGCGCCCGCGTGACTGCCTGGCCCTGCACGTCGAGGATCTCCGGTTTGGGCATCACGTCCACCACAACTCTGGCCACGGACCAGAGCCTACGGCCCCGCTCAGTCGAGGAACGCGGCGAGCATCGGCAGCAGCAGATCGGTCCGGCGCGGGGCCTGCATGTGGGTGGTCCCCGGCAGGATCGCCAGCTGCGACCCGGGGATCAGCTGCTGCATCAGCGCGCCGTGCGCGGGCACGGTGAAGTCGTTGTCGCCGATCACGACCAGCGTGGGCGCGGTGACGGCGGCGAGCTGCTCGTCGGTCCAGCCCGTCCAGCCCTCGACGGTGCCCATCGTGCGCACCGGGAGCTCCTCGAACCGCTCCGGGTGCGGGGACAGGCGCGTGTAGGCCTCGGACATGTCGGCGAAGTCCTGCGCCGTCGGCATGATCGGGGAGGTGGCGTAGGTGCTGGGGTCGGCCAGGTCGGGGTGCGCCCCGTCCGGGCGCACGCTCGCGGAGACCGGCACGACCTTCAGGAGCCGGTCGGGGTGGCTGACGGCGAGCTCGAGCGCGGTGCCGCCGCCCATGCTGTGGCCCATGACGTGGGCGCGCTCGACGCCGAGGTGGTCGAGCAGCGCGACGACGTCACCCGCCAGCGCGCCGTAGGTCATGTCCCGGTCGATGTCGGCGGTGCGGCCGTGGGCCTGGAACTCGACCGCGATCACGCGGTGCCTCCTCGCGAGCGTCGGGATGCTGTCGGCCCAGGTGAGGTCGATGGTCATCACCCCGCCGTGCAGCAGGACCAGCGGCGTGCCCTCGTCGCCGTGGATCTCGTAGTACATGTGCAGGCCGTTCACGTCCGCGTATCCGCTCGTCATGCCCGTACGACGACGGGACCCGCCGGAACTCATCGACCCGCGAGCCACCGGTGGCAGTGGACCCGTGCAGCTCACCCACTTCGGCCACTCGTGCGTGCTGATCGACACCGGCGCGGCACGCCTCCTGATCGACCCGGGCACGTTCTCGTCCGGGTTCGAGTCCCTGACCGGCCTGGACGCCGTGCCCGTCACCCGTCAGCACCCCGACCACCTCGCCGTCGACCGCTCCTGCACCCCGGGGACGCGGTCCCGACGGTCCCCGCTCCGGTCGTCGGGGTGCGTCGACCACCCGCGTGCCGTCGCCCCGCGCACCGCCGTGCCGATCCACCGGGCCTGCCCGCCCGACCACAGGTGTTCTACGGGCTGTTCACGAACCCCGCTCCCGATGGCACGGCGCTACGGGTCCCCGGACGCCGGCGGGCCCGCCGCCGTCTGACCAGCGACCCGCGGGCGCGGAAGCGGCGACTCGCGGGGTGGTGGGTCAGGCCGCCGCTGCCGTCGCCGACGGGAGGCGGTAGGTCACCGGGGTCGCTCCGCAGCTCAGTGCCTCCTCGATCGCCGTCAGCGCCGCCCCGACCCGTGCCGGCCGCTTGAGGTCCTTGGCCCGGACGTTGATCCGCACGACCCCGCCGCGTCGCACGATGCGGGCGACCTCGGCGACGAGCAGGCGGCACCGCCACGGCTCCGCAGCCCCGCGCCCCTCCCCCGCCGTGCGGAAGCCCAGGACACGGGTGCGGACCGAGCCGGGGCCGTCGAGTCGGTGCACCCCGTTCTCGTCGGCGTACATCGTGAAGCCCTGCTCGCGCAGCGCGTCGACGGTGCCGGCCGAGGCGATCCAACGGGGCGGGACGAACAGGTCGGTGCGCAGGTCGACGGCCCCGAGGGTCCGCCGGGCCGCGCGGAGCCGCAGGCCGGCCTCGTGCTGCGGGAGGGCGGCGAACTCGGCGCGGCGCCCGACGCGGGTGGGCCCGGCGCTGTGGTCGAAGCCGTGCAGGACGATCGCATCTCCGAGGTCCCGACGCCCCCGCAGCCAGTCGACGAGCGGTGACGCCGCCGGACCCGCGTATGCCCCGGGGCGGTAGAGCTGCGACAGCGCCACACCGCGGGCGTCGAGGGCCGCGGCGAACTCCGCGCCGCGGGGCAGGGAGTCGTCGGTCAGACCGGACAGGGAGACGATCAGGCGGGCCACGACGTCATGGACCCACACCGACGTGAACGGGTCGTGAGTGGAGAAGGTCGTCAGGGCGACGATCTCCACTCCTGGGCGGTGAGCCGCTCGTAGACCTCGATGTACCGGGCCCGAGTGGCCTCGACGACCTCGGCCGGGACCTCGGGCCCCGGCGGGGTGCGGTCCCAGTCGAGCCCGGCCGACCAGTCCCGGACGAACTGCTTGTCGAAGGAGAACTGCGGCCCGCCCGGCGCCCAGCGGTCGGCGGGCCAGTAGCGCGACGAGTCCGACGTCAGCACCTCGTCGGCCAGGACGACCGTCCCCGACGGGTCGAGGCCGAACTCCAGCTTCGTGTCGGCGAGGAGGAGCCCCTGCGCCGCGGCCTTCTCCGCGCCCCGCGCGTAGACGGCGAGGGTCAGGTCGCGCACCTGGGCGGCGCGCCCCGCCCCGATCAGCGCCTCGACCTCGCCGAACGACATGAACTCGTCGTGCTCGCCGACGGGCGCCTTGGTCGTCGGCGTGAAGATCGGTGACGGCAGCTTCGAGCCCTCGACGAGCCCCGGCGGCAGCTCGACCCCGGACACGCTCCCGTGCGCCTGGTACTCCCGGAGCCCCAGCCCGGCCAGGTACCCCCGCGCAATGCACTCGACCGGCAGCATCTCCAGGCGACGGCAGCGCACCGCACGCCCGGCGAACTCGGCGGGCACGTCGGTCGCCGAGATCACGTGGTGCGGCACCAGGTCGGTGAGCTGCTCGAACCACCACAGCGACAGCTGGGTGAGCAGGGCACCCTTGTCGGGGACCGCCGTGGGCAGCACGACGTCGTAGATCGAGAGCCGGTCGGAGGCGACCAGGACGAGGTCGTCGCCGTCGAGGTAGACGTCCCGGACCTTGCCCGAGTGCAGCAGCTTCACAGGATCGCTCCGGGTGAGTAGGTGGCGGCCTCGGGGTGCGCGGCGACGATCTCGTCCACCCGCGCGACGACGGCCGCCACCTGCGCGGTGGCCGCCCCGGTGAACGCCAGCGGGTCGGAGAGCAGGCCGTCGAAGGAGCGCCCGAGGCGCTCGTCGGCGGCGAGGCGGGCCATCAGGTCGTTGTCGGACTGGCCCTTCTCCCGCATCGCCAGCGCGACGCCCACCGCGTGCTCCTTGATCACCTCGTGTGCGGTCTCGCGCCCGACCCCGGCCCGGACCGCGGCCATCAGCACCGAGGTGGTGGCCAGGAACGGCAGGTAGCGGTCGAGCTCCCGGGCGATGACGGCCGGGTAGGCGCCGAACTCGTCGAGGACGGTCAGCGTGGTCTCGATCAGCCCGTCGATCGCGAAGAACGCGTCCGGCAGCGCGACGCGGCGCACCACCGAGTCGGAGACGTCGCCCTCGTTCCACTGCGATCCGGCCAGCTCACCGGCCATCCCGGCGTAGCCGCGGAGCAGGACCATCATCCCGTTGATCCGCTCCGTGGAGCGCGAGTTCATCTTGTGCGGCATCGCCGACGACCCGACCTGGCCGGGCTGGAACCCCTCCGTCGCCAGCTCGATGCCGGCCATCAGCCGGATCGTCGTGGCCAGCGAGGACGGCCCGGCGGCGAGCTGGACGAGCGCGCTGAGCACGTCGAAGTCGAGGGAGCGCGGGTAGACCTGGCCGACGCTCGTGAGGGTCGCCTCGAAGCCGAGGTGCGACGCGACCCGTGCCTCCAGGTCGGCCAGCCGGGCCGGTGTCTCGAGCAGGTCGAGCATGTCCTGCGCCGTGCCCATCGGGCCCTTGATCCCGCGCAACGGGTAGCGCGCGCGCAGCTCCTCCAGCCGGGCGTACGCGACGAGCAGTTCGTCGGCGGCGCTCGCGAAGCGCTTCCCGAGCGTCGTGGCCTGCGCGGCGACGTTGTGGCTGCGCCCGGCCATCGTCAGCTCGGCGTTCTCGGCGGCGCGCCGGGCGAGGCGGGCCAGTACGGCCACCGTGCGGTCGCGCACGTGCTCCAGCGAGAGCCGGATCTGCAGCTGCTCGACGTTCTCGGTGAGGTCGCGGCTGGTCAGCCCCTTGTGGACGTGCTCGTGCCCGGCGAGCGCGTTGAACTCCTCGATCCGCGCCTTCACGTCGTGCCGGGTGACGCGCTCGCGCGCCGCGATCGAGGCGAGGTCGACGTCGTCGACGACGCGCTCGTAGTCCTCCACCACACCGTCCGGCACCTCGACGCCGAGGTCGCGCTGGGCCCGGAGCACGGCGATCCACAGCCGGCGCTCCAGGACGATCTTGTTCTCGGGCGACCACAGAGCCACGAGCTCACGGCTCGCGTACCGCGCGGCCAGGACGTTGGGGATCACGTCGGTCGATGCTACGGGCGCGGGCCCGCCCGCCGGCGCGCCAGGTCGAGGACCACGATCACCCCGGAAGCGGCCGCCGCCAGAACCGATGCCCGGCGAGGCACCGAACGGGTGGCGGCGGCGTCCAGAAGACCGCCTGGTCCAGCACCAGCACCGGCAGGAACGCGGCCTCGGCGAAGCGGTCGCCGCACAGGACCGGGTGCCGATCCAGAGGTTGCGCATCGCGAACAACCGCCAGCCCGGCGCCGCCGGCCCGGTGACGTCGGCCCGGTGACGTCGGCCCGGTGACGTCGGCCCGGTCGGTCCCGAACGGGCGCAGGAACGGGGCGGGGGCGACGGTCGCTCCGGCGAGGGCGATTCCGGTCATGGCGCGGGTGCGCGGATCGACGGTCACGGCGCCGGGGGTCGACCCGGCCCCGGGGTGCCCCGGCGGCCGACCGACCTGGTCGACGGGTGTGCCCCGATGTCGTCAGAGCACCCTCAGCAGCACCTCACGCGCGGCGGCCCGCGGGTCGGGATCGGCCTCGATCAGCGCGCTGATCACCGCCCCGTCCACCAGGAACACGAGGTCGCGCAGGGCGTCGGGCTCGAGCGGACGGCCGATGCGGCGGAACACGTCCGCGAGCAGGGCGTCGAGCTCGGGGCGCAGCGACCGCATCAGCGGCGCGAGGTACGGGCGGCGACCGGCGCCGACGAGCCGCTCGTAGCGCAGCAGCACCGCGTCGAGCCCACCGTCGCGGGACTCCGGGCCGAGGAGCTGGTCGATCACCAGCTCCACGATCTCCGCGGTGTCCGGCTGCCCCGGCCCGAGTGCGTCGAGCTGCGCGTGCCCCTCGGCGAGCTCGTCGCGGCTCGTACGCTCGGCGGCGGCGGTGATGAGGTCGTCGAGGGAGTCGAAGTAGTAGGTCGTGGACGACAGCGGCAACCCGGCCCGCTCGGCCACCGCCCGGTGCCGGACGGCGTCGAAGCCGCCCGAGCGCAGCAGTGCCGCGGCCGCCGCCACCAGCTCGGCGCGCCGCCGCTCACCCTTCGGCGTACCCACGACCCCATCCTCCCCTCCCGGCGTCCGTGAACGGACAAGACGCCGGGCGCGAACGGCGAACTCGCCGGGGTGGGGCGGCAAACTCGCCGGTGGGTGGGGTCAGAGGCGGGGCGCGAGGTAGGCGGCGACGTCGGCCAGGCGGCCCGCGAACGGGGCCGGGGTGCCGGGGCCGTCGCCGCGGGAGCTGACGACGACGGTCCCACCGGACGCCGTCGGTGCCGTCTCCCCCGTGGGGCCGGACCCCTCCCCCGGCGGCAGGTACCGCACCGTGAGCAGACCTGCGGTGCCGGCGTCGACGACCTCCAGGCTGACGCCCCGCTCCCCGCCCGGGCGGCAGTCCATCGTGACCGCGCTCTCGGTCGCGCCCACCACCTCGGGCAGCACCTCCTCCAGGTACGCGCGCAGCGCCGGGTCCTGGCGCTGCGCACACTCCGTGGTGCCCGGGCCGAGCGGGGTGCCGGTGAACTCGGACGGGCCGCGCAGGGCGTCGGGGGCCGTCGCCGACTCGGCCTGCGCCTCCGCCGCGTCGGACGCGGCCTCGGGTGCGGCCGCCGCCGGAGCCGCCGCGGTCGAGGAGGCGTCCCCGCCGGAGCCGGGCAGCGCGACCGCCACCCCCACCCCGGTGACGACGAGCAGCGCCATCGCGCCCCCGAGCACGGCGGAGCGACGGCGGGCGGTGATCCGTCGCGAGGTCGCGACCACGCGGTCGTGGTCGAACCGGGGCGGCGGCGGGGTCTCCGAGGCGGCCTCGGAGAACAGCGCGGCCATGCGGTCGTCGTCGGTCATCGCAGCTCCTCTCAGCCCGCCGGTCGCAGGTCGTCGAGCGTGTCGCCGAGCACCGCACGGAGTGCGGCGAGCCCGTGCGAGGTCTGGCTCTTGACGGTGCCCTCGGAGCAGCCCAGCGCCGCGGCGGTGCCGGCGACGTCGAGCCCCTCGAGGTAGCGCAGCACCAGCACGGCGCGCTGGCGCGGTGGGACGGACCGCAGCCCGTCGACGAGGATGTGCCGCGTGGCCACCCCGTCGGTGGCCGACGGCACGCTGCCCACCTCCACGACGTCGGTGAAGCGCTCCCGGCGCCACGGCCGCCGCGACTCGTCGACGACCGAGCGCACGAGCGTCCGGCGCATCCACGCGTCGAGCGCGGCCCGGTCGCGGATCCGGCGCCAGTGCCGGTGCAGCGCGACGAACGCGGCCTGCGCGTGGTCGTCGGCGCGGTACCAGTCGCCGCAGAGCAGGTACGCGGTGCGGCGCACGGCGTCGCGGCGCGCGCGGAAGTAGGCCTCGAACTCCGCCTCGGCGGCCTGGTCCAACGCGGTTCCTCCTCCCCGTCCACCGACAGGACGGGCGTGCGGGCGGACACGGTTGCACGCCGCCGCGAGCTTCCTCCGATCGGCCCAATGTCGTGACCGGACCGTGACCCTGACGCGACCGCGGCGAGTCCCCCTGGTTGAATCGACTGCTGTGCGACCCACCTCACGTTCCCGCCGGGCGTCCGCGAAGTCGGGTCCGATCGACCTGCGCTCGGACACCGTCACGCGCCCCACCAAGGAGATGCGTGCGGCGATGGCCGCGGCGGAGGTCGGTGACGACGTCCTCGACGGCGATCCGACCATGCGTGAGCTGGAGGTCCGCGTCGCCGGCGTGCTCGGCGCGGCCGACGCGCTGTGGACGCCGAGCGGCTCGATGGGCAACCTCATCGCGCTGATGGCCCACCTGCGCCGCGGCGACGCGTTCCTCGCCCCGACGGGCGCGCACGTCCTCGACGCCGAGCTGGGCACCGCCGCGTGGCTGGCCGGGGGGATGCCGCGACCGCTGCCGCACGACGCCGGGCCCGGACGCGTCACCCCCGACGCCGTGCGCCGCGCCGCGGGCGCCCCCGGGCCGTACTTCACGCTGCGCACCACGCTGCTGTGCCTGGAGAACACCCACAACGCCGCGGGCGGCACGATCACCGCCCCCGAGCAGCACGCCGCCGTGGCCGCCGCCGCGCGCGCCGCGAAGCTGCGCGTGCACCTCGACGGAGCCCGGCTGTGGAACGCCGCGGCCGCGCTCGGGGTGCCGCCCGGCGCGCTCACCGTCGGCGCCGACACGGTGCAGGTGTGCCTGAGCAAGGGCCTCGGGGCGCCGGTCGGGTCCGTCGTGGCGGGGTCGGCCGAGTTCGTCGAGGAGGCGCGGCGGCTGCGCAAGATGCTCGGCGGCGGCGTCCGCCAGGGCGGGGTGCTGGCCGCGGCCGGGCTCGTCGCGCTCGACCGTGTCGACCGGCTCGTCGAGGACCACCGGCGCGCCCGCACCCTCGCCGACGGTCTGCGCGAGCGCGGCTGGCAGGCCGCGATCCCGCAGACCAACATCGTGCTGATCGCCGTCGCCGACCTCGACGGCACGCTGCGCCGCTTCGAGGAGGCGGGCGTCCGGGCGGTCGCGATGTCGGGGCAGGTCCGGTTGATGACCCACTGCGACGTCGACGACGCCGACATCACCGCCGCGCTGGACCGCATCGGGTCCCCCGGCTCCGGCACGGGCGAGGACGGCCGCGCCGACGGCCGCACGGCCTACGCGCCCACCCAGCGCGGCCTCAGGACGGGTGCCGGTCGCGCTCCAGCGCGTCCAGGCGGGCGCTGATCCTCCGCAGCTCGTCCAGCACCTGGCCGAGCTGCCCCCCGACGTCCTCGATCTCGTCCTCCAGCTCGTCGCCGATCCGCTCCCCCGCCTTGCGCAGGTTCTCCACGAACCAGCTCGCGATCGACGCGGTCACGACGCCGAGCAGCGCGATCCCGGCGACCATCAGCGACCCCGCCACGACCCGGCCCTCGAACGTCACCGGGTAGCGGTCGCCGTAGCCGACGGTGGAGATCGTCGTGAGCGTCCACCACACCGCGTCGCCGAAGGTCGTGATCGAGGCGTCGGGGGCGTTGCGCTCGGCGTCGAGCACGGCGAGCGAGGCCACGAACCCGACCAGCGCCACGGTCCCGACGACGTAGAACACGACCCGGCCGCGGACGTCGTCGCGCAGCTGCCGGTTGAGCACGCTGATCACGGTGACCACCCGCAGCGCCCGGAGCTGACGGAACATCGGCAGCAGCAGGATCGCGAGGTCCAGCAGGTGCGTGCAGACGAACCGCCACCGGTTGTGCGCCAACGAGATCCGGACCAGGTAGTCGAGGCCGAACAGCACCCAGACGCCGGTCACGATCGCCTCCAGCACCGTGGCCCCCGGTTCGCCGATGCCCGGGTCGAGCACCTGCCAGGAGTACGCCACGAGGAACAGGACGGCGAGGCCCGTGAGCCACCAGTCAACCCGCCGGTCCCAGGCCTCGATGCGCGGCTCACCGTCCATGGCGCGGGACAGTACCGGCGCTGCGCGGGGAACCATCCCGACGGAGCGCTCCCACCGCGTCGGGGCCGGGCCGACGTGCGAGGCGGCGTCGGCGAGTGCGTCGAGGAACGCGGGATCCGGCGCGGGCGACGGGACGTACGCCACGGTCGGACGTCAGCCACGCCCCCGACAGAACAGCGGGTCCGGGACCCGGGGACGGGCCTCTGCTCCCGCAACCGGCCGGGACCGACCGCGCGGCCCTCCGAGACGGTCGACGCGTTCCGCGGAACGCTCTGCGTCGACCATCCCGGGGCCACGGCACCAGTCCATGTCGTGACCGTCCGACGGACCCGGCCGTGCGGCTCGGCGATCCGCCGAGCGCTGCTACCGGTGCCTGACGGCGACCTCCAGCCACCCGTCGAGCCGGCGGAGCGCCTCCCGCACGTCCTCGGTGGCCCCCGCGCAGGAGAACCGGATCCAGCGGTGCCCGTCGACCGGGTCGAAGTCCAGGCCCGGCGCCACCGCCAGCCCGACGTCGGCGAGGAGCCGGTAGGTCAGGTCCATCGAGTCCGCCGTGAGGTGGGAGACGTCGGCGTAGACGTAGAACGCGCCGTCGGCCGGCGCGAGCAGCGTGATGCCGAGGCGGGGCAGCCCGGCGAGCAGCAGGTCGCGGTTCACGGCGTAGCGCCCGACGTGCCCGTCGGCCTCGGCATAGCTCGACTCCGCGAACGCCCCGAGCGCCGCCCGCTGCGCCGGGGCGGGCGGGCAGACGGTGAAGTTGCCCGCCACGCGGTCGGCCGCGCGCAGCAGCCGCGGGGGCAGCAGCAGCCAGCCGAGGCGCCAGCCCGTCATCGAGAAGTACTTGGAGAAGGAGTTGACGACGATGGCGTCGCGCGAGGTCTCCCAGGCGCACGACGTCGCGGGCGTCCCGGGGTAGGAGATGCCGTGGTAGATCTCGTCGCTGACGAGCTGCACGCCGGTGCGCGCGCAGTACTCGGCCAACGCGGCCAGCTCCTCGGGGGCGAGCACCGTGCCCGTCGGGTTCGCCGGGCTCGCCACGACCAGGCCCTTCACCGGCTCGTCGAGCGCCTCCAGCATGGCGACGGTCGGTTGGTAGCGCGTCTCGGGCCCGCACGGCAGCTCGACGACCTCGCAGCCCAGCGCGGAGAGGATGTTGCGGTAGCAGGGGTAGCCGGGGCGGGCCATCGCCACGCGGTCGCCCGCGTCGAACGCGGCGAGGAACGCGAGCAGGAACCCGCCCGACGATCCGGTGGTGACGACGACCTGCTCGGACGGCACCTCGAGGCCGTGGGTGCGGCCGTAGTGGCCGGCGATCGCCGAACGGAGCTCCGGGATCCCCAGGGCCACCGTGTAGCCGAGCACCTCGTCGGCGATCGCCGCGGTCGCGGCGTCGCGCACCGCCTGCGGCGCTCCGGTGGAGGGCTGGCCCGCGGAGAGGTTGACGAGGTCACCGTGGGTGCGCTGGCGCTCTCCCGCCGCCGCCCACACGTCCATGACGTGGAACGGGGGAATGGCGGCGCGGCGTGATGCGGTGGGCAGTGGGGTCGGCACGCCCTAGGAAAGCACGACGGGCGGGCCGGGCTCCCCGAGAGGAGCCGGGCCCGCCCGAGGCGGTCACCGACCTCGGAGGATCGACGCTGAACGGTCCGAGGCCGACGACCGGGACGTTCCTCAGGCCTCCGTGGAGTCCGCGGCGGCGGTGTCGGAAGCGGCGGTGTCGGAAGCGGCTGTGTCGGAACCGGCGGTGTCGGAACCGGCGGTGTCGGAACCGGCGGTGTCGGAAGCGGCGGTGTCGTCCGCGGCGTCGGCTCCGGTGGCGCCGGCCTCCTCCGAGCCCGTCTCGGCTGCGGAGGTGTCGGGGGCGGAGGTGTCGGGGGTCGACGGCAGGCCGGGCAGAGCGGGCAGGGCGTCCGCACCCGGCAGCGCGGGGAGCCCGCCGAGGCCCGGGAGCTCCGGCAGGGCGCCCACGCCGGGCAGCGCGGGAAGCGCGGTCGGGACCGCGAGGGAGTCCGCGCCGGGGAGGGCGGGCAGGGCGTCGACGCCCGGCAGGCCCGGGAGCGCAGCGAGGTCGAACGCGTCGCCGGCGGGGAGACCGCCGAGACCGGACGCGTCGGACTCCGGCAGCGAGCCCTCCGATGCCTCGTCCGCGGCGGCCGACGAGTCGGCGGCGCTCGAGTCGGTGGAGTCGGTCGAGACGGAGTCGGTCGAGACGTCCTCGGACGGGTCGGGGGCGGCCGACGCCGGACCGGCGACGGCGAGCATCGCGACCGGGGCGCCGATGACGCCCAGTGCCACCCGGCGGGCGAGCAGGGCGGTGCGGCTCGGAGCGGCGTGACGGGGGTTGCTCATGCGGTGATCCTCTGCATCGGGGAAGGAGTGCTGCCCGGAGGACCGCGGCCACGGCCGGTTGATGCGGGGAGCGACAACCATGTCGATCTCTCCGGACGTCCCGAGGGTGGCGTCGACCCGCGGCGCCTGCAAGTGGCGCACCGTGACCGATTTGCGAGGTGTCGTGGCTGAACGACCGCACCACCTGCACGGGATGGCAGATATCGAGCAGGTCACGACTGCGCAACATCACCACATCGGGTGACTTTGCGTAACCTCGTCACTCGAGTGAGGGAACGGTGATCTCCCCGCGCACGGCCCGCAGGGCGATGTCGGTGCGGTGGTGTGATCCGGCCAGGTGCACGGTGTCGAGGCGGCGGTAGGCGTCGTCGCGGGCCGCGGCGAGATCCGCGCCCGTCCCGACGACCGACAGCACCCGCCCGCCCGAGGACACCACGGCCCCGTCGTCGCGGCGACGCGTGCCGGCGTGCAGCACGCCGTCGCCGTCGGCCCCCCTGATCGGGTCGCCCACCCGCGGCGTGCCCGGGTAGCCCTCCGCCGCCACGACGACCGTCACCGCCGCGCCCTCCGCCCACTCCAGGGCGGGCACCTGCGCCAGCGTGCCGGTCGCGGTGGCGTGCAGCAGCCCGGCCAGTGGGGTGCGCAGCAACGCGAGCACGGCCTGGGTCTCCGGGTCGCCGAAGCGGCAGTTGAACTCGATCACCGACGGGCCGTTCGAGGTGAGCGCGAGCCCGGCGTAGAGCAGCCCGGAGAAGGGGTTCCCGCGCGCCACCATCTCCCGGGCGACCGGCGCGACCACGGACTCCACCAGTGCGTCGGCCAGGTCCGGCGACGCCCACGGCAGCGGCGCGTAGGCCCCCATCCCGCCGGTGTTGGGGCCGCTGTCGTCGTCGCCGACGCGCTTGAAGTCCTGCGCGGGCAGCAGCGGCACGACGGTCCCGCCGTCGACGAAGCAGAACAGCGACGCCTCCGGCCCGTCGAGGAACGCCTCCAGCAGCACCGGGTGCCCGCCGTCGAGCAGCGTCATCGCGTGGGCGCGCGCGAGGTCGCGGTCGGGGGTGACGACCACGCCCTTGCCCGCCGCGAGTCCGTCGTCCTTGACGACGTAGGGCGGGGTGAAGCGGTCGAGGGCGGCGTCGAGGTGGGCGGGGTTGTCGACGATCTCGCAGCCCGCGGTCGACACCCCGGCGGCGGCCATGACGTCCTTCGCGAACGCCTTCGAGCCCTCGATCCGGGCGGCGTCGGCGCTCGGGCCGAAGCAGGCGATCCCCGCGGCGCGCACGGCGTCGGCGACGCCCGCGACGAGCGGCACCTCCGGCCCGATCACCACGAGATCGGCCCGCCAGCTCCCGGCCAGCGCCGTGACGGCCGCGGGATCGACGACGTCGAGACCCCGCTGCTCGGCCACCGACGCCGTGCCCGCGTTGCCCGGGGCACAGGCGAGCGCCGTCACCCCGGGGTCCTGCGCGAGCGCGAGGAGGATGGCGTGCTCCCGAGCACCGGACCCGACGACCAGAACGCGCACGAGGCAGGAGCCTAGAGTGGCCGCTCACGGGTACGCTCGCCGCACCTGCCGTTCACACCCCGGACCCGGTGTCGACGCACTCTCGTGGTGACGCAGTGGTCCGACCGGTCGAGTCTGCACTCCATGCCTCCCCGTCTCCCACTGCGAGGACTCACCGTGGCCGTACTCTCCGCCGTCACCGTGGCGGGAGCACCTTCCGCTACCGCCCCCACCGTGCACGCCGGGGAGGGGGAGACCGCCCGGGTCGTCGTCATCGGGCACCGCGGCGCGTCCGGCTACCGCCCCGAACACACCCTGGCCTCCTACGAGCTCGCCGCGCGGATGGGCGCCGACTTCATCGAGCCCGACCTCGTCACCACCGCCGACGGCGTGCTGGTCGCGCGGCACGAGCCGGAGATCGGCGGCACCACCGACGTCGCGGACCACCCGGAGTTCGCCGACCGGCGCATCACGAAGACGATCGACGGCGCCGAGTACACGGGCTGGTTCACCGAGGACTTCACCCTCGCCGAGCTGCGGACGCTGCGCGCGACGGAGCGGATCCCCCAGGTCCGCCAGGAGAACACGATCTACGACCGCCGCTTCGTCATCCCCACCTTCGACGAGGTGCTGGAGCTGCGCGCACGCCTGTCGCGGGAACTGGGCCGCGAGGTCGGCGTGTACCCGGAGACGAAGCACCCCACCTACTTCGCCTCGCTCGGCCTGCCGCTGGAGCCGGCGCTGGTGCGGGCGCTGGACGAGGCCGGGCTCAACCGGGCCGACGCGCCGGTGTTCGTCCAGTCGTTCGAGACCACGAACCTGCGCGCACTCGACGCCGAGCTCGCGGTGCCGCTCGTCGCGCTGCTCGAGGCCGACGGGATACCGGCCGACCTCGCGGCTGCCGGCGACACCCGCACGTACCTCGACCTCATCACCCCCGACGGCCTGGCCGACCTCGCGACGTTCGCCGACGGCATCGGCCCGGACAAGGACCTGGTGATCCCCCGCAATCCCGACGGCACGCTGGGCACGCCCACCCCGCTGGTCACCGCCGCCCACGCCGTCGGTCTCGTGGTGCACCCGTACACGTTCCGCAACGAGAACCAGTTCCTGCCCACGAACCTGCGCTCCCCCGGGGCCGACACCGACTACGGCGACGTGTTCGCCGAGTACGAGGCGTTCTTCGCGGCCGGGGTCGACGGCGTGTTCGCCGACAACCCCGACACCGCGGTGACGGCCCGGTCGCTGCACGGGTAGCGCGTCAGACGATGCGCTCGTCGGCGTAGCACCACCGCCACGCCTCACCCGGTTCGTAGGAGCGGACGACCGGGTGGTCGTGGCCCGTCGCGTGGGCGGTGGCGTGCCGGTGCGGGCTGGAGTCGCAGCAGGCGACGTGCCCGCAGCTCAGGCACAGCCGCAGGTGGGCCCAGACGTCCTCGCCCAGCGCTCGGCAGTCGAAGCACCCGTCGGCGCTGTCGGGGGCGGGTTCGGACCAGGACCCGTCGTCGAAGGTCACGGTGTGGGTGCAGGCCATGTGAGCCATCCTTCACCCATGCACGTCGAGCTCACACTCCTCGTCCTCGTACTGGGCGCGCTCGCGATCACCGCGGTGTGCCGCCGCTTCGACGTCTCGGCCCCGCTGGTGCTGGTCGTCGCCGGGATCGCCGCCTCGTTCCTGCCGGGGATCGAGGACCTGGAGATCGAGCCGGACATCGTGCTCCTGGTCGTCCTGACGCCACTGCTGTACTCCGCGGCGCTGGAGTCGTCCTACCTCGGGATCCGGGCCAACCGGCGCCCGATCGGGCTGCTCGCCGTCGGGTTGCCCGCGTTCACGGCGCTGGCCGTCGGCCTGGTCGCGTGGTGGCTGGTGCCGGAGCTGTCACTGCCCGCGGCCCTCGTGCTCGGGGCGGTGGTCGCGCCCCCGGACGCGGTGTCGGCGCTCGCGGTCGGTCGCCGGCTCGGACTCCCCCGGCGGGTGATGACGATCCTCGGCGGCGAGAGCCTGATCAACGACGCCACCGCGCTGACACTGTTCCGGGTGTTCGTCGTCGTCGCGGCGGGCACGGCGGTGTCGGTGGCCGAGGCGGCCGGGCTGTTCCTGCTCGCGGCGGTCGGGGGCACCCTCATCGGACTCACGGTCGGGTGGGTCGTGCACCGCCTGCGGATGCGGCTGCACGACGCCCGCGTCGAGAGCGCGCTCGGGCTCGTCGTGCCGTTCGGGGTGTACCTCGTCGCCGAGCAGGCGC
The DNA here is from genome assembly GCF_019263705.2 of Pseudonocardia abyssalis. Taxonomy (NCBI): domain Bacteria; kingdom Bacillati; phylum Actinomycetota; class Actinomycetes; order Pseudonocardiales; family Pseudonocardiaceae; genus Pseudonocardia; species Pseudonocardia abyssalis. The sequence continues at coordinate 4,556,310 of NZ_JADQDK010000001.1, forward strand.
AGACCTCCGGCGTGCTCGCCGTCGTCGTCACCGGGCTCTACCTCGGCCACAACGCACCCGAGGGTGGCTACGCGTCGCGCCTGCAGGAGCAGGCGGTCTGGCAGGCCAGCGACACGATCCTGGAGTCGGTCGTGTTCGCGCTCATCGGGCTCCAGCTGACGAACGTGATCGCGCAGGCCGGTCCGGACGTCGGACGGCTCGTGCTCTACGGGCTGGTCGTCACCGCGGCCACGGTGCTCGCCAGGGTCCTGTGGGTCTTCCCGGCGACGTACCTGCCGCGGGCGCTGTTCCGGGGCGTACGCAAGGCCGATCCCCGGCCGCCGTGGCAGGTGCCGGCCGTCATCTCGTGGTCGGGGATGCGCGGTGTCGTCACGCTCGCCGCCGCCTTCGCGATCCCGGCCACCGTCCCCGGCCGCGAGACGATCGTGTTCCTGGCCTTCTTCGTGACGATCGCGACGCTGCTGCTGCACGGCCTGACCCTGCCCGCGGTGATCCACCGCCTCGGCGTGCGCGACTCCGGTGGGCAGGCCCAGGTGCTCGCCGAGGCCCAGGCGCAGTACTCCGCGGTGCAGGCGTCGATCGGGCGGCTCGACGAACTGATGGCCGACGCGGGCGGCGGCGCCACCGCGCACACCGCGGAGAAGCTCCGGCGGTTCGCGCAGATGCGCGCCAACCAGGTGTGGGAGCAGCTCGGCCGCCCGGACTCGGAGGCGGGCGAGAGCCCGAGCGCCGCGTACAACCGCCTGCGGCGCGAGATGCTCACCCGTGAGCGTGACGCCTTCGTCGCCAGCCGCGACGCCGGGGAGATCGACGACGAGATCCTGCGCCGCGTGCAGCGCCAGCTGGACCTGGAGGAGGCGATGCTGGCGCGCGACGACTGACCCCGCGAGTCTGCCGCCCCACCCGGCGAGTCTGCCGCCCCCACCCGGCGAGTTTGCCGATCACGCACGGCGAGTTCGCCGATCACGCTCAGACCGTCAGGAAGCCGGCCAGCAGTCCGTTCACGACCGCCGGGCGCTCCTCGTGTGGGAAGTGACCGACGCCCGGCAGCAGCTCCGTCCGGTACGCCGCTGCGGCCCACCGCGCCGACAGCGCGGCCGTCGACTGCAGCAGACACGGGTCGATCTCGCCGTGGATCTGCAGCACCGGGGCGTCGACGGGCCGGGACACCGCGGCCGCGAACCGTCGACCGTCTCCGCGGAACTGCGACCGCAGCGCCCACCGGTAGTACTCCATCGCGCAGTGCACCACCCCCGGCACCCGGATCGCGCTGCGGCAGCGGGCGGCGGCGTCGGCGAAATCGTCGGTCCCGACCCAGTCCGGGCCGGACCACGCGCGCAGGATCGCCTCGACGCGCGCCCCGTCGCCGCGGCACAGGGCGCTCTCGGGCCACCGCGGCACCTGGAACGCCAGTGCGTAGCTCGCCGTCGCCCGCCCCTGACCGCGCGGGTCCCGGACGAACGCCGACCGCACGGCCATCGGGTGTGGTGCGCCGAGCACGGTGAGCGAGCGGACCCGGCGGGGGTGCAGTGCGGCCGTCGTCCAGCCGATCAGCCCGCCCCAGTCGTGCCCGACGACGTGCGCGCGGGTCTCCCCCAACGCCCCGATCAGACCGGCGGCGTCGCCGGCGAGGGTCCACAGGTCGTAGCCGCGGGGCGGTTTGTCCGAATCACCGTAGCCCCGCAGGTCGACCGCGACAGCCCGGAACCCGCGCCCCGCCAGGTGGATGAGCTGATGGCGCCACGTCCACCAGAACTCCGGAAAGCCGTGCAGGAGGACGACGAGCGGACCGTCCCCGCACTCGACGACGTGCTGCCGGATGCCGTTGGCCGACACCTCGGAGTGTCTCCACGGACCCGGGATGCGCACCGACGACGGATCGGGTGCGCGCACGGGTCAGCTGGTGCCGCGTCCGTTCAGCTGGGCGGGGGTGTCGGCACGGTTGCGGTTCGACAGGACCTGCGCCGACTCCTTGAGCGAGCTGATCGTGCGCTCGGGCTTGCGGATCTTGCGGACCCGCAGGTAACCGAGCAGACCGAACACCGCGGCGACGAGGATCATGAAGCCGAACACGATCCAGAACGACGCGGAGCGGTTGAGGAACAGCGCGAGCGTCTCGCCGAGCGCGAAGAACAGGAAGAAGAGGCTGAACAGCGCCACGACCAGCGCGACGATGAAGAAGATGCTGCCCTGCAGGCCCTTCTTCACCTCGGCGGTGACCTCGGAGCGCGCGAGCTCGACCTCGGCACGCACGAGCGTGGAGACCTGGGCGGTCGCCTCGCGGACGAGTCCGCCGATCGACTGGTCGGCGGCTGCGACCACCGGCTCCTTCGAGAGCGGGATCGAGGGCAGCACGGGCGGAACCTCCGTGCCGTTGGAGCTGGTCGGGCTGGCCACCACTGTCCTCCTGCACGTGCTGCGAGCGCGTCTCGATGATCGGGAGGCCATCCTTCCACGCGACCGGCGGCGGTGCCCGGCCAGGCGCGTCAGGTCCCCTCGTCGGGTGTGGCGTGCACCCGTCCGCGACGCAGCAGCAACGCTGCGCCGATCAGTGCGGCGGCCGCCGACGCGATCAGGACGGCCGCCTTCGCCGCGTCGAGGACCTCGGGCAGGTCGGCCAGCGACAGTTCGGCGATCAGCAGGCTGACGGTGAACCCGACACCGCCGAGCATCGACACCGCCACCATGTCCCGCCACCCCAGCCCGCGCGGGCGACAGGCCGGGGTGATCCGGATGGCGACCCAGGCGAAGCCGAGGATGCCGACGACCTTCCCGAACAGCAGCCCGGCCATGACGGCGAGCGGGACGGGCGCGGTGAACACCTCGCGCAGCGCGTCGGCCCCGACCGGCACACCCGCCGCGAACAGCGCGAACACCGGCACGCAGAACCCTGCAGACCAGGGCTGCAGCCGGTGCTCCAGCCGCACCGCGGGCGCGTGCCGCTCACCGTCGTCGGGCCGGACCCGGGTGAGCAGGCCGAGCAGGACCCCGGCGATCGTCGCGTGGATCCCGGCCTCGTGGATCGCCACCCAGACCGCGACACCCAACGGCACGTAGATCCACCATGCCCGCACGCGGCGCCGCTGCAGGAACCAGTACAGCGCTGCGCCGAGCAGGCCGGCCCCGAGCGCGAGCAGGTCCAGCCCCGTGCTGAAGACGAACGCGATGACGGCGATCGCACCCAGGTCGTCGGCGACGGCCAGGCCCAACAGGAACACCCGCGCGGTGACCGGCAGGGCCGATCCCGCCAGCGCGAGCACGCCGAGCGCGAACGCGATGTCGGTGGCGACCGGGATCGCCCAGGCCTGCTCCATGCCCGGCGCACCGCCGCCCACGACCAGGGCGACCACCGCCGGCACGACCATCCCGCCCAGTGCCGCAGCCACCGGGAGCAGTGCCTGGCGCAGGCTCGACAGCTCCCCGACGACCAGTTCGCGCTTGAGCTCCAGCCCCACGACGAGGAAGAAGACCGCGAGGAGCCCGTCGGTGGCCCACTGCGCGAGCGTCAGGTCGAGGTGCAGGGCGGCCGGCCCGACGACGGTGTCGCGCAGCCCGACGTACGCACCGGCCCACGGCGAGTTCGCCCACAGCAGCGCCACCGCGGTGGCGACGAGCAGCACCATGCCCCCGACGGTCTCGGTGCGCAGGTAACGGGCGAACTCGGAGACGGGGCGGGGGGCGGTCACGGGCGGCTCCGGAGACGGATCGGGTACGGCAAGGACGTTGCCGACCAGTCTTCCCGGCGCACCGGTGGGGAACCCTACCCGTCGTCGGGACGGCCGCGCAGCCGCTTGACCCGGCCCCGCCGCGTCTTCTCGTCCATCCGGCGGCGCTTCGCCCCCTTCGACGGCTTCGTCGGCCGCCGCGCGGGCGGGTCGGCCGCGGTGGCCCCGCGCAGGGTCGCGGCGAGACGCTCCCGGGCGGCGTCGCGGTTGCGCAGCTGGCTGCGGTGCTCCGATGCGACGACCGTCAGCACCCCGTCGACGAGGCGACCCGCCAGCCGTTCGACGGCCCGGGCGCGCAGGTCGTCGGGCACCGACGGCGAGCGCGCCACGTCGAAGGACAGCTCGACGCGCGAGTCGGTGGTGTTCACGCCCTGCCCACCCGGCCCCGACGCGCGCGAGAACCGCCAGTGCAGCTCCCTCCCGGGAAGCACCAGCGGCCCTCGCACGTGCAGGTCGTCGTCGGCCAGGGCTAGTCCTCGGTCTTGCCGTCCTTGAGCCCCGTGGAGATCAGGTCCATGACGGTGGAGTCGGCCAGCGTCGAGACGTCGCCCACGTCGCGGTTCTCCGCGACATCGCGGAGAAGCCGACGCATGATCTTGCCGGAGCGGGTCTTGGGCAGCTCCTCGACCACGAGGATCTTCTTGGGCTTCGCGATCGGCCCGATCTCCTTGGAGACGTGGTCGCGCAGTGCCTTGATCGCGTCCTCGCCGCCGTCCTTCGCCGCGTTGCCGCGCAGGATGACGAACGCGACGATGCCCTGCCCGGTGGTCTCGTCGGCCGCACCGACGACCGCGGCCTCCGCCACCGTCGGGTGGCTGACCAGCGCCGACTCCACCTCCGTGGTGGAGATGCGGTGCCCGGACACGTTCATCACGTCGTCGACGCGGCCGAGCAGCCAGATGGCGCCGTCGTCGTCGTACTTCGCACCGTCGCCCGCGAAGTAGTAGCCCTGGTCGGCGAAGCGCGACCAGTACGTGTCCTTGTAGCGCTCCTCGTCGCCCCAGATGCCGCGCAGCATCGACGGCCACGGCTTGTCGAGCACCAGGTACCCACCGCCGCCCACGCCGACGGGCTCGGCCTCCTCGGACACGACCTCCGCGCTGATCCCGGGGATCGTGCGCATCGCCGAACCGGGCTTGGTGGCGGTGACGCCGGGGAGCGGGGCGATCATGATCGCGCCGGTCTCGGTCTGCCACCACGTGTCGACGATCGGGCACCTGTCGTGCCCGATGTTCTCCCGGTACCACATCCATGCCTCGGGGTTGATCGGCTCACCGACACTGCCGAGCACCTTGAGGGAGGAGAGGTCGTACTTCTCCGGGATCTCCTTGCCCCACTTCATGAACGTACGGATCAGCGTGGGCGCGGTGTAGTAGATCGAGACGCCGTGCTTCTGCACGATCTCCCAGTGCCGGCCCTCGTGCGGGGTGTTGGGCGTGCCCTCGTAGAGGACCGACGTGGCGCGGTTGGCCAGCGGTCCGTAGACGATGTAGCTGTGCCCGGTGATCCAGCCGATGTCGGCGGTGCACCAGTAGACGCTCTCGCCGGGCTTGTGGTCGAACACCACGTGGTGGGTGTACGCGGCCTGCGTGAGGTATCCGCCCGAGGTGTGCAGGATGCCCTTCGGCTTCCCGGTGGTGCCCGAGGTGTAGAGGATGAACAGCGGGTGCTCGGCGTCGAAGGCCTGCACCTCGTGCTCGTCGGACTGCTTGTCGACGAGGTCGTGCCACCAGACGTCGCGGCCCTCGGTCCAGGGCACCTCGGTCTCGGTGCGCTTGACGACGAGCACGTGCTCGATCGACGGGGTGTCCTTGACCGCCTCGTCGGTGTTCTCCTTCATCGGCGCCGGCTTGCCGCGCCGGAACTGCCCGTCGGAGGTGATGAGCAGCTTGCACTCGGCGTCCTCGATGCGGGCCTTGAGCGCACCGGGGGAGAACCCGCCGAACACGACGCTGTGCATCGCGCCGAGGCGCGCGCAGGCCAGCATCGAGATGACGGCCTCGGGGATCATGGGCAGCTGGATGGCCACCCGGTCGCCCGCCTGCACGCCCAGCTCGGTGAGCGCGTTGGCGGCCTTGCTGACCTCGCTCTTGAGGTCGGCGTAGGTGATGGTGCGGGAGTCGCCGGGCTCGCCCTCCCAGTGGAAGGCCACCTGCTCGCCGTGCCCCTCGTCGACGTGGCGGTCGACGCAGTTGTAGGCGACGTTGAGCTTGCCGTTCACGAACCACTTCGCGAACGGGGGCTGCCAGTCGAGGACCTGGTCCCACTTCTGGTGCCAGTGCAGGCGGTCGGCCTGCTCGGCCCAGAACCCCTCCCGGTCGTCGTCTCCGCGGGCGTACCACTCCTCGGTGGCGTTGGCCTGCGCGGCGAACTCCTCGCTCGGAGGGAAGCTGCGGCTCTCCGTGGACAGGTTGCTCAACGTGGGTCCCGAGTCGGCCATCCGTACCCCTCCTGCTCGTCTTCGCGCCGGGCATCGGCGCCCAGCGCACGTTCTCGGGGGGGACGCTATCGCCCACCACCGACGAATGCACCGGCTGTCCGACCAGTACTCCCCCTACTGGCAGCATGGTTGCGGTGATCGCCACGGACCCGCTCGCACCCCTGACCGCGCTCCCCGGCGTCGCCGACGCCGTGGCCAGGGCCCGCGACGCGGTGGTGGCCGTGCACAACCACCCGGCCAACCGGCAGGGCTGGCCCGCGGGTGCCGCGGAAGCCGGGATCCGGGCCGCGCGCGCCTCGGCCGCGCTCGACGGGGCCCCGCTCGACTCCCCCGACACCGTCACCGACCCGGTCCTCGCGGGCGCGGTCCGGATCGCCGAGGAGTCCGGCCGGTTACTGGCCGCGTGGCGCACCTCTCCGTCGCAGGTCCTGGCCCGCCTGCACGTGCTGGCGGCGACCGACCTGCTCCCCGCCGACCGGCACGGTGCCGAGCTGGGACGGCCGCGGACCGGCGACGGCGTCACCGACCGGCTCGCACTGCTGGCCGGCCTGATCACCGGCGGCACGCGGGCCCCGGCCCCGATCCTGGTCGCCGTCGTGCACGGAGAGTTGCTGGCGCTGCGACCGTTCGGCTCCGCCAGCGGCGTCGTGGCACGGGCCGCTGCACGCCTGACCGCACTCACCGCCGGACTCGACCCCCGCGGCCTGGCCGTTCCCGAGGTCGGCCACCTGCGGCGCGCCGCGGAGTACCGGACGGCGGCCGAGGGCTTCGCGGCGGGCGGCGCACACGGGGTCGGCGAGTGGATCCTGCACTGCTGCGCGCAGTGGGAGGCCGGCGGGCGCGAAGGCCTCTCGATCGCCGACGCCCGCAGCTGAGACCGCACTCGACCGAGACCGCACTCGACCGGGGCGAACGCGAGACGGGCGGCACCCCTCCCGGGGGACCGCCCGTCCACGCGCGACGAATCGGGATCCAGGCGTGCACTACGTGCCGTGTTGGTGGCCTCGGCGTCCGGCGTCCCGGTACGCAGGCCCACGACGACATGCCTCCCGCGGCGTGCTGTGCGTGGAGTGCCCGCTTCCTCGCGCACGGAGCACCGGTCGGGGGAGGCGGATGCTTCTCTGCCGCACCGCCCCTGGCCTCCCGGAAGTCCGTACGACATGTGTAACCCGTGTCACCCGGCACAGCAAGGGCCGACGGCGGGTGCACCGGTTCAGCGACGGTGCGTCACCAACGGCGGCTGCGGTAGGAGTACCAGCCGGCGCCGATCAGGGCGGCCATCCCCACGCTGCCGATCACCGCGGCCGCCGGGACCGGCGGTCGGAACCGCACCCCGAGCGCGACGGGTGCGGTGAAGGTCAGGATCGGCCAGCCGCGCTCCAGCGCCTCCCGGCGCAGCGCCTTGTCCGGGTTGACCGCGGTGGGGTGCCCCACCGCCTCCAGCAGCGGCAGGTCGGTGATCGAGTCGGAGTAGGCGCGGCAGTCGGCGAGCCGGTACCCGCGTGCGGCGGCGATGTCGCGGGCGGCGTGGGCCTTCTCCTCGCCGTAGCAGTAGTACTCGATCTCGCCCGTGTAGCGGCCGTTCACGACGCCCATGCGCGTGGCCAGACAGCGGTCGGCCCCGACGAGCGCGGCGATCGGCTCGACGACCTCCTGGCCCGACGCGGAGAGCACGACCACCTCCTCGCCCGCGGCGCGGTGCTCCGCGATCAGCTCGGTGGCCTCGGCGTAGACCAGCGGCTCGACGATCTCGTGCAGCGTCTCGGCCACGATCGCGCTCACCTGCGCGACGTCCCACCCCGTGCAGAGCTCGGTGATCCGCCTGCGCAGGTGCTCCATCGTCCCGGCGTCGGCACCGGACAGCACGAGCAGCAGTTGCGCGTACCCGCTCCGGAGGACGGCCCGCCTGCTGATCAGTCCCTGACGGCGGAACGGGCGGCTGAACGCCAGCGCACTGGACCCGGCGATGATCGTCTTGTCGAGGTCGAAGAAGGCGGCGGCGGTCGGCCGCCGCGGGAGCGGGATCGACGGCGTACCGGGCATGTCGAGCGAGCTTGCCAGACCACGTGGCCGCCGCAGGTGGCGCGGGGGGCGCGCGTCGCGAAATCGCCGCAGATGCTCCGTCCAGGGGTGCGCGCACGGCCTGATCTCCGGCTACAGTTGACGTCGTCCGGATACGTCCGGACATGGTTCAGCTCGACCCCCCGGAGCTGAACCGACGACGACCCCCGCCAATCCCCCCTGGCGGGGGTCGTCCCGTGTCCGGACGCTCCCCGTCCCAGGCTGCCGCATCGAACCGACGATCCGGTGTCGCGAACCGGCCGAGGGACCGGGTTGTCCACATCGGTCCCCCGCTGTCCACAGAAAGCCGGTTCGTCGCTCCGCACGCCCGATCCCGGGTGACCCTGGATCCCGTCCCGCACCGGGCGGGGCACGACCAGGGAGGCCGCGATGCGCCGATCTCAGCGGGGGCTCGTGATGGTGTCCGACCTCGACCTGCTCGACGCCGTGCTCCGGCTCGCCGCCGCGGCCGGGTGCGAGTTGGAACGGGCAGTCGACGCCACCGCGGCGCGCCGGATGTGGGCCCAGGCACCGGTAGTGCTGCTCGATGCCGGAGCCGCCCAGCACTGCGCGCGCCACGGCCTGCCCCGGCGTGGTCGGGTCGTCGTCGCGGTCCGGGGTGAGCCGCCGCCCGGGGTGTGGCAACAGGCCGTCGCGATCGGGGCGGAGCACGTGGTGTCGCTGCCGGATGCCGAGCCGTGGCTGGTCGCGGCGTTGTCGGAGGCCACCGAGGAACCGCGCGGGCGCGGGCCGGTGCTCGGTGTCGTCGGCGGCCGGGGCGGGGCCGGGGCGTCGGTGCTCGCCGCCGCGGTGGCCGTCGCCGCCGTCCGCGACGGGCGACGGGCGCTGCTGGTCGACTGCGATCCGCTCGGCGGCGGGCTCGACCTGGTACTGGGCGCCGAGGACCTCGACGGCCTGCGCTGGCCCGGGGTCGGCGTCGGCGGCGGGCGGGTCCCGGCGGCCGCGCTGCACGCCGCCCTGCCCGCTCCCGCCGTCGCCGGCCGCGGTGGCGGCCAGCTCGCCCTGCTGTCCTGCGACCGCGCCGCAAGCGGGCCCGGTGCCGCCGCCGTCTCCGCGGTGATCGACGCCGGACGCCGGGCGGGCGAGACGGTCGTCTGCGACCTGCCCCGCCATGGCACCGACGCCGCACTCGCCGCACTCGGTGCGGCCGACCTCGTGGTCCTCGTCGTGCCCGCCGACGTGCGGTCGTGCGCGGCCGCGGCACGGGTCGTCGCGATGCTGGCCGAGCACGGTGCAGTGCCGCGGCTGGTCGTACGCGGGCCCGCCCCGGGCGGGATCGACGCGGCGGAGGTGGCGCGTGCGCTGGAGCTGCCGCTGCTCACCACGATGCGGTCCGAACCGGGTCTCGCCCGTGCGCTGGAACGCGGGGAGGCCCCGGGCCGGACCCGCGGGCCGCTCGCCGCGGCGGCCCGCGCGGTGCTCGCCGAGCTGGGTACGTCCACCGGGAGCGGGTCGTGAGCGAGCGGATGGGCGGGATGTCGGTCGAGCGCGTCCGCTCCCGGCTCGCAGCCACCGGCGACGGCACCGGGGTCGCGGCCGTCGCGGCCGCCGTGCGGGCGGAGTCCGGCGGGGTCGCCTCCGACCTCGACGTGCTCGACGCCCTGCGGGTGCTCCGGGAGGAGTTCGTCGGGGCGGGCCCGCTCGACGCACTGCTGCGCGACCCCCGCACCACCGACGTGCTCGTCAGCGGCGGGGGCCGGGTGTGGGTCGACCGCGGCACCGGGCCCGAACCTGCCGCGGTCCGCCTGCCGGACGAGGCCGCGGTCCGGCGGCTCGCCCAGCGGCTCGCACTGACCGCGGGCCGCCGGCTCGACGACGCCTCCCCCTACGTCGACGGCTGGCTCGCCGAGGCCGGTGTCCGCCTGCACGCGGTGCTCCCGCCCATCTCCCCCGACGGCACGTGCCTGTCGCTGCGCGTGCTGCGGCCCGCGGCCCACGACCTGGGGGCGCTGCAGCGGATGGGCACCATCGACGCGGGAGGCGAGGCCCTGCTGCGGGCCGTCCTCGCAGCGCGGCTGGCCCTGCTCGTCTCCGGGGGAACCGGCACGGGGAAGACCACGATCCTCGGTGCGCTGCTCAGTGCGGTCGATCCGCGGGAGCGCATCGTCTGTGTGGAAGATGCCCAGGAACTGGCCCCTCGGCACCCGCACGTCGTCCGGCTGGTGTCGCGGCCCGCCAACATCGAGGGCGCGGGCGGTGTCGTGCTGCGCGACCTCGTGCGCGAGGCGTTGCGGATGCGGCCCGACCGGCTCGTCGTCGGCGAGGTGCGGGGGGCGGAGGTCGCCGACCTGTTGTCCGCGATGAACACCGGTCACGACGGCGGGGCGGGCACCGTGCACGCCAACTCGGTCCGCGAGGTGCCCGCCCGGCTCGAGGCACTGGCTGCCGTCGGCGGGATGTCGCGGGTGGCGCTGCACAGCCAGCTCGCCGCCGCGGTGCAGGTGGTGCTGCACATGCGCCGTCTGCGCGGCGGGGCGCGCGTCCTCGACGCGGTCGGGGTGCTCGCCCGTTCGGAGACCGAGGTGCAGGTCCTGCCGGCGTGGACCCGGTCCGGCGGCTGGACCACGGAGCGGCAGGCCCTGGGGCGCCTGTTCGCCGAGCGGGAAGTGCCGGCGCCGTGGTGACGATCTCGTGCGCCGCGCTCGCCGCCGCGCTGGCGCTCCTGCCCCCGCCCGCCGCGGTGGCACGGCTGGGCGCGCTCCGGCCGGGCATCGACCGCACGCGACCGTGGCGGTCCCCCGGGGCGGCGCTGCCCGTCGTCGCGGGCGGGGTGGTCGGGCTGGTCGTCGCCGGGCCGGGCGGCGCGGTCGCCGGCCTGTTGATCGGAGCGACGGTCCGCCGCCTCCGGACGGCCCGCCGCACCGAGACCGCCGAGGCGGGCACGGCGGGTGAGCTCGCGTCGGCGATCACGCGGATGGCCGACGAACTCGCCGCCGGTGCGCATCCGGCGACGGCGCTGGGCGGGGCGTCGGCCGACGGTCCGCGGGCCCGCGCCGTCCTCGCCCCCGCGGCTGCCGCGAGCGGACTCGGCGACGACGTCCCGGCCGCCCTCCGCCGCGGCGCCGGGGAGCACCCGGAGGTGACGTCCGAGATCGGGCGGCTCGCCGCGGCCTGGGCCCTGTCCGACCGGTGCGGTGTACCGCTCGCCGAGCTCCTCGCCGGGGCGGCGGCCGACCTCGGCTGGCGCGTGCGGTTCGCCGCGCGGGTGCGTGCGGAGCTGGCCGGGCCACGGGCCACGGCGCTGGTGCTCACGGCGCTGCCCGCGCTCGGTCTGGCACTCGGCCAGTTGGTCGGAGCAGACCCGATCGGGGTGCTGCGCAGCGGACTGCTCGGACAGGCGCTGCTCGTCGTCGGGGTGGCCCTGGCCGCGGCCGGGGTCGCGTGGACCGAGCACATCCTGCGGGCTGCGGTGCCCCGATGACACCCCCGGTCCTGCTCCTGCTCGCCGCGGCCCTGCTCGTGGGCGGGCCCCGCGTCGGCGCGGCGCGGTTGAACGCGACCCCCCGCGCCGGAGTCGGTGCCCCCGCCGCGCTACGACCTGCCTGGATCGCGGTCGGGACCGTGGCGGGCGGTGCCGCCGGCCTGGCACTGGGCGGCCCGGTGGCGGGTGCGGTCTCCCTGCTCGGGTCACTGGGCGCACTGGTCGTCCTGCGCCGGCTGCCGTCGAGGGTGTCCCCTCCCGACCTCGCGACGCTCGCCGCCGGGTGGGAGCTGCTCGGCGTCTGCCTGCGGGCGGGGCTACCGGTGGCCTCGGCCGTCGCCGCGGCGGCCGGCCCGCTGCCCGGCCCCACCGGGGTCGAGCTGCGGCGGGTGGCCGGGTTGCTCGAGCTCGGCGCCGACCCGGCCGACGCGTGGCAGGCGGCGCAGGACGTCCCCGTCCTCGCCGTGTTCGCCCGGGCCGCCGGGCGCTCGGCGGGCACCGGCGCGGCGCTCGCCCAGGTCGCGGTCGCAGAGGCCGCCCGCGTGCGCGCCGAGCTCGTCGACACCGCACAGGCACGTGCCCAGCGGGCAGGCGTGCTGATCACCGGGCCGCTCGGCCTGTGCTTCCTGCCCGCCTTCCTGGTCCTCGGCATCGCCCCGGTCGTCATCGGCCTGGCGGGCCAGGCACTCGCACGGTGGTGACCACCGTGTCCGTCCCGACGAAGGAGACAACCCATGATCACGACCCTGACCCGACGCCTGCACCGGCTCGCCGCCCGCGACGACGGCATGTCGACGGTGGAGTACGCGACACTCTCCTAGTGATGCAACCGGGCTGTAGCGGAGCAGGGCGGGCAGACGATGCTCCGGGTGTGCGATCGGACCCGGCATGACACGCGCTCTCGTCCTGCTCCGTCTCAGCCGGTTGACCGACGCTAGTACCTCTCCGGAGCGGCAAGAGAACGAGTGCCGCACGTTCTGTGCACAGCGCGCGTGGGACGTCGTAGGCGTCGCTACCGACCTGGACGTCAGCGGCTCTACCGACCCCCTGACCCGGACCGGGTCCGGGCCGTGGCTACGAGACCGAACCGGTGAGTTTGACGTTGTCGTCGCCGCTAAGCCCGACCGGTTCGGGAGATCGACCACGCACGTGCACGGGCTGTTCCAGTACCTCCGACAACACGACAAGCACCTGTACACCGCAGACGGTGCGATCAACACAGCCGGACCAGCCGGTGAGCTGATTCTGTTTATCCTCGCGTGGGCCGCTCAGATGGAGCTAGAAAGCATCACGGCCCGGAACTCCGGTGCTGCTCAGCACAACATCATGCGCGGGGTCTACCGGGGCGGGATTGCACCTCTTGGCTACCGGTCCGAGAAGGTGGACGATCACCACGAGTTAGTACCCGACGAAGACGGGCTAGCGCCAGAGGTCCGGAAGATGGTTAGCCGCCTGCTCGATGGCGACCCGATAACCCGCGTAGTCGGAGACCTGAACGAACGTAAGGTACTCACGCAAAAGGACCGGCAAGCCGTCCTGAACAAGAGACCACCACGCGGTACCCGGTGGTCTATCTCGAACCTGACGCGTCAACTCACATCGCCTACGCTAATCGGGCTCGCTACGCACCGGCCAGTGACTACTGGCCCGGACGGTAAAGCGGTTCACGACGCGAAAGGCCGGAAGCAGTACGGTACAGAGCAGATCGTCTTTGTTGAAGGCGCACCGCTACAACGGGCTACGCCCCTGATCGATGCCGCTGACTATTACCGGCTACAAAAGATTATCGAGAGCCGCAAGGAAGCCGCGCCGACTCAAAGGCGGAAGGCTGACACATCGCTACTCCTTCACGTTCTGTACTGCGCTAAGTGCGGAGAACCGTACTACTACCTGAAAGCCCGGAAGCATCCCCGGTATCGGTGTGCGTCGGTAAAGTATCCGAACAACGATCCTCGCCGTACCTGCTCGAACGGGACCGTACTGGTCTCAGAAGCGGAGCGCGTAGTTAACGACACGCTCTTACAGTTCATGGGTGAAACAGAGCATCACGAAAAGGTGTTCGAGCCGGGAGAAGACAACTCCCGGGCAATAGACGAGATCGACGCCCAGCTAGAGACGCTGACTGCGACGGTATCCCGGCTACCGGTCGACTCTCCCGCGTTCACGGCACGGATGCGTGAGGTAGACAACCTCACTACGCGCCGGACAGAGCTTGCGGCAGTGCCGTCTAGGCCATCGGGCTTCCGATACGTACCGACCGGAATCCTGTTCGGTCAGTATTGGGCGGGTCTCGACTCTACGGCCCGAAATGCGTGGCTACGAGGTCGTAACGTCCGAGTCCTGTTCGATTCTGACCCTGCGCCAGGCAAGACACCGTGGAACATCGAGTTTCACGAGATGGTCCGAATGTTCGAGGACATCAACCCGGATCGAGCCGACGCTACGCGAAGTCTGTTCGAGACCGTTAAGGAACTCCCGGACGGTCACCGGTTCCCGCACCCGTCCGGCGACGGGCGAGTTATTCAGGTGGTCCACCCAAGTAAAGAACCGCAAGGTTAAAGGGTGGTTCCCGTCGGTCGGCAGGCATCGCCCGACGCTACGGGCGCGGTGGGTGCGGCCTTCGCTAGTCCGCACCCGTAATGCCAGGCTCCGCACCCGCCGTGGTCGTGGCGTAGCCCTTTGGGTGTCGATCGTCGGGAACTGCCCGGTTCCCGGAGTGAGGCAATGTTTTAGTACTTGCACCACGAAATCGGGGCTTGCTTCGCTAAGCCTCTGACCTGCAATGATTACTTAAACCTAATCTTCGTAACTGTACGTAACATAGCAGGGTTGACCTGCATAAACAGCCGATTTGTGGATCATTGCCCGGAAATCTCAGAGCCTTTACGGGCTTAGGGGTACCCGGAGTACCCCCACGAAGCAGAACGACGCCGGATCTAGGAAGGCGTGTCGTCTTTCTCGCTAGCAGCGGCTAGCTGCATCCGCACCGTGTCCAGGTCGAAGCGTGCCTGACCTCCGTGTGTGGTGACCTCCGGGGAGATCACCCCCGCCTGCATCCACCGGTACACAGTCGACCGGTCGACACCTAGAGCGGTTGCTACCTCGCTCGTCCGTAGAAGTCGCCGGTCTGCCACCGGCCGATCCTCTCATGCCTGGTCACGCTGCATCTAGCAGCCCAGTTGCACCAGTTGCACCTGTCGGCTACCTTCGTGCTCACCAGATACACCGGATGCACCAGACGGAGGCGTACATGCCCGGCAAGGACGTGCTCTACACGGACACGCTGCACACGAAGGTGTTTGGCGACTTGATCGGGGTCGTTCTGTACGACTGGCTGATCGTCGCGGGGGCCCTTCGGATCGGGGACGTGATCCGGGTCGCGGACCCGTTCGGTATCGAGATCGGTCGGATCTCGACGTGGGATGAGGTCAGCTCGCTGGTCCTGACGGCCCGTGGTCTGCCCGACACAACGAAGCGGATCACGGCCAGCACGAAGCCGGATCCCGTGACCCGCCTTAGTGCCGCTACAGCGTGGATCGCGCGGGACCACGGCCGGTACGACGCCACGAGCGAGGTGGCGTAATGGTCCCCGGACAACTCGCCCTGCTGGTCCTGGTCTGCGTGGACGTGGTGGCGAAGGGCAAGGGGCTCGTCACGTGCGGGGCGGGCGACTTCTCCGGATCGCTGATCCGGGACCGGTTCGCCACGACGCCCGACGAGAAGCGTCGGCCGTACATTGTCGAAACCGAGTACGGCGAAGTCGTAGGCCGGTCCCGGTCGTACCGCGAAGGCGTTTACCTGCTCGCTAGCCACCACGGCTACGCGAAGCCGTCCGTGACTGTCGAGATCGAGCACGAGCGCGACTAGCTGCAACTACCCGCAATCAGCGTCCGGTACGGAGCCGTACGCAACTGAGAGGAACCCGAAATGCGACAGATCCCCGTCGACATGAACCGCGTCAACCTGATCGGGACCGGTAAGGCCGCTGCACGAGCCGAGTACGTAGAGCTTTCCGACGGCCAGCGTCGTCGGTCCGGCAACCAGGCGAAGGACGAGACCACGGGTATGCCGGTCTGGGTCGTAGACGTCCTGGTCGACGACCCCGAAGCCGACCGGGCAGAGGTCGTGGGCGTCCGCGTCTCGTCGCACGAAGAGCCGGTCACCGAGAAGTGGAAGCCGGTCCGGTTCCGGAACCTGGTCGCAGTCCCCTACGCGGACCGCTCTACCGGCCGTGTCGCCCTCTCGATGCGTGCCGACGGAATCGAAGGATCACGACCCGCCGAGAACAAGCCTGCCGCTGCCTAGTACCCCGCACTAACCGCTTACCGGCCCCGGTTCCCCGCTTCCCGGGGGATCGGGGCTTTGTCATGCCCAGATCCGGCTACGAGAGGAATCCCGATGTTCTGGCAGCGACGACCTACCGACCAGGAACACGAAGTGGACGAGATCGCCTATTCCTGGGTTCGTGCGTGCGAAGGCGCAGGGCTTACCCGCGAAGTTCAGACCGTTACCGGGCCGACCGTCATCGTCCCGGCGCTCGTGCACATCGTGCTAGGTCCCCCACGAGTCCTGACTGTCCGCCTACAGCCCGGAATGACCGTGCAGGACGTCCGGAGCCTGGCGGCACGGATCGCACCGCACATGCACGCTCACGGTCTCCGGGTAGAGCCCAGAGGCACGGGTGAGTGGGCCGTGGTCACCTTGCTCGACGCTGACCCCCTGGCCCTGACGGTCCCGATGTCTTACCGCGATGACGGCCGGACGCTGCTCGGACGGCTCGACACCGGTACGGATCTCGTCCAGGACATGCGCAAGGAAGCGCACACGATCGTGCAAGGTGTAACACGATCAGGAAAGAGCGTCTGGACCTACAGCCTGCTAGCTCAACTCTGCCGGGAGCCGGACGTACTCGTTACCGGCTCTGACCCGACCGGACTCCTTTGGCGCCCGTTCGTCGGGTCACGACACGCTAAGCACCAGGTCTCCGGGCTCGACTCGATCGACCAGCACGAGAAGCTGTTGCTACGGCTCGTAGACGAGATGGACCAGCGGATCAGGGATCTTCCTGCGGACCGCGACTCCCTAGCGATCACGCCTGACGTCCCGCTCTTGGTGGTCGTGCTCGAAGAACTCGCCGGGCTTTACCGTGCCGCCGACGCCGCGAACAAGGACCAGGGCAAGCGGATCCGCGCTCTGATCGGCCGCCTACTCGCCGAAGGGGCAAAGGCCGGCGTTCGTGTCCTGATCCTTGTGCAGCGTGCGGAAGCCGCCGTCGTCGGAGCCTTCGAGCGGGCGATGTGCAGTACCCGGATCTCGTTCCGGACCGACAACCGAGCAAGCGTCGAGCTGCTACACCCGGGCGCCGATCCCCTGATCGCCGACCAGCACACAACCGCGTTGCCAGGCATCGGCCTCGTCTCGACGCCTGGCCGGTCACTGTCCCGGATGCGAGCACCCTTCTTCGGGTCGTACTCCGACTACGCCGCTGCAATCAGGTCCGCAGCATGAGCGGGCACAGCAGGCCGCTGCCACCGCGCCCGACGGAGTCGGGGGCGCGGGGGCGGGCGAGCGAAGCGAGCCCCGGTCCTGCTCTTGGTAATAGGCGGGCAACTGTTCGGGAGGCCGAGGACGGCCGTCGGGGTCGCCGTCGTGAGGCGATGGCATGGCGTCGGTCGCTCTGGGAGTGGTCATCCGTGCCTAGGCAGCGCAAGTGCGGCCGGGTGCCCTTCACGTCCGGCGGTGGGGCCGTCGTGAGGTTGAGCGATGCCGAAGACGGCAACCGTCGTGCCGGGGTCGCGGGACTCCAGTCGTGCGGGTCGTGGTCATGCCCGGTCTGTGCTCGTTCGATCTCTGCCGCACGAGCCGCTGAGGTAGCGGCAGTGCTTCGCTCTGCTGTCGACCAGCGCTGTTCCGTTGCTCTCGCCACGTTCACGATGCGCCACCACAAGGGCCTGTCGCTCCGTTCGTGCTGGGACGCGATCGGTAGCGCCTGGCGCTCTACGACGTCCGGAGCCGGTTGGCAGAAGGACAAGGATCAGTTCGGGGTCGTCGGATGGCTCCGTGCCGTGGAGATCACTCACGGCGAGGAACACGGGTTCCACGTCCACGTGCACGCTCTTATCGTGTTCGACGGCCCGGTCTCCGTTGAACTCATGGGCGAACTAGGACACCGGATGTTCGCCCGGTGGAACCGTGCGCTTGGGCGCAAGGGGTTCAGCGCGGTAGAGGACCGGGGCGGACTCGACGTCCGGTCCGTGCAGCTCGACGGGGACTCGATCGACCAGGTGTCGACGTACATCAGCAAGGCGGCGTACGAAGCGGTCAGTTCTGCGACTAAGCACGCACGCGGTGGGAATCGTTCACCGTTCCAGATACTCCGCGATGCCGTCGAGACCGGCAACGCTGCGGATATCGAACTTTACTGGGAGTTTGAGCAAGCGAGTCTCGGACGGAAGAAAATCACTTGGTCCAACGCCCTCCGAGAGTGGGCGGGTCTGCACGTAGTCGAGAAGACTGACGGTGAGATAGCCGCAGAGAATCGCGGTGGCGAGCCGGTCCTGATCCTGCCGAAGGCGACGTGGATCGTAGTCCGCCACGACGTCGCGGATCTACTCGATGCCGTAGAGCTAGGAGGCCGCTTAGCGGGGCAACGCTGGCTTAGGAGTCGCGGCTTAGCGTTCGTAGTAGTCGAGCCATGAAACGGTCATGGCCTACGCGGCGGAATCGGCACCGAAGGTCCGATAACCGCTCGCTTCTTCGCCGAATCGTTATGTTCTTGTGGCGTCGCACGTAGCGGTTTCTGCCAGGCTGGAATCCTCCCCGGCCCGAAGGATTCCCGTGCTCGATATCGCTACGTACCCCCGATTCTACTACGCTGCACAGTTCGATGACTGCATCCGCGTCTACGCCTCTCCGCTCGTATCGGACACTAACGAAGTCTGGCTTACCGTTAGCTCGTGGCTAGCGGGTCGCGTGTACGAAGAGCTGCCGTCGGAGACGTTCGAAGATCCGGACATGATGCACGGTCAGGCGACGCTCTACACCTTCGCGTTCCGAAGCTAATGCAGTCCGTACCTAAGCCGGACCTCCGTAAGTACCCGCCGCTAGTTGAGCCGGCCGTGGGGCAGCGGCCCCGGTACCGGACGCCGGGCGCGACTCGATGGCGCGTACCTAACGGCGTCGTGGACCTGGACGGCAACGTCGTCCGGTTCACCGGCGAGTGCTTACGGTGTCGGTCGTGGTTCCTAGTCGAGCGAGCCACCCTAAGAGGCTCGTTCCCGCGCTACTGCTCGGAGCACTGTCGGGAGATCGCTACGGCTCGACGCCGTAAGCGGACCTAATCGCGGTACCTAAGCCTGCAAGCGTGCCTGTTTCCCGGCGTGTCGCGCCTTGGCCGTGACTTCTCGATGATCCGTCGATACCGTTCTACGTGCCGCACCGTCTTAGGTCGCGGCCTTAGCACCCTTAACCCTTAGACCCATAGGAACGACTAATGCCCAACTCAACCCGCACTATCATCTGCTTTGTCTGCGACACCGCGTTCGCGTACGCCTACACCGGCGGCAGGGACCGCCGGACGTGCGACAAGCCCGCCTGCAAGCGTGCCCGGAAGACGGGTAACAAGCGCACGGAGCGGAGTGCTAAGACCACTCGCCCGGACGGGTACCGCCCGGCCGACTACCCGCACAAGATCCCGTCTGCACTGCCCGACGATCAGCTTGCCGTGCTGGTCGAGACGACCAAGCACCACTACATGCGCCGCAAGCTCCGAGTACAGCCTGACTGTGTCAGCGACGCGGACGGCGGGTCCGTCGACCCGGACCACGACGTCGACAACAGACCGGAGGCGCAGCTCTATGAGGCCGGGCACGGCCTGATCATGGACGACTACCGAGATCGGGATAGTGCTCCGGTCCGCCTGATCGAGCCGAAGTACCGGGACCTGGTCAAGCACTGGTTCAAGCAGGCAGGCTTCCCACTCGCCGGGCTCCGGCTCGACGTCACGCGCGGGCAGTACCCGGTCACCAGGGTCCGTGGTCGACACGATGAGGACGCCTTTGATGGGCTGGTCGTGCCGCGTCGCCTTGCCCGGCACGCGTGTACCCGGACCGCTGTGTCCCCGCTCGATCCGTTCGTGTCGCTTTTTCCCTGTATTAGTGAAGGGCAGATGGCGGCATAACGCCATACCGCTAGACCCGTTCGGGACTCCGAACGGGTGAACTTCGGGCCTTCGGAGCACTAGCGTGTTCGGATCGGGGCATCCGAACACCTAATGAAGGGTGAGAGCGAAGCGAGCCGTTAGCTAAGCCCTGATTGCTAGCTCCGACGGCACTGGTCGTAGATCAGGGACGCGAGAGTCACCCCGTGACTCCGTTCGAGTGAACTTCAGCCTGTTTGATCTTGTTTCTGCCCCGAAGGTGCTCGTGGGGCACCTACTAACGGTGGGTAGAGGCGAAAAGAAGTTACGGGGAACCAACGGAGGGGCCAAGGTTGTTTGGCCGCCAGGCCGAACAGCCTCCTTACGAACATCCGCGAAGAGACGCGCCAGCGGCTCTGAGCGGTGTAACGCAACTCAACGATGACGAAGGCCGCCAGGCCGTAGTCAGCGACGCAACGGAATCCTTTTCCTTCGGACGGATTCCTTAAAGACACTGCTTCGTGGGTCAGTATCGACCCACGCACCACCCACTACCACTACCCACCTCCCTTACTTTGATATTAATGCTCCGCGTCGGCTTCGCCACCGCGTCACATTGCGGGCCGAAGGCAAGAGCAATGTGCAGATAAGAACTTCCGTCTTCGGACGGAGCTAGTACGGCGGCGAACCGGTACTAGCGCGTAGTTGGTGGGTTGCCTGGTCTTGTCCTTAAATGCAGATAGCCGGGATCAGGCCCCACCGCTACAACCCCGGATGCCTTACGGCACCGGGGACTTTTGTTGTGCCCGGATACGACAACCACCACCCGGAGAACGATTATGTCCGATGAGAAGTGCGTACGGCTTCTTGAAACTAGCGAACAGTGCGGATCAACGGAACGTGTAACCCTTTGCCTTGACGGGTTCTACGTCTGTGCGCCGTGCAGAATTCTCGTAACGAACATGCAGCAGATGCGCGAGCGTCGGGCTTTACTGTCGCTTTATCGCTGAATCACTATAAGGAGAAACATTATGTCCAACGATCGGGCTTTGCTCGCTGCCGGAATCCGGCTCGCTATTGCTCGTATGCCAGGGACGCAGCTCGACAAGTGTACTGCACTGGCGATCTCGCCTTCCGCCCTACAGAAGTGGCGGGCAGGCGCGGCTGAACCTACGCCTGCTCGACTTGCACGACTCGCTAGGAAGTCGGGTCTCTCGGAAGAGGCTATCCGGGCGGGCGGCACTGAGCTTGCAGAGGATGCCGCGTGAGTACCGACGCTGACCCTCTGGACGTTGCCGTCCAGGTCGACGAGATCGAGCGATACAAGTACGCCTTGACGCTCGCGGTACGCCACGGCTACGCGGATAACCCGGACGCTTTCGCGTCCCGGCTCCGTGGGAGTACGACTACCGAACTCGAAGCGGACGCTGCCGGGTTTGCAGACGAGATCGCAGAGATCCGGTCTCGGCAGGATCCGCCGCGAGTCATGGCCGTGGACCCGTCGCAAGCGATGGGGCGCGACTCTAAGGCGACTCCGAGTCAACGGGACATGTTCGCGGACACTTTGTACAACGCTATTACTCGATAAGGAACTAAGTTGATTAACGTACGCAACCTTACTGCTGTCTCGGATCAGTCTGAGCGGCAGGCAGCGATTAAGTATCTTCGCAGTATCGGAGCAACGATCCCGGCGAAGCTTGACGAAGCCTTCGCCACGCTCGACGCGGTTACCCGAACTAACGTCACTTCGGCCTTGCCTCCGGACCCATATAAGATCACGCCCGCCAATGCCGAGAAGATCACGAGTGACTACGTCGCGGATCTGTCGCGTCGTGCCGCTGCGGAGGATGGGCTTGCGGCTGTCAGGAACGCTGTTACTGCCCGGGTCATCACTGAGTGCCGCGACGCGCGTGACGCTCTTCTCGCTGACGCTGCCGTGCGTGCAGAGTTCGATTCCGGGGTCGACGTCTTCGACCAGGACTACGCCCTGGTTTCGACGCTAACGACCGCTGCCGCTGCGACCGACGCTGACGCCACCGGCGCCGCGCTCGTCGCGTTCCGGAACGTCTCAGCCGCTACGAAGCGGCTCGATCGGTTGACTGACGCTCTTCTGAATCTGACTGCGCCTGCTCCCGTTGAGGTCCGGCTTACTCGATCGAAGCTTAGTGCGTCTCAGACGCTTGGACTCACGGCGTCGCCTCCGGATGATTCAGCGGCGTACCTCGCAGCACTAGACGCGTCCGGCGTTCGTGGTGCCAAGCCCGACAAGGGCCATCCGTTCGGAGTTTACGGCGCACAGATCAACGGTGGAGCCGCGCTAGGGCTTCCGCGCGACACTACGGAGTGGCGCGACCGTGCCGACGCCTTCAACCCAGACCTTGCCCGGCTCGATCTCTACTTCCCTGCGCTTAGCGCCTAACGCTGTACCCGGTCTCCGCTCTTTGAACAGAGCGGGGGCCGGTCTTGTCCGACACAGAATCGCTGAAAAGGTTGGTAATGAACGCTCAGGACTCAGACTACCGGTACGTCCCAGAACACGATAAGTGGTACCTGTGGATGATCGTAAAGTCGTGGGACATGCCGTACCGATCGGTTGTCCCGCTTCTTGACCGGCTAGGCATCGAGATCCACGAGGAACCGAACGGTAAGCAATACGTGTCCAAGTCAGACTTTCGGGTCTTCCTTGACACGCTATAAGACACAGACCATTGAAACGGGTAGTAATGAAGCTTTCGTGTCTCGACGTTACCGAAGTTGCTGGTAACGAAATCCTGCCTGCACTGTCAGGCGCAGCGTTCCAGGCAATAACGCTAGGCTTAGACGAAGAAGCGTATATCGAACAAGTTCTAGAGTCACCGCTAGCCGAAGCCGTCCTAGACCGGGAACGATCTCCTAACACGCTGGACGAACTCGAATCCCTGGCAATGTCACACGGTTGGGAGTTCGCCCAGGACCACTACACGCCCGGGACCCGCGAAGGTGTTACTTCGTGGGTCGAAGCCCAGGCTCCTCGCGTCTTCGGATATCGGAACTGGTCTAAGGGTCAGAAAGGCATCTCGGAGCGGAAGGCGGCTCTGGCCATCCTTCGGGTAGGTGCAGAGCGTGGCGCCTGGACGTTCAACATCTCCGAGCGGTTCCTAAGCGCGGAAGCAGACATCGCGGATCGGGAAGCCGCCCGCGCTGCCTTGAAGAAGCTCGTGGAGATCGGGTTCATCCAGGAACAGCCGGACCGCTCGTCCCGGCGGTACGGCAACCACTACGAGATCAACCGGTCGTGGATGGCATGGTTTGGCTCTAGACCCGTCCAAATAACATTATCCGGATTATATTATTTGGGTGGTTCTAGAGCTTTTTCTGGTAGCCCCGTCGCGGAGTGGGTGTACTACCTCCTGCCGGAGTCAACTCCGGCCGATGCGGTCGAAGTACTCGGAGTGAGCTTGTCGGCCGCGAAGCGAGCTTACAAGCTCCTGGTCGACAACGGACTGATGCGGAAGATCGGGAAGGTGTACCACCGGACCGAAGGTCTGCTTGAACCGGATTGGACTCGACGCGAAGAGCTACGAGCCCGATACGCACACGAACAGAAAGAGAACAGACAAGCTGTGGAAGCTGGATACAAGAACCGGGAGGCTGCCTTCGTGGCCGACCACGAAAAACTAGTAGCGGTGCAGCCGTGGGAGCTGAAAGAGCTACCACCCGACCCGTTCGAGCCGGATGCCGGTAGCGTTCTAGTCCGTTGGGTTCCGTCGATAACGGACCCACGAGACGGCTACTACGAGACTAAAGACGGTAGCTGGGAGCCGAGACTCGGCAGGGACAATAAGGATTACGTCGAAGTTTGATAGCAGTGACCCTTACCCGGTAATAGTTGCCGGGTAAGGGTGCAGCATTTGCAGGGTTACCCTACAGGCGCTGTAGCGTTGCTTACCCTGCACAGTTTGCCGGGTTAGTCGACCACTGGCCCATCTATGGCAAGAGAGATTCACCGGAAGGGCGCCGCCCTCCCGCGATGATCTCGTCGATTACGCTAGCCTTCCAGACGAATCCTAGATCACTCTCTGCGTTGACTCGGCCGGAGTAGACGCCGACTAGGATTGTTTCGTCCCCGCTTCCCATCATGGTTCCGCCATCCTTCGTCGGGACCGACTTTCCGCCGGTGGTGAAGATGACCGGTGATCCGGACTGGCCGCTACGTGTCCTACTATCCACGAGCAGTAGCGGGAGGTCGTCGAAATCAATATCCGGCTCTGTAGCGATTGTGCCGCGTGACCATATGCCGAGTGCTCCGCCACCCGTAAGGCCGTATGGGAATCCGATGATGCTTACGTCAGCGGCTACTCGCACTGCTACAGAGGTCCGCTCATACGACTGTTGATCATGGGGCAGGAACGTCACATCTTCTGTCCAGGTCACAGGCAAGGCGACTACGTCAACCTTTGCCCCGTGGACCGGATGCTCGAACCAAGCCGGGTGGCCGGGCGACAAGTAGAGCGGCTCGATGATCTTTCGCCACGAGATACGACGTCCATCCCCGTCATAGTGCCAGATATGCAAAGTATCTGGCATTCTCGATGTATCAGAAACCGGCCGGTTTCGAGAATCGCGACCAGTCACGTTATGGCGGTTAGTGATTATGTAGTGACGGCCGTCTGCGGTCACCACGAATGCGGTCCCAGAGGCGATAGGCTCGGCACCTATACCGGGCTCGATCAGAAGTGAAGCGACTGAGTTCGGCGACAATGCCACGACTTACTCCAATTGCGATAGTAGACGAAGCGGGCGTATCCGTTCGTTCACCCGCTGACTATACGTGGTGAGACGTCGCGGAGTACCTACCGACCGCGTAGTTCAGGGATACCGCGACGTTCGTCCCGCACTCCGTACAGTCCACCCGTCGGCCAGAGGCAGAAGCCTCTGACGCGCGGAACCCGTGACCGGGTTCCTGTTCGACCGGCTGGCGTGCTGCGTATGTCTTCCCGTTAACGCCTGTGACACCGCCTACTGCGTAATTCTGCGCAGTAGGATCGCCTAGGGTGTTCCGTACCGTGCCCTCCGAAACACCGACAGCACTACCGATAGCCCGGGTACTCATCCCGGCTTCTCGCATAGCTCCGACTACAGCAGGACGTTCCGGCTTAGGGACACGAAGCGTCTCGACGCCTAAGAGCACCGCGCGGCTAGTGAATCTCGTGGTAGCAACCACGCGCGTACGGACGGCCTCCGCAAGCTCTGCCTAGGGAATCACACTGGGTAGCTCTGCTAGGCGCTGTACGGCTAACGGTGTCTGGCGTAACGGGCATCGTCACGTCCAGGTGCTCGACAACGACCCGTGACAGACGGACCCGGGCATCGCTAACGGGTACAGCACGAGCGAGGTAAGGCACGAGCAATAGTCAAGACCTGTGGATGAAGATCTTTAGGCGGCTTCCGGTTGGTGGTGGTCGTCGGGTCGTTCGACGAGCTTGCCGTTGACGAACAGGGCGCCGGCGCGGACGAGCGCGACCAGGTGTGGGCCGTTCACGGCGCGCCAGCGGTCCTGGGCGGCCTCGATGAGCTTGAACGCCATCGCCAGCCCGGCTGCCCGCGAGCCGGGACCGCGAGTGATCTTCGTGCGGTGCCGGACGGTGGCGAAGGTCGACTCGATGGGGTTCGTGGTGCGCAGGTGGATCCAGTGCTCGGCGGGGAAGTCGTAGACCGCGAGCAGCACCTCGACATCGTCGGTGATCTTCGCGACCGCCTTCGGGAATTTCGCCCCGTAGGCGGCCTCGAATGCTTTCACGGCGTCGAGGGCGTGGCGGCGGTCTTCGGCGTTCCAGATCTCCGCGAGTGCCTTCTTCGCCCCCGGGTGCGCGGATTTCGGGAGGGCGCCGAGCACGTTGGCGATCTTGTGGAACCAGCAGCGCTGCTCGCGGGTCGCGGGGAACACCTCGCGCAGCGCGGCCCAGAACCCCAGCGCGCCGTCTCCGACCGCGAGGACCGGGGCGCGCATCCCTCGCCGGGCGGCATCGCGCAGCAGGTCCGCCCAGGACTCGGTCGACTCGCGGTAGCCATCGGCCAGCGCGACGAGCTCCTTGCGCCCGTCAGCACGGACGCCGATCAGCACGAGCAGGCACAGCTTGTGTTCTTCGAGGCGGATGTTGACGTGGATCCCGTCGGCCCACAGGTAGACGTAGTCGGCTCTGGACAGGTCGCGGGCGGCGAAGGTGCGCTGTTCGGCCTTCCAGGTCTCGGTCAGCTTCGTGATCACCGGCGCCGAGAGCCCGGCGGTCGAGCCGAGGAACTGGCCCAGGGCGGGCACGAAGTCGCTGGTCGAGAGCCCGTGCAGGTAGAGCAGCGGCAGCACTTCGGTGATCTTCGGGGTCTTGCGGCACCAGGGCGGCAGGATCGCCGAGGAGAACCGCGCCCGCTCCCCGGTCTGCGGGTCGGTGCGCCGGTCGTTCACCCGCGGCACGGTCACCTCGACCGCGCCGGCGCTGGTGAGCACCTCGCGGGGCTGGTGGGTGCCGTTGCGCACGACCAGCCGGCGGCCGTGCTCGTCGCGCTCGCCGACGTGGCGGGCAATGTAGTCGTCGACCTCGGCCTGCAGAGCCTCGGCGAGCATCCGGCGGGCGCCCTCGCGGACCAGCTCGTCGATCAGCGAGCCGCCGTCCCGGTGGGGTTCATCTGCGTCGGCAGCTCCAGGAACTACGGTGAGCACGGGTCGTACCCTTCCGACCGGCGTTGGCGCGCCGATCTTGCTTGATGGCCTCAAGATCACCGGAAGGGTACGGCCCCTCCGGTCATCCACAGGTTTCAAGCATTGCTCGTAAGGCACCTCGCACGAGTACGGCCTAGCGGTGACTACAGCACAGAGACGGACCAGGGATCGGCACTGCCTAGCCCGTGCTCGACCACGGCCCGGAGGTGAACCTCGCGCGTGCCACCTAGCGGTGGCGCCGTGGCGGACGACGTCGTGCAGCACGAGCCGTGCTGCTCGCTGATCGAATCAACACGTACCTAACGAATCACTAAGCGTGTCGCGTCCCGCATCGATCGATGCTAAGCCGCTTCGCATCTGATCTCGTCATGCCATTCAATCAAGCTAAGCCATCCCGCTAAGCCCTTAGACCCCTACCCGGGTTACCCATGCCCGGTATCTGCTGATCGCCACGTAATGCGGCGGCCCCCTCCGCTACGTCGTAGCGGGCTAACACATTTCCAGAAAGGCACTAATGAACGACTACATAACTCCTCCGGGTGATCTCGGACCTAACGGCTCCTCGCTTTGGGACAAGATCGTGAACGCCGAAGACGGTTGGGACCTACGTCCTGACGAGATCGAGACTTTGCACGCTGCCTGCCGAGTCCGAGACACGATCGCCGTCCTAACCGCTGCACTCGTGGACCAGCCCTTAACTGTTAAGGGCAGCATGGGCCAGCAAGTCATTAACCCAATCCTCGCCGAACGACGATTCCAAGAGCGAGCGATGGCTGACC
The DNA here is from genome assembly GCF_019263705.2 of Pseudonocardia abyssalis. NCBI lineage: Bacteria > Bacillati > Actinomycetota > Actinomycetes > Pseudonocardiales > Pseudonocardiaceae > Pseudonocardia > Pseudonocardia abyssalis. The sequence continues at coordinate 4,583,591 of NZ_JADQDK010000001.1, forward strand.
TTCTCGGAAAGCTAAAGCTAGGCGACTACATCGAAGTTGAGACTACGACCGTGATTAACAACGGGAAGATGACTCGAAGCGAGTCAGGCCGGAAGGCCGCTAATGCACGATGGGACCGGGTCCGTGGCCGTTCCTAAGCAAGCGCGGCGCCAGCAAGCGCCGAGTAGCCACGTACGTGACGGACTTCGCCGTAGGCTCGTTCGGCTACGAGCCTTTATCGAGCATCGTGACCGGGTGATAGATCCGATCTTCGTGCGTGCCTTCGGGCTCGACAGGATCGAGCCACTTCTAAGCGGTGCTGACGTCCTGGTCGTCGGCTACGAAGTGGTGCCGTACCTGACTCCGCAGGATCGAGCGGTACTCGATCCGAACGAGACGTACCTGCTCCAAGCAGACGGCACGATCAGCAGTGCCGAACGATGACGCCGGTACGCGATGGGTCTGCGAAGACGCGGCGAAGACCCGTCCGCCCGTCCCGGCCGCTTACCGGGTCGTCTGGACCTCCGGGTGAGACTCTTCGCCAGGCTCGATTCTGGGATGACGTAGCCGACGAGTACGAGCGAGCAGGCTTCTGCCGTAAGTGCGCCGGGCAAGCCGCTCACGGCCACGCTACGGGCTTTGACAAGGTCCGGGCAGTCTGTCCCGGGTGCCAGGGACTCACGACGCCTCTACTCGATCTACCGGGCGGGAAGCGGGCACGACCCGCGAAGGCTGTTGCGTGGGCGGGTACTGCGTACTAGACAGTCGATCGCGTACGCGATCGGCACGGTCGCGGCGGCGGCGTTCGCCGCCGTGCTCTACACGGTCCTGAGCGGCGAGAGCGTGGTGACGGCGCTGACCGACCTCGTCACCCGCGCGCTGAGCACCACCTTCTGACCGGCGACGCCGGGGCGGTGACCGTGGAGGCCGCGCTCGCGCTGTGCAGCCTCGCACTGTTCCTGGCCCTCGCCATCGGCGCGATCGCCTCAGTGGCGGCGTCGGTGCGCTGCATCGACGCCGCCAGGGAACTGGCGCGGCTCGCCGCCCGCGGGGAACCGGACCGCGGTCGCGAGATCGCCGGGATGCTGGCGCCGTCCGGGGCCCGGATCGAGCTCGTCGTGCGCGGCGACGAGGTCACCGCCGAGGTCACCGCACCCGCGGTGTCACCGCTGCCGCTGCGTGTCGGCGGCCGAGCGGTAGCGGTACTCGAACCCGGGGCGATCCCGTGACCGGGCCGAGCACCGGCCGGGGCTCCGACGGCGGGTTCGCCACCGTGTGGGCGGCGGGTGCGGTCGCTGTGCTGCTCGGGCTGCTGGTGGTCGGGATCGAGCTCGGTGCGGGCATCGCCGCCCGGCACCGGGCCGAGGCCGCCGCCGATCTCGGCGCACTCGCCGCCGCGGGCGACGCCGTGCACGGTACGGCCGCTGCCTGCGCGCGGGCGACCACGATCGCCGACCGTATGGACACCCGCATCCGCAGCTGCCGGCTCGACGGATGGGAGGCTCTGGTCGAGACGGAGGCCGATCTCGGGCCGGCGGTGCTGGGCCCCTCGGTCGTCACGGCCCGGGCCCGGGCGGGCCCCGCACCGCTCGGCGCACCTCCCGGAACCGGGCTGACGGCCGCGCCTCCGGTCGGAGCAACACCAGCACCCCCGGCACCCCCCGTCCCAGCGCCCGCCGACGGGCCCAGCGCGCGGCGAGCCACGCCGAGCGGCAGAAATCGGCCGTCGAGCGGTCACGGGACGCGCCGGGTGGCAGACGGACAGGTCGGACGCGGGGCGAAAGTGCTGGTGGGCCGGTCCGTATCGCTCGTCGTGACCGTCCTGCCGATCGGCGACGATCGCTGGTGCCGGGGACGGATGGGGTGCCTACTGGGCAGGAGGCAGGAGTCACCTCCCCGCCTCGCCCCGACCCGCTCCCCGAGCTGCGGATGGACCGGTACGTCCCCCGACGTGACCCCCGACCGGCCCGCCGCACACGGGTCGTTGCCGACCGGCCCCCGCCCCCGCGGGCCGGTCGGCAACGACCTACCGGTCGCCCGCCGCGCCGGACAGGGTTGCGCCGGACAGGGTTGCGCCGGACAGGGCTTCCAGCACCAGGTCGAGCACCACCACCGCCCCACGCTTGTCGAGCGGCGCGTTCCCGTTGCCGCACTTCGGCGACTGCACGCACGACGGGCATCCGCTGCGGCAGCCGCAGTCACGGATGGCCGAGCGGGTGGCCGCCAGCCACGCCGCGAGAACCTCGTGCCCCCGCTCGGCGAAGCCCGCCCCGCCGGGGTAACCGTCGTGCACGAACACCGTCGGTCGGCCGGTGTGCGGGTGCAGCGCGGTGGACATGCCCCCGACGTCCCAGCGGTCGCAGATCGCGAACAGCGGCAGCAGTCCGATCGCGGCGTGCTCGGCGGCGTGGAGCGCGCCCGGCAGGTCGTCGGGGCCGATACCGGCGGCGCCCAGTGCGGCGTCGTCGATGTCGTAGAACACCGATCGCGTGCGCAGCGTCTGCTCCGGCATGTCCAGCGGCACCGTCTCCAGCACGGTGCCGTCGGGGGCGCGGCGCTGGTAGGCCACCACCTGCGTGCTCACGTCGACCTCGGCGAACCCCACCCCGACGGGGCCGTGATCGCGTCGCGACAGCACCCGCACCACCTCGACGTCGGCGGTCGACCGCGCGTCGGTGCGCCAGCCGGGATCGGCGGCCACCACGAGCGCCACGCCGGCCTCGAGGTCGAGCTCCTCCACCAGGTGGCTCTCGCCGCGGTGCAGGTGGATCGCGCCCGGGTGCAGCGTCGCGGGCGCCGACGCCGCGTCGGCCGTGCCGAGCATCCGCCCGGTCCCCGCCTCCACCACGGCCACCTGCCCCAGCCCCGAGCCGCGGATGTCGACCGAACCCGCCGGGCGCTCGCTCGTCGAGGGCCAGAACCATCCGGTGGGCCGCCTGCGCAGCACCCCGTCGGCCACCAGCTCGTCGAGCACCGCCGCGGCGGGCGCGCCACCGAACAGGTCGTCGACGTCGGCGTCGGTGAGCGGCAGCTCGGCCGCGGCGCAGACGAGCTGCGGGGCGAGGACGTAGGGGTTGGTCGGATCGAGCACGCAGCCCTCGACGGGGCGGCCGAGCAGCGCCTCGGGATGGTGCACGAGGTAGGTGTCCATCGGGTCGTCCCTGGCCACGAGCACGACCAGCGCCGAGTCGCAGGCCCTCCCGGCCCGCCCGGCCTGCTGCCAGAACGACGCCCGGGTGCCCGGGAACCCGGCGACGACGACGGCGTCGAGCCCCGCGATGTCGACGCCCAGCTCCAGGGCATTGGTGGTGGCCACCCCGAGCAGTGCACCGCTCACGAGCGCGGCCTCCAGCGCGCGGCGCTCCTCCGGCAGATAACCGCCGCGGTAGGCCGCCACCCGCGGGACCAGGACTGGATCGACCTCGGCGAGCAGCCGCTGGGCACCGAGCGCGGTGAGCTCGGCGCCTCGTCGCGACCGCACGAAGGCGAGCGTGCGGGCACCCTCGATCACGAGGTCGGCGAGCATCCGTGCGGCCTCCGTGCCGGCCGGACGCCGGACCGGGGCCCCGTTCTCCCCGGTCAGCTCGGGCAGCAGCGGAGGTTCCCACAGCGCGACGGTGCGCCCGGCGTGCGGGGAGCCGTCGACCGTCACGGCCGTGACGTCGCGGCCGGTGAGCCGACTCGCGAACGCCGCGGGCTCGGCGACGGTGGCCGACGCGAGCACGACGGTCGGGTGCGACCCGTAGCGGGCGGCCACCCGGAGCAGGCGGCGCAGCAGCAGCGCGACGTGGGAGCCGAAGACGCCGCGGTAGGTGTGGCACTCGTCCACCACGACCACGTGCAGGCGCCGCAGGAACGTGGCCCAGCGGGCGTGCCGGGGCAGCACCGCGCGGTGCAGCATGTCGGGGTTGCTGAAGATCCACCGGGAGTGGGCACGGGCCCAGTCGCGCTCCTCCATCGCGGTGTCGCCGTCGAGGGTGGCCGCGCGGACGCCGGGGAGATCGAGCTCGGCGAGGGCGCGGAGCTGGTCGGCGGCGAGTGCCTTCGTCGGCGAGAGGTACAGCGCGGTGGCCCGCGGGTCGACCGTGAGCCGCGACAGCACCGGGAGCTGATAGGCCATCGATTTGCCCGACGCGGTGCCGGTGGCCACCACGACGTCGCGGCCGGAGTGCGCCAGCGAGGCGGCCTCGGCCTGGTGCCGCCACGGCGCGGCCACACCCCGGCGGACGAACGCCTCCCGCACCGGCGGCGGCACCCAGCCCGGCCACGGCACGGCGTCGCCGTCACGCGCGGGGATCCGGGCGACGTGCCGCAGCGGCCCGTCCCCGTCGAAGGACCAGGCTCCGGACGGGTCGACCCCGGGCGGTGCCTCGGTGGCGTGCCCCGCCCCGGCGAGCACCCGGCGCAGCAGGACCTCGGCCCGGACGGTGGTGACCGCCGCTCCGCCCCGGGGTACCGCGTCGCCGTCCACGGGGACCGAGGTTGGCACACGCCACCGACAACTCCGGCGGCCGGCGTCAGCCCAGTGCCTGCACGGCCGCCGCGGCCACGTCCGTCACCTCGGCGCGCGCCGCGTCCCATCCCGGCCCGGTGGGCACCCGCGTCAGCACCACCACGACGAACCGCTGGTCCGCGCCCACCACGCCCGCGCTGTGGAGGTAGTACTGCCCCGAGAAGCAGCACATCCAGCCCTGCTTGGCCTGCGCACCCACCGCACCGGCCCCGTCCACCACCGGGGCGAGCAGTCCGAAGGCCTGGTCGAAGCCGTCGGCCGCGATCGCCGGTGCTGCGGAGAGGGCGTCGACGACGACAGTCCGATCGCCGGCCGGCATCTCCCCGAACACGTAGTCGTAGAGGCGCAGGAAGTCCGTGGCCGACACCGACATCTCGCCCCACTGCGACGGGTCGGCGGGCGCCGTGGTGCCGGTGAGCCCCAGGTCGGCACCCACCCGGGCGGCGGCCCCGGGCCCGTCGAAGCGTACCCAGAGCGCGTTCATCGCGGAGTCGTCGCTGGGCCCGAGGGCACGGCGGACCAGGTCCAGGTCGTCGTCGGTGACGACCAGGCCCTCGGTGCGGCGCCGGTCGAGCACGTCGACGGCGACCACCAGCTTCGACAGCGACGCCGTGTAGAACGGCTCGGCCCCGCGGTCACCGACGACGGTCTCCCCCGTGACGCGGTCGAGCACCGCCACCCCGAGCTCGGTGGCGGGAGCGGCGGACGCCTGCGCGGCGTCGACGGCGGCCTGCGCGAGTCCGGTACGCGGCGCGGGGGCGAACACCAGGTCGGGGATGGTCGGGACCGGCACCGGGGCGGGAGTGGGCGGTGCCGCAACGGAGAAGCGGGCCATCGCCATCGGTCGGTCGTCGGCCGCCACCAGCGGGATCGCCACGCTCACCACGGCGAGGCAGGCACAGACGAGTCCACCGGCGGCCACCGGACGGGTACTGGAGGTCACGCAGCGTTCACGACCGACACGCTCGCGGAGTTCGCGGCGACACGCGATCCGAGCACTTCGTGACCTTATCGTTGCCCCGCCGGTGCACGGCACCTCCGCCCGAACGCGGCGTGCGTCACACATTTACACTGCACGCGCCCGCCACCGCGCCTACCTGCGGAGACGGCTCGTGAAGACGCCAGGGTCGACGTCCACGCCCCTGGCCCTAGTGATCCACTGAACCAGGAGGACGGATGTCTCGGTCCACCCTCGCCGCGGATGCAGGCTCCATCGCGCTCGCGTCGAACGACTACATCATCGTCGGTGTGGTCGCGGTGGTCGCCCTCGCTGCACTGGCCATCGGCTTCGTCCTGCGCAAGGAGGTGCTCGCGGCAGACGCGGGTACCCCCAAGATGCAGGAGATCGGCCGTGCGGTCCAGGAAGGCGCCACGGCGTACCTCAACCGCCAGTTCAAGACGCTCGCCGTCTTCGTCGTCATCGTGTTCTTCCTGCTGTTCGCGCTGCCCTCGTCGGGCTTCGGCGAGAGCATCGGACGCTCGATCTTCTTCCTGATCGGCGCGCTGTTCTCGGCCACCATCGGCAGCCTGGGCATGCGGCTGGCGACGGCGGCGAACATCCGTGTCGCCTCGGCGTCGCGCGAGGAGGGCGGCCGGGAGAAGGCCACCCGCATCGCGTTCCGCACCGGTGGCGTCGTCGGCATGTTCACCGTCGGCCTCGGCCTGTTCGGTGCGGCCGTCGTCGTGCTCGTCTACGCCGGCGGCGCTCCCCGCGTGCTGGAGGGCTTCGGCTTCGGCGCCGCGCTGCTCGCGATGTTCATGCGCGTGGGCGGCGGCATCTTCACCAAGGCCGCCGACGTGGGTGCCGACCTGGTCGGCAAGGTCGAGCAGGGCATCCCGGAGGACGACCCCCGCAACGCCGCCACGATCGCCGACAACGTCGGCGACAACGTCGGCGACTGCGCCGGCATGGCCGCGGACCTCTTCGAGTCCTACGCCGTGACGCTCGTGGCCGCGCTGATCCTCGGCACCGCCGCGTTCGGTCTGCAGGGCCTGCTGTTCCCGCTGATCGTGCCGGCCATCGGCGTGATCACCGCGGTGATCGGCATCTACATCACCCGCACCCGCCCGAACGAGGGCAGCCTGAAGACGATCAACCGGAGCTTCTACATCTCCGCGGGGATCTCGGCGCTGCTCAGCGCGGTCGCGGCCTACGTCTACCTCCCGGGCACCTTCGAGGGGCTGACCAACCCGACCGACGCCACGGTCGTGGGCGACATGGCGGGCTCCGACCCGCGCCTGCTGGCCACGGTCGCCGTGATCATCGGCATCGTGCTGGCCGCGGCCATCCTCAAGCTCACCGGGTACTACACCGGCACCGAGGACAAGCCCGTCCAGGACGTCGGCAAGTCCTCGCTGACGGGTGCCGCCACGGTCATCCTGTCCGGCATCTCGATCGGTTTCGAGTCCGCCGTCTACACCGCGCTGGTCATCAGCGCTGCCGTGTTCGGCGCGTTCGCGCTGGCCACGGGCTCGATCACGGTGGCCCTGTTCGCGGTGGCGCTGGCCGGTACCGGCCTGCTCACCACGGTCGGCGTCATCGTCGCGATGGACACGTTCGGCCCGGTGGCCGACAACGCCCAGGGCATCGCCGAGATGTCGGGCGACGTCTCGGGCCCTGGCGTCGACATCCTCACCGAGCTCGACGCGGTGGGGAACACGACGAAGGCCATCACCAAGGGCATCGCGATCGCCACGGCCGTGCTCGCGGCCACCGCGCTGTTCGGCTCCTACCGCGACGCGATCACGGTGGCGCTGGCCGAGGCGAACGTCGCCCTCGGTGACGTGGGCACCGCGTTCGCCTACGAGGTGTTCGCCCCGAACACCCTCGTCGGCGTGATCATCGGTGCGTCGGTCGTGTTCATGTTCTCGGGTCTGGCGATCAACGCCGTCACCCGGGCCGCGGGCGCGATCGTGTTCGAGGTGCGTCGCCAGTTCCGGGAGAACCCGGGGATCATGGACTACTCCGTGCGCCCCGACTACTCCCGCGTCGTCGACATCTGCACCCGCGACTCGCTGCGCGAGCTGGCCACCCCCGGCCTGCTCGCCATCCTGTCGCCGATCGCCGTCGGCTTCGGTCTCGGCGTCGGCCCGCTGGCCGGCTACCTGGCCGGCGCCATCGCCACCGGCACCCTGATGGCCGTGTTCCTGGCCAACTCCGGTGGCGCGTGGGACAACGCGAAGAAGCTGGTCGAGGACGGCAACCACGGCGGCAAGGGCTCGCCCGCGCACGAGGCCACCATCATCGGTGACACCGTGGGCGATCCGTTCAAGGACACCGCCGGCCCGTCGATCAACCCGCTGCTCAAGGTCATGAACCTGGTCGCGGTGCTCATCGCGCCGGCCGTCGTGGCCCTGTCGGTCGGCCCCGCGGCGAGCCCCGTGATCAGCATCGCGATCTCGCTCGTCGCGGTCGCGATCATCGCCGGGGCGATCATCGTGTCCAAGCGTCGTTCGACGTCGATCACCGACACCCCCGCGGAGAGTGCGGTCGCCTGACCCCACCCCTCGCAGTCCGGAGGCCGTCCATCCCACGGGTGGGCGGCCTCCGGCGCGTCGGGGGTCGGCAGGGTCGAACGTGTGTTCTATCCTGCGGGGCGTGCCGCAGCTGTCGCTGTTCTCCGCCGACGCGCGCCCGGCCGGGGTGCGCGATCTCGGCGGCCTGCTCTGCGGGCCGGGCCGGATCGCCCGCTTCGGCGCGGGCGACCAGGCCCGCCTCTCGATCGTCGTCGTCGACGCCGCGCGCACGCCGGCCGTCGTCGCCGCGTGCGCGGCCACCGGCATCCCGGTACGGCCCGTCAGCACCGAGTCCGGCGCGGTCGTCCGCAGCGCGTTCCGCTGCGACCTCGTCGGCCTCGCAGCCGAGTGGACCCGGGGAGCGGACAAGGCGGTGCCGACGGGCTGGCAGCTCGACGGCGCGGCACTGCGCCTGTGGGCACTGGCCGCGGGCCGCCCCGACGACCACGGCGGCTACCTCCTGATGCTCGACCCGGACGCTCCCGGGACCCACCTCCCGCTGCTCGCGGCCACCACCCGCCTCGGCATCCCCCCGGCGCGGACGGCCTGCGGCACGGCCCTGCGGATCAGCGGGACGAGACGGGTACAGCGGCTCGTCGAGCTGGTCGGACCGGCCCCGTCGGGGGTCCCCGCGGGCGACTGGCCGCGGTGCTGGGGACGCCGGACGAGTTGACAGCGGTGGTTACGCTCCCCCGGCACGAAGCGTCCCGGTGTGACCGAGGCGACACCCTGCGTGGGTGGGCAGGCCCGGGTTCGATGTGTAGGCCGGGAGAAGAGGCACGCATACTGCCAGGGCAGGCCACCGCGCAGCCGCGAAGGAACAGGACAACGTGACAACCGGAACGACGAGCTCAGCACCCGACACCGGGGAAGACACCGGCGCCCCGAAGGCAGGGGGCGGCCGGCGCACCCGCACACCCGCCGCCACCGCGACCGGGCGTCCGACGCGCCGGTTGGTGATCGTCGAGTCCGGCACGAAGGCCGCGAAGATCCAGAAGTACCTGGGCAAGGACTACGTGGTGGAGGCCTCCGTCGGCCACATCCGCGACCTGCCCCGCGGCGCGGCCGACGTCCCGGCCAAGCACAAGGGCGAGGCCTGGGCGCGTCTCGGCGTCGACGTCGACAACTCCTTCGCGCCGCTCTACATCATCACGCCGGAGAAGCGGAGCAAGGTCGCCGAGCTGCGCGAGGCGCTCAAGTCCGTCGACGAGCTCCTGCTCGCGACGGACCCCGACCGCGAGGGCGAGGCCATCGCCTGGCACCTGCTCGACACGCTCAAGCCGAAGATCCCGGTCCGCCGGATGGTCTTCCACGAGATCAGCGAGCCGGCGATCCGCGCCGCCGTGGAGAACCTGCGCGACCTCGACCAGGACATGGTCGACGCGCAGGAGACCCGCCGGATCCTCGACCGCCTCTACGGCTACGAGGTCTCCCCCGTGCTGTGGAAGAAGGTCATGCCGAAACTCTCGGCGGGCCGGGTGCAGTCGGTGGCCACGCGGATCGTCGTGGCCCGCGAGCGCGAGCGGATGGCGTTCGTCTCCGCCTCGTACTGGGACATCGCCGCGCAGATGGACGCGGGCGCCGAGGCCACGCCGCGCCAGTTCGGGTCGCGCCTCGTCGCGATCGACGGCACGCGCGTCGCCACCGGCCGGGACTTCGGTCCCGACGGCAGGCTCAAGTCCGACGCTGCGTCGACAGACGCCAAGAACGGCGCGGTGGCCCTCGACGAGGCCGGTGCCCGCCGGCTCGCCGAGGCGCTGCAGGGCCGCGACCTCACCGTCGAGTCGGTGGAGTCGAAGCCGTACACGCGCAAGCCCTACGCGCCGTTCATGACGTCCACGCTGCAGCAGGAGGCCGGGCGCAAGCTCCGCTTCTCCGCCGACCGCACGATGCGCAGCGCGCAGCGACTCTACGAGAACGGCTACATCACCTACCTCCGCACCGACTCCACGACGCTGAGCCCTTCGGCGATCGACGCGGCGAGGAACCAGGCGCGCGAGCTCTACGGCGACGCCTACGTGCCCGCGCAGCCCCGGCAGTACACCCGGAAGGTCAAGAACGCGCAGGAGGCCCACGAGGCCATCAGGCCCGCGGGTGACGTCTTCCGCACGCCGGGCGAGATCGCCCGCGAGGTCGACGGCGACGACTTCCGGCTCTACGAGCTGATCTGGCAGCGCACGGTCGCCTCGCAGATGGCCGACGCGCGCGGCACCACGATGAGCATCCGGATCGCGGGCACCGCCGCCACCGGCGAGGCCGTCACGTTCGCCACCTCGGGCCGCACGATCACCTTCCCCGGGTTCCTCAAGGCCTACGTCGAGACCGTCGACGACCAGGCCGGCGGCGAGGCCGACGACGCCGAGTCGCGGCTGCCGGAGCTGACGAAGGGCCAGGCGGTGACCGCCGCGTCGCTGACGCCGGAGGGCCACTCCACCAACCCCCCGTCGCGGTTCACCGAGCCCAGCCTGATCAAGCAGCTCGAGGACCTGGGCATCGGCCGCCCGTCCACCTACGCCTCGATCATCAAGACGATCCAGGACCGCGGGTACGTGTGGAAGAAGGGGCAGGCGCTGGTCCCGTCGTGGATCGCGTTCGCCGTCGTCGGCCTGCTGGAGCACCACTTCGGCCGCCTGGTCGACTACGACTTCACCGCCGCCATGGAGGACGAGCTCGACGCGATCGCCGCGGGCACCCAGGGCCGCACGCACTGGCTCTCGGGCTTCTACTTCGGCGGCGACCAGGGCAGCGAGGGCTCGGTGGCCCGCGCGGGCGGGCTGAAGAAGCTCGTCGGCGTCAACCTGGAGGAGATCGACGCGCGGGAGATCAACTCCGTGCCGGTCTTCGACGACGTCGTGGTCCGGGTCGGCCGCTACGGCCCCTACCTGGAGCGGATCCGCGACGGAGCGTCGCAGCGGGCCAACCTGCCCGAGGACCTGCCGCCCGACGAGCTCACCCGCGAGGTCGCCGAGCAGCTGTTCTCGGTGCCGCAGGAGGGCCGGTCGCTGGGCGTCGACCCGATCAGCGGGCACGAGATCGTCGCCAAGGAGGGCCGCTACGGGCCCTACGTCACCGAGCTGCTCCCCGAGCCGGAGGCCCCGCCCGTCGTCGAGGGCGCGAAGCCGAAGAAGGCGCCCGCGAAACCGAAGCCGCGCACCGGGTCGCTGTTCAAGGGCATGTCGACGGAGACGATCACGCTGGAGGAGGCGCTGCGGCTGCTGTCGCTGCCGCGCCTCGTGGGTGCCGACCCGGAGAGCGGCGAGGAGATCACCGCGCAGAACGGGCGCTACGGTCCCTACCTCAAGAAGGGCACCGACTCGCGGTCGCTCACCGACGAGGAGCAGCTGTTCACGGTCACCCTCGAGGAGGCCGTGGAGATCTACAAGCAGCCCAAGCAGCGCGGCCGGCGCACCGCGGCGGCCACCCCGCCGCTGCGCGAGCTCGGCGAGGACGTCAACTCGAAGAAGCCGATGGTGATCAAGGACGGGCGCTTCGGCCCGTACGTCACCGACGGGGAGACGAACGCGAGCCTGCGCAAGGGCGACAGCGTCGAGCAGATCACCGACGAGCGCGCGTCGGAGCTGCTGGCGGAGCGGCGGGCGAAGGCCCCGGCGCCGAAGAAGGCTCCCGCCCGCAAGCCCGCGGCCCGGAAGCCCGCGGCGAAGAAGCCCGCCGCCAAGCGGGCCCCGGCGAAGAAGGCCCCGGTCGAGAAGTAGGGGTTCAGCCCACCAGGAGTGCCTTCACCGCGGCGGCGACGCGCCCGCCGTCGGCCCGACCGGCCGCGGCGGCGCTCGCCCGCTTCATGACCTGGCCCATCTGGCGCGGGCCGGGCTGCTCGCCCAGCTCGGCCGCGGTCTCCTCGACGGCCGTGCGCGCGATCGCGGCCAGCTCGTCGTCGGAGAGCTGGGTGGGGAGGTAGCGGTCGAGGATCTCGCCCTCGGCCCGCTCCTGCGCGGCCAGCTCGTCGCGGCCCGCCCCGGCGAACGCCTCGGCCGACTCGACGCGCTTCTTCGCCTCCTTGGCGATCACCTTGAGCACCTCGTCGTCGGAGAGCTCGCGCGCCTCAGTGCCGGCGACCTCGGCGTTGCCGATGGCCGTCAGCGTCATGCGGAGGACGGACTTGACCAGCTCGTCGCGGGCCTTCATCGCCGCGGTCAGGTCGGTCCGCAGCTGTGCCTTCAGGGTGCTCACGGCACGGGACGCTACTCCCGCCGTACCCTGGGCCGGTGAACAGCTGGGCTCGGCTCGCCATCGGTGCCACCACGACGGGGGCGGCCACCGTCGCCTACGCGGCGGGCGTCGAGCGCCGCCGCTGGACGCTGCGCGAGGCCACGATGCCCGTGCTGGCGGCCGGGACCCGGCCCCTGCGGGTGCTGCACGTCTCCGACCTGCACATGACGCCGGGCCAGCACAGCAAGCAGCGGTGGGTCGCCGAGCTCGCCGCGCTCGAGCCCGATCTCGTCGTCAACACCGGCGACAACCTCGCGCACCCGCGCGCCGTGCCGAGCGTGATGGCCGCACTCGACCCCCTGCTGTCGCTCCCCGGCGTCTTCGTCTTCGGCAGCAACGACTACTTCGGCCCCACCCCGAAGAACCCGGGCCGCTACCTGACGAAGAAGCGGTCGAAGCCGACGGGCGAGCTGCTGCCGTGGCGCGACCTGCGTGCGGCGATGATCGAGCGCGGCTGGCACGACGCCACGCACGCCCGGCTGACGGTCGACGTCGACGGCGTGTCCGTCGCTGTCGCCGGCGTCGACGACCCTCACCTGGGCCTCGACCGGTACGACCGCATCGCCGGCCGTCAGGGCCCCGACCACGGCCTCTCGCTGGGCCTCACGCACTCCCCCGAGCCGCGCGTGCTCGACGCTTTCGCCGCCGACGGCTACGACCTCGTCATGGCGGGCCACACACACGGTGGCCAGCTCCGCGTGCCCGGCGTCGGCGCGATCGTCACCAACTGCGGCATCGACCGCTCCCGCGCCCGCGGGGCGTCGCGCTGGGGCACCCACACACACCTGCACGTCTCCGCCGGACTCGGCACGTCGCCGTGGGCCCCGGTCCGCTTCGCGTGCCCGCCTGAGGCCACCCTGCTGACGCTCGTCGCCCGCCCGGTCGTGGTGCACACCTCGGAGTCGACCCCCGCGAGCGCTGCGTCGGACGTCGGCTAGACTTCATCACGGCCCTCGGGCCATCGGGGTGTGGCGCAGCTTGGTAGCGCGCTTCGTTCGGGACGAAGAGGTCGCAGGTTCAAATCCTGTCACCCCGACCACACGCAAGGCCCTCTGACCAGTAGGTTCAGAGGGCCTTCGGTCTTTCCGGGAGAAGCGTGGACGTCAAGGTCGATCTCAAGCGCGAGCTGCCGTGCTACACCGCGAAGCGCGACGCACCGCAGGTCGTCGACGTGCCGGACCTGCAGTACCTGATGATCGACGGCCACGGCGACCCGAACACCCCCGTCTACGAGGCGGCGGTCTCCGCGCTCTACCCCCTGGCCTACGCGCTGAAGTTCGCGGCGAAGAACGACCTCGGGCGCGACCACGTCGTGATGCCGCTCGAGGGGCTCTGGTGGGCCGACGACCTGGGCAGCTTCACGACCGCGCGGGACAAGTCGCGGTGGGACTGGACGATGCTGATCCTGCAGCCCGACTGGATCACCGCCGCGATGTTCACCGACGCCGTCGAGCGGGTCGGGGCCGGGAAGCGCCGCCCCGAGCGCCTCGACGACGTGCGTCTGCAGTCGCTGTCGGAGGGGCGCTGCGTGCAGGCGCTGCACGTCGGCGCCTACGACGACGAGGCCGAGCTGCTGCGGCGAATCCACGAGGAGTTCCTCCCCCGTCACAGGCTCGTCGCGACCGGGAAGCACCACGAGGTCTACCTCAGCGACCCGCGGCGGGTCGAGCCGGCGAAGCGGCGGACGATCCTGCGCCAGCCGGTCGGGGATCAGCCCGGGAGCCTGCGCCGCCAGTCCTGACCCCGCACGACGAGACGCGCGCCCGCGTCACCGTCCCACTCGGCGACCAGCCTCTGTCCCACGAGCTCGGCCCGGACCCGCTCCCCGACCTCTGCGTCGGCCGATCCGGACCACGCGCCGAACGCCAGGTACAGGTCGGCGTCCGGGTCGGAGAGGCGCTCCGCGTCCTGCTCGTGGAAGAAGACGAAGCCGTCGCTGCGCGGGCCCGGCGGCGCCTCGTCGCGGATCTCGTCCCGCCCGCAGGTCAGGCAGCAGGTGAAGTTCATCCGGGCGACGATCCCGGAGGCCTCCAGAGCCGCGAAGGCGTCGTCCAGGCGGTCGGCGTCGGTGCGCGGCGGCCAGGACTCCTGCTCCGCGAGCCGGGCCCGCCACAGGTCGTCGACGGCCGTGGTGACCGCTGCCGCCGGCAGGCCGGGGAAGTCGTCACCGGCCTGGTCGCCGACGATCTCGACGACGTCGGCGCGCGTGCGGAACCCGGGCAGCACCAGCTCGGCCACGCGCTCGGCGAGCCGCGCCTCCTCGGCTGCCGTGAGGACCGGTGCGGCGGGGGCGGTCGGTGCAGCAGGGGCACCGCGCAGGCGTCTGCGGAGACCGTCGAACACCGGGACCTCAGACGTCGAGCTGGTCGAGCACCCGCTGCGCGGCGTCGAGTTCGGTGCGCAGCTGCTCGACGCGGTCGCGCTGACGCTTCCGCGCGCTCTCCAGCGACGACTCGATCGCCTCGGCGACGGCGGGCGGCAGGGACCGGGCGGCGGTGGCGACGTCGGCGGCCGGCACGGGGGCGGCGGGCACCACCCGCTTCGTGCCCACCCGCACCTCGACGGTCCACTCGCCCTCGGCCGTGGCCTCCAGCGTGACCGTCATCCCGGACGGGCGGGCGGCCTTGCCCCGTGCGGGACGGGTGGTGGGGACGGGCGCCGCGGCCGGGTCGGACGCCGGGACCCTCGACTCCGCGCCGGTGGGCGTGGCGGCGGCCTTCGCCGACCGCGCGGCGGCCTCGGCCGGCCTCGCGGCCGCGGAGGAACGCCCACCGGCCGCACCCGGCTCGGCCGGCTTCGTCGCCGACGCACCCGGCTCCGCCACGGCCGCATCGGGACGGGACGTCGGCCCGGTCGAGCGAACCGACGCCGCGGCCGGGCGAGATGCCGCCGCATCCGAGCGAGGCGGTGCCGCGGCCGGGCGGGGGGCGGGCGAGTCGGACCGGGGCGCGGGCGCCGACGCACGGGGGGTCGTGGCCGGCTTCACCGCAGGCGCCCCGGTCGACCGGGCGGGGCGGGTGCGGGTGAGCTCGTTGGGCGAGCAGAACATCGTGTCGCGCGACCCGGCCGGCCTGACCTGGATGAAGTCGCCGTCGGACGGGTCGCCGACCGCGGAGACCTTGGCCGATCTCCCTGCGGGCACGCCGACCGCGGCCGCGGTGAACCACACCGTGACCGGCTTCCCCGCGGCCGCCGCCTCCCGCACGGCCACCACGTCCTGCTCCGTCAGCGCACCCGGTGCCGCCATCTCGTGATCTCCCTCGACTCGTCCGTGCGCATCATGCCCGGCACCTCCGACAGTCCCGACCGGTGTCGTCGCAACGTGGCTGCGCCGGCGGGACGGACGCCGCGCACGCAGGTTGCAGCGGGCCGCCGACAGCCGCTCGCTGATCCTCGACGCGGCGCGCGAGGGCCTCGTCCGCGACGGCTTCCGCGGCACCACGACCGTCACCATCGAGGCCAGGGCCGGGGTGTCGCATGGAAGCGGCTGCTGCGCCGGATGCTGGACGTGGACTAGGCGACCAGCTCCGCCACGACCTCCAGCTCGGCCCGGCCCCCGCCGACGACCATGGTCGTGACCAGCGACGACCGCCAGTGCTCCAGCTCCTCGGCGATCTTGCTCCGCGGCCCGACCAGCGCGATCTGCTCCACCATCGACAGCGGCACCGCGGCGGCGGCCTCGTCCTTGCGCCCGGCCAGATAGGACTCCTGGATGCGGGCGCACTCGGCCTCGAAGCCCATGCGCGCGAACACGTCGTAGTGGAAGTTCGCGCCCTTGGCCCCCATGCCGCCGATGTAGAGCGCGAGCATCGGACGGACCCGGTCGGCCGCCGCGGTGACGTCGTCGTCGACCACGACGTGCACCATGCAGACGACCTCGAAGTCCGCCGCCGTGCGCCGCGCCCCCGGGCGCGCGAAGCCCTCGGCGAGGCAGTCGCGGTAGAACGCGTCGTGGCGCGGCGCGTAGAACAGCGGCTGCCAGCCGTCGGCGATCTCCGCGGCGAGCGCGACGTTCTTCGGGCCCTCGGCCGCGAGCAGGATCGGCAGGTCCTCGCGCAGCGGGTGGATCGTCGGGCGCAGCGGCTTGCCCAGCCCGGCCCCGCCGGGGTGCGGGATCGCGTAGTGCTCCCCGGAGAACTCGACGCGCTCGCGCGCCAGCGCCGACCGCAGGATCTGCACGTACTCCCTGGTCCGCGCGAGCGGCTTCGGGTACGGCTGCCCGTACCAGCCCTCCACGACCTGCGGCCCGGACGCGCCGATGCCGAGCACCGCGCGGCCGCCGGAGAGGTGGTCGAGCGTCAGCGCGGCCATCGCCGTGGCGGTCGGGGTGCGGGCCGACATCTGCACCAC
The DNA here is from genome assembly GCF_019263705.2 of Pseudonocardia abyssalis. Lineage (NCBI taxonomy): Bacteria > Bacillati > Actinomycetota > Actinomycetes > Pseudonocardiales > Pseudonocardiaceae > Pseudonocardia > Pseudonocardia abyssalis. The sequence goes on from NZ_JADQDK010000001.1 coordinate 4,600,176, forward strand.
CGAGGTGCCCAGCCGGACGCGCGAGGTGCGCGCGCCCAGCCAGGCCAGCGGTGTCAGGGCATCGGAGCCGTACGCCTCGGCGGTCCAGATCGAGTCGAACCCGAGGTCCTCGGCCGCCGCGACGCGGTCGGCCGCCTCCGGGTCGGGGCCTGCGCCCCAGTACCCGAGCGCGAGTCCGAGGTCCATCAGAGGGAGTCCACGAAGAAGTCGAGCTCCGGGTCGTCGGTGCCCCCGTACTCGGAGATGTCGGTCTTGCCGGACCGCGCGAGTGCCTCGACGTCGAGGAAGATCTGCCCGGTCGGGCGCTCCGCGTCGGTGAGCAGCGCGACGGCTGCGTCACCCATGATCTCCACGGAGCGGGCGCGGGTCGCCGCGTCCTCGCCGCCGAGCAGGTTGACCACCGCCGCGGTCGCGATCGTGGTCTGCGGCCACAGGCAGTTGGCGCGCACGCCCTTCTCCGCGAACTCCGCGGCGAACCCGAGCGTCAGCAGCGTCATGCCCATCTTGCTCAGCGCGTACGCCGGGAACTTCCCCAGCCAGTGCGGAGCCAGGTTGATCGGTGGCGACAGCGTGACGATCTGCGCGTCGTCGCTGGCGAACAGGTGCGGCAGCGCGGCACGGGTGAGCTGGAAGGTGCCCTTCGCGTTGATCTGCTGCATCAGGTCGTAGCGCTTGGGCGTGAGGTCCAGCGTGCCGGCCAGGTTCAGCGCCGAGGCGTTGTTCACGACGATGTCGACGCCGCCGAACGTCTCCACCGCGGTGGCGACGGCGCGGGCCACGTCGGCCTCCTCGCGCACGTCGCCCACCACCGCGACGGCGTGACCACCCGCGGCCTCGATCTCCGCGACGGCGGTGTGCACCGTGCCGGGCAGGCGGGGGTCGGGCTGGTCGGTCTTGGCCAGCAGGACGGCGTTCGCGCCCTCCTTCGCCGCGGCGATGAGGATGGCCAGCCCGATGCCGCGGCTACCGCCGGACATCACGATGGTGCGGCCCTTGAGGGAGTCGGTCACATCAGCTCCAGGATCGACGGACACAGTCAGGGCTGACCGTATCGGAGCGTGCCCGGTTCAGGGGCGGGTCGCCCGGACGAGCCATGCGGCGGAGTCGAACTCCACGCCGCGTGCGGTGCGGTGGTCGGCGAGCGCGGCGCGGAGGGTGTCGAGCGCGGCGGCGCGGGTGGCGTCGTCGAGGTCGGCGAGCATCCCCGCCTGCTGACCCGCGACGAACCGGAGGGCGTCGTCGGGATCGGTGCCGAACCACATCGGCTCGACCACGCCGCTCACGGTGACGTCGGTGAACCCGGCCCCGGTGAGCAGGGCCCGCACGACGTCCGGCTCGCTCAACGACAGCGGGCTCGGGCCGGTCGCCGGGATCGGGCCGGCCGCCACCGCACCGCGGAACGTGCGCATCCACTCCTGCCGCTCGTAGCCCTGCCAGGTCAGCAGGACCAGCCGCCCACCCGGCCGTAGCGCGCGGGCGATGTTGGCGAACGCGGCGGGCGGGTCGCCGAAGAACATCGAGCCGTGCCGGCTGACGACGACGTCGAACCAACCGGGGTCGAACGCGTGGGTCTGCGCGTCGGCGTGCCGGAAGACCGCGTTGCCGACGCCCTGCGCCGCCGCGGTCCGGCGGGCGAGGTCGAGCATCCGTGCGGACAGGTCGACGCCCAGCGCCGACCCGGCTGTCGCCCGGCGCGCGGCGTCGCGGGTGACCTGCCCGGCCCCGCACCCGACGTCGAGGACGGCGTCGGTCGGGCCGATCGCGGCGGCGTCGAGGAACGGCTCCCGGTAGCGGGCCACACCGGCGTCGAAGCGGTCGGCGTTGTCTGCCCAGAAGTCACCGGTCGGGCCGTCCCAGGCACGGAGCTGATCGACGTTCGACGCGTCCATGCGTGCCACCATGGCACGGTGTCGATCTCCCTGCTGCGCTGGCAGTTCGAGCTGACCTGGTCGCTGCTGGAACTGCACCTCGACGCCCTGGAGCCCGCCGACGTGCTGTGGGAGCCGGCCGCGCACGTCTGGACGGTCCGCCCCGGCGACGACGGCTGGATCCCGGACTGGGCCGACGCCGAGCCCGACCCGATCCCGGTGCCGACGATCGGCTGGGTCACCTGGCACATCGGCTGGTGGTGGAGCGTCGCACTGGACCACGCGCAGGGCCGCCCGCCGCGCGACCGCATGCAGATCCGCTGGCCCGGCGACCTGGCGTCGACGGTCGCATGGCTGCGCGCCCTGCGCGTCGAGTGGCTGTCCGTGCTCGACGGGCTCACCGACGCCGACCTCGACGACCCCGCCCCGTTCCCGTGGCCGCCGGAGCAGGGGCTGCGCGTCGCCCACATGATCGCCTGGGTGACCGTCGAGCTGACGAAGAACGTCAGCGAGATCGGGCAGCTGCGCCTGGTACGCGCAACGGGTCAGCCCTCGGGAGGACGGGGCGCGACGTAGACGTGCACCGTGCGGCGGCGCCCGTCCTGGGCCATCCAGTCAGCGGGCCGGGTGTCGATCCGGCGCCAGCCCAGCCGCTCGTAGAAGGCGACCGCGGGCTCCCCCTCGACGACGTCGAGCCACAGCCCCTCCGCCGTGCGGGCCACCGCGGCGGCGACCAGCGCGGCGGCCACCCCGCGACCGCGGGCGGCCGGGGTGGTGAACAACCGTTTGATCGCGGCGAGCCGCTCGGGCGGCACCCCGGTGTCCGCGACGACGGCGGCGTCGGGCGCGGTCGCCACGCAGAGGTGCCCGACGATCTCGCCGTCGGTCTCGGCGACCCACGCCGCCGTCAGCCCCTCCGGGTCGAGCCACGCCGCGGGGTCGGCGGGCCACTCCGTCGGGTAGCGGTCGGCGTCGTGCACGGCCCGCAGCGCGGCCACGCAGCCCGCCACGTCCTCCGGTCGTCGCTCACGGATCACCCCTCCATCCAACCGGCCCCGCCCGATGGCCACCGACCGACCCGGACCGCCGCTGGCCGGTGGCGAGCGCGAGATGCTCCGCGCCTTCCTCGATCACCCCCGCGCCGGCCTCGCGCCGAAGTGCGACGACCTGTCCACCGAGCAGCTCCGCACGCGCTCGTCACCCCCGTCGACGCTCACCCCGCTCGGGCTCGCCCGGGCCAACGGCCACGCCGACCTGTTGCGGGAGGGCGAGCGCCTTGACCTGATCGCGGAGCTCGACGGGGACCACGAGACGACCCCGATCGCCCGACACGACAGGCTGTGTCCCACTCATGGGGTGTCCCACTCATGGGGTCCCGGTACCACCGGCGGACTCCGAGTCGTACTCGTCCGGCTCGTCGGCCCCGGGCACGTCGTCGCGGATGAGGACGTCGATCCAGCGGGTGTGCGGGTGCATGTCGACGAGCAGGGCCTTGGCCAGCAGCGTCAGCGGGATGGCCAACAACGCACCCAACGGCCCCACGACGAATCCCCAGAACACCAGGGCCAGGAAGGTGAGCGTCACCGACAGCCCGACCGCGTCTCCGACGAACCGCGGCTGGATGATCGTCTGCAGCACCACGTTGATCACCATGAACGACGCGACGACCGCCAGCATCAGCCCCGGCCCGCCCTCCAGCAGCGCGAACAGCGCGGGCGGGGCGAGCGCGATGAGGAACCCGATGTTGGGCACGAAGTTCGCGACGAACGCCAGCAGCCCGAACAGCAGCGCCAGCGGCACGTCGAGCACGAGCAGCACCGCCACGTCGAGCGTGGCGATGATCAGGCCGAACACCGTGGCGACGGCCAGGAAGCGGCGCGTGCCGTGCGCGAAGGACGTGAGCGCGTCGACGACGTGCGGGCGCGAGCGGGCCAGCGCCTTCATCCGCTCCGGGAAGGTCGCGGAGTCGAACGCCATGAACAGCAGCACCGACAGGATCAGCAGCAGGTTCGACAGCAGCCCCGCGAACTGCGCGAGGAAGCCCTGCAGCACGCCGACGAGGCTCCCGATGTCGAACTGGTCGAGCGCGGTCTGGATCTGGGCGGGCCCGACCCCGATCGTCGCGAGCAGGTCCGAGGCGTCGTTCAGGAGGTCGTTGAGTCGGCCGCTGTAGGTCGGGAGCACAGCGGCGAGCTGGGCGACGGCGTAGACGAGCGACCCGACGAGCGCGACCAGGATCGCGTACACCGACCCGAGCGTGACGAGCGTGGCCAGCCAGCGCGGCACGCCCCGGCGCCGCAGCGCCCCGGCGATCGGCGAGACCGTCACCATCAGCACCAGAGCGAGGAACAGTGGCCCGAGCAGCCCGCCGAACGCCTGCAACCCGGCGATGGTCACGACGGCCGCGGCGAAGCCGAACAGCGGGTTCGTCCAGCCGGAACGGGTGGCGGGTGCGGCGTCGGTCACGGGCAGATCGTGGCAGAACCCCGAACCGCGGATCGGCAGGCGCGCCTCAGGTACCGAGCCAGCGGCTCGCGACGCCCACCGCGGCGAGCCGGTCACGGGCGTCGCGCAGCTCCGCCCGGCCGACGGCGAAACGCGAGCCCGCGTGCACCGGCGTCGCGCGGGCGGTGAACTCCGCGCCGTCCGTGGGCACCGGGCGGACGAAGGTGACGTCGAGCTCGACGCCGCCCGCCGCGGCGTCCAGCGCGTGCGCGAGGACGGTGGCCAGCACCCCGCCCTGCACGGTGGAGCCGAAGTTGGCGAGCCCCGGGTCCGCCGTCCCGACGGCGACGCCGGGGGTGACCCGCAGCGCGAGTGCGGTGGGCGACGACTCGGCGACGGGCGGCGGCGCGGACGCGGGCAGCACCGCGCACCGGCTGCTCAAGGTCGCGACGAGCGAGCCGTCGACCCCGCGCACCTCGGCGGTGCTCACGCCGGTGGTGCCGAGGTGCCCGAGCCGTGCCGTGGCGGTCAGCGCGCCGGTGCCGGGTGCGTGGACCGACGCGTGCAGGCTCAGCGTGCTCACCCGCAGTCCCGGCGCCAACCCCGTCCCGACGACGGCGCCGAGCAGGAAGTCGGCGAGCACCAGCGCCGCCCCGAGCGGCGGCAGCACCTCCGCCGACGGCAGCGTCGCGACGACGCGCCCCGGCTCGACCTCGACGAGCCGCGCACCCGCCGTCCGGGAGGCCGGGGCGAGCCGGGTGGGGTCGGTGACCGCGGCGCGGAGGCGGTCCAGCGTCGAGGCGGGCACGGCATGGACGCTAGCCCGTGGGGCCGGGCGGTTCGACCCGCCCGCACCCCTGGCACAGCAGCAGGAGCGCCGGAAGGACGGGGTCGCCCGCCCCGATCGAGGCGAGGAACGGAGAGGAGAGCACCGCCGCGCGTCACGTGATCCGTCTGCCCCGCGCCCACACCACGGTCACGAACGCACGTCCGCGGCGGCCGCACGGGGCATCGGGCCAGGCTCCACTCCCGCCCACGGCCCCGGCGGCGCGGCGACCCGAAAGGGACGATCGTGCTCATAGCGGTCGACCCCCTGGAAGTGCACCCGGACAGGCCCGGTTCTCACCCGATCTGTACCCGGAGATCGCGGCGTCCGGCCGTAACATTCGCTCCCCGTCGACCGTCCTGAGGAGCATGACGATGAACACCACCCTGCGCCGCGCCGCCACAGCCGTCCTCGCGGCAGGTGCGTTGGCACTCCTCTCCGCGTGCGGCGGCAGCACCAGCGTGCTGGACCTGGAGGTCGGCCAGTGCATCACCGACGAGACCCCCGAGGGCGAGCAGGTGAGCAGCGTCCCGGTCGTCGAGTGCTCCCAGCCGCACGTCGGCGAGATCTACGCCCTGCCTCAGCTCCCCGACGGCGACTTCCCCGGTGACGAGGCCGTCACCGCGTCGGCGCAGGAGCTGTGCGCCGGGCCCGAGTTCCAGACCTTCGTCGGCGTCCCGATCGACCAGACCACGCTCAGCGTCAACTTCCTGATCCCCAGCGCCGAGACGTGGGCCGAGGACGACCGCGAGATCGTCTGCATCGTCGGACCCGCCGACGGCACCCCGGCCACCACCTCGCTGCGGGGCTCCAACCTCTGACCGCGCCCGGCACCCGGCGTACCCCGGGTTCCACCCCTCACGAGGCCTCCGGCCGGGCGAGCGGCATGCCGCTCCGCTCCGCGCTCCGGGCTCAACCCGCCCCCGGCCCGCCCGGTTACGGCAGGATCTCGTGCGTGACGACCCATCCCGCCGCGCCCGTGCCCGAGACCCTCTTCGACGACGAGCGCGAGCAGCGCTGGCGGGCCCGGTTCACCGCGCCGCGGATGTCGCGGCCGGCGTGGGCCCTGGACGCGCCGGACCGCTGCCTCTACTCGTCGAACGCCAGCGGGACGACCGAGATCTACGTCTGGGACCGCGCCACCGACACCCACCGGCAGGTCACCGACCGCGCCAGCGGGACGCACTCCGCGACGCTCCCGCCCGACGGGTCGGCCGTCTGGTGGTTCGACGACACCGACGGCGACGAGCTCGGGCACTGGGTCACCGAGCCGTTCGCGCCGGACGGCACCGCCGCGGTGCCCGCACTGCCCGGCGTCGAGGACGGGTACTCGGCCGGCCTGGAGATCGGCCGCCGGGTCACCGTCGTGGGCACCTCCACCGACGACGGCACGCGCATCTGGCTGCGCCGCGACGTCGACGCACCGGCGACGGTCGTCTACGAGCACGTCGAGGACGCGGGCGTCGGCGCGCTGTCCGAGGACGAGACGCTCCTCGCGATCGGCCACTCCGAGCACGGCGACTCGCGCCACCCGTCGCTGCGCATCGTCCGCGTCGACGACGGCAGCGTCGTCGCGGAGCTGCACGACGGGCCGGGCAAGGGGCTCGGCGCGATCTCGTTCGCCCCGGTCGAGGGCGACCCGCGGCTGCTGGTGCAGCACGAGCGGCACGGACGCGAGGAGCTGCTGATCTGGGACGTCGTCGCGGGCACCGAGACCGAGATCGAGCTCGGCCTGCCCGGCGAGGTGTACGCCGACTTCACACCCGACGGGCGCGCGCTGCTCGTCGGGCACACCCACGCCGCCCGCACCCGACTGCACCGCTACGACCTCGACGCGGGCGTGCTCACCGAGCTGCCCGTCGCACCGGGGTGCGTCGGTTCGGCGGAGGTCCGGCCGGACGGCACGGTCGAGTACAGCTGCAGCTCCGCGGCCGAGCCGTCGACGATCCGGGCGCTGCACCCCGACGGCACCGACCGGGTGCTCGTCGCGCCTCCCGGGGAGCGCGCGCCGGGTTCGGTACCGGTCACGGACCTGTGGGTGGACGGGCCCGGCGGGCGCATCCACGCTCTCGCCGCCACACCGCCCGACGGGGACGGCCGCGCGGTGTTCAGCCTGCACGGCGGCCCGCACGCCGCCGACGAGGACCGCTTCGGCGCCATGCGCGCGGCGTGGGTGGAGGCCGGGTTCGTCGTCGTCGAGGTCAACTACCGCGGCTCCACCGGCTACGGCTCGGCGTGGCGGGACGCGATCGAGGGCCGGCCGGGCACCACGGAGCTGGAGGACGTCGCCGCGGTGCTCGACGCGTGCGTCGCGCAGGGCCTGGTCGACCCGGCGAAGTGCGTCGTCGAGGGCTGGTCGTGGGGCGGCTATCTCTCACTGCTCGCCGTCGGCACGCAGCCGGAGCGGTGGGCCGCGGGGCTCGCGGGCGTGCCGGTGGCCGACTACGTCGCCGCCTACGCCGACGAGATGGAGCAGCTGCGCGCGTTCGACCGCGCCCTGTTCGGCGGGTCGCCGGAGGAGAAGCCCGAGCTGTACCGCACGGCGTCACCGCTGACCTACGTCGACGCCGTGCGGGTGCCGGTGCTGGTGCTGGCCGGGGAGAACGACCCGCGCTGCCCGATCCGCCAGATCGACAACTACCTCGACGCCCTCGCCGCCCGCGGGGACGTGGCCTACGAGGTGGCGCGGTTCGACGCGGGCCACGGCAGCCTGGTGGTGGACCAGACGCTGCAGCACATCGCGACGGAGATCGACTTCGCCCGTCGCGCCCTGGCCTGAACGGCAGCAAAGCCACTTTGCTGCCGTCTGGCGGCGGCAAAGTGGCTTTACTGCCATTGCGGGCGGGGCGGGGCGGGGCTGTCAGACCGTCGCCTTCAGCTCCACGTCGACGTTGCCGCGGGTGGCCTTGGAGTACGGGCACACCTGGTGCGCGCCCTCGACGAGCTCGTCGGCCTGGGCCTGGTCGAGGCCGGGGAGGTGGGCGGTGATGACCGCACTGATGCCGAAGCTGGTGTCGTCGGGCGCCAGGCTCACCGACGCGTCGACGGTGGCACCGTCGGGAACCGTGACGCCCTTGTTCTTCGCCACGAGGCGCAGCGCGCCGTGGAAGCAGGTGGCGTAGGCCGCCGCGAAGAGCTGCTCGGGGTTGGTGGCCCCGCCGGGTCCGCCGAGTGCGGGCGGCATCTTCAGGTCCTGGTCGATGATCCCGTCGCTGGTCCGGACCCGCCCGTCCCGGCCACCGCCGGACGAGGTCGCCTCCGCCGTGTAGATCGCGTCCGCCATCGTGCTGTCCTTCCGTCGGGAATCTGTCGTGCACAACATACCTCCGGTCGACGACCCCGCGCCGTCACGCGTCGGTAGCCGGACGGAAACACGCGGCGCGCACGATGGCGGACGTCCCGAGGAGGTGGCGGCTCGATGCTGTGGCGCGTGCACGTGGAGCTGGAGGACCGGCCCGGCCGGCTGGGCGAGCTCGCCACGGCGGTCGGTGACGCGGGATGCAACATCATCTCGCTGCACGTCGTCGGGGAGCCCGCCGACGACGGATCGGTCACCGACGAACTGCTGGTCCGGGTACCCACCGGGATCGACGCGGCGGAGATGGCGGCCGCGATCGAGCGCGCCGGGATCCCGTGCTCGTTGCTGGTGCGGGCCGACGCCCAGGAACTCGCCGACCCCGCGACGACCGCTCTGGCGCTCGCCCGGATGGTCGCGGCCGATCCGGGCAGCGCCCCGCGCGCGGTCGCGACGATGCTGCGGGCCCGCCTGGTCGACCCGGCCGACCCCGACCCGGGCGGCCACACCCACGCACTGCGCGTGGGTGCGCGTCAGCTCCGCCTCGGCCGGGCGTGGCCGTTCACCGCGACCGAGATCTCCCGCGCGGCGGCGCTGCTGGAGCTCGCGGCGCAGCTCGCGCTGCGCACCCCCGCCGCGCCCGAGCGCGACGACCGCATCCTGCTCCTGCGCGACGGCTCCGAGGTCCGGATGCGCGCCGCGACCCCGGGCGACGCCCCGCTGGTCGCGGCCCTGCACGCCCGCTGCTCCCCCGCCACCCGGCGGTCGCGCTTCCTCAGCCCCGCTCCACGCCTCGACGGCGCCGAGTTGGAGCGGCTCCTCGGGGGTGACGACGGCGAGGCCGTCCTCGCCATCACCGTCGACGGCGGCAGCGCCGTGGGCATCGCCACCTTCGGCCCCGACGGCCCGACGGCAGCGCGGTTCGGCGTGCTCGTCGCGGACGCCTGGCACGGCCGCGGCGTCGGCACGGCCCTGCTGCGGCGGATGGCCGACATGGCCGCCGACCGCGGGCTCACGGAGCTGACGGGCGTCGCCCGTCCGGACGACCTCGGCGTCACCCGCCTGCTGCGCCGGGCCGGACTGCGCCCGTCGGCGGAGATCTCCGACGGCGAGGTGCGGCTGCGCGCCGCCCTACCGACGTCCAGCGGCACCCTGGTCGGGTAGTGCAGGAGGGGGCCGCCCGTCCACGCTGACGGACGATCCCCTCCCGGATCGGGGGTCAGGCCTCGGCGGGGGCGATCCGCGAGCCGGTACCGGGAGAGAAGACGTGCTCCTCGCCCGGGCGGATGGCCAGGTGGATGATCTCGCCCTTGCGCGGGGGCGTGCGGGCGTCGACGCGCACGGTGAGCAGCTCGGCGTCACCCGCCGCGGAGCCGTCGTCGACCTTCAGGCTGCCGTAGGCGAACGCGTCGGACCCGAGTTCCTCGACGACGACGACCTCGAAGGGGAACCCCTCCCCGTCGCCCACGACGGAGATCGACTCGGGACGGAACCCGAGCGTCGCCGTGCGCGCGCCCTCGGCCGACAGCGCCGAGCGCACCGAGCGCTGCAGCGGCAGCGTGTGCCCGCCGATCTCCGCGCCCTCCTCCGAGATCGGGACATCGGCGAGGTTCATCGCGGGTGAGCCGATGAAACCGGCGACGAACACGTTGTCGGGGCGGTCGTAGAGGTTGCGCGGGGTGTCGACCTGCTGGAGCAGCCCGTCCTTCAGCACCGCGACACGGTCGCCCATCGTCATGGCCTCGACCTGGTCGTGGGTGACGTAGACGGTGGTGGTGGCCAGGCGCCGCTGGAGTGCCGCGATCTGCGTGCGGGTCTGGACGCGGAGCTTGGCGTCGAGGTTGGACAGTGGCTCGTCCATGAGGAAGACCTGCGGGCTGCGGACGATCGCGCGACCCATCGCGACGCGCTGGCGCTGTCCGCCGGACAGCGCCTTCGGCTTGCGGTCGAGGAAGGCGCGGAGGTCGAGCACATCCGCGGCCTCCTCGACGCGCTTGCGGATCTCCTCCTTGCCCATGCCCGCGATCTTGAGCGCGAAACCCATGTTGTCGGCGACGGTCATGTGCGGGTACAGCGCGTAGTTCTGGAACACCATCGCGATGTCGCGGTCCTTCGGCGGCAGGTGCGTGACGTCCTTGTCGCCGATGAAGATCCGCCCGCCGGTGACCTCCTCCAGCCCCGCCAGCATGCGGAGCGAGGTGGACTTGCCACAACCGGAGGGGCCGACGAGGACGAGGAACTCGCCGTCGGCGATGTCGAGGTCGAGCGCGTCGACGGCGGGGTGCGGGGCACCCGGGTACGTGCGCGAGGCAGCGTCGAATGTGATGCTGGCCATGGTGGGCTCCTCCAGGGAGGTCGAGGGCGGGCGCGCCTGGCCCCCGGGAAACCCGGGCCTGCCTGCATGGTTGACCGGTCTGCAGGTCGGCGTCGGCGCCCCGCCACTCTCGCATGGGGATTGTGCCCCGCGCCACAGTCCGGCGGCCCCGTTCAGGACGCGCGTTCGGCCAGCCCCAGCGCGTAGTCCGGGTACCACTGCCCGGCCTCCGGCTCGCCCGCGCGGCACGCGCCGTCGGACTCCCCGGGGCGCTTGACCCACAACAGCGCGTCGACCAGCGGGTGGCCCGCGTCCAGGGTCGGCGCGGCCCCCAGCGCGCGGTCGGGCGGGTTGCAGAAGCTCGGAGCGCCGTCGATGTCGCCCTGGGGCGGGGCGCCCGCACCGTTGCGGCTGGTGTCGACGACGAACCGCGCGCCGTCGAGCCGCTCGGAGAGCTCCGTGCCGAACTCGACGTTGACCTCCGTCGAGCGGAAGTTGGCGACGTTGAGCGAGAAGCCGTCGGCCCGGTCGATGCCGGAGCGGCGCAGCGCCTCGGCGAGGGCGTCGACGTCGGAGATGAATCCGGGGTTGCCCGCGTCGAGGTAGACGGTGGCGCCCGCGTCCTTGAGGGTGTCGATCGCCGAGCCGAGCAGTTCGTAGCGCTCGTCGCGCAACGCGCCGTCGACGCAGCCGGACAGCTCGTGGGGCACCGCGTCGGGCTCCAGGACCACGGTGGCGTCACTGTCGCGGATCGTGTCGGCGAGCAGGTCGACCCACTCGAGATAGGAGTCGCCGTCACCCGCTCCACCAGCGGAGAAGCTGCCGCAGTCGCGGTGCGGGATGTTGTAGGCCACGAGCAGCGGCCGGGCGTCCGCCGCCTCCGCCCGCTCCACGTAGTCGGCGACCTCCACCCGCACCTGCTCGGTGTCTCCGGTCGCCCACAGCGGGAACGGCTGGTCGGAGATCCGGCGGATCAGCTCGGCGTCGTCGGTGCGTCCCTCGGCCTCCCACCGCGTCACCTGGGCGGCGGCCTCCGACGCGGGGTCGACGTAGAACCCGGACGGGGCCGACACCGCGGCGGGCGCCGTCGCGGGCGGCTCCACGGCCGTCGAGCACCCGCCGAGCAGCACCGCCCCGAGGAGCAGCGCGGTCAGGCCGCCTGGCGTCCTCATGTCACCTGCACCCATCTCGCGACCGACGGCGTGCCCTGGTCGTCGACGAGGAACAGCATGTAGAAGCCCGGCGGCGCCAGGGTGGCCTCGGCCGGGACGGCCAGCCCGAGTGTCCCGTCCGGTCGCTTCTCCACGTCGAGGGCGACGGAGCGCTGCTCCAGGTCCGTGACGTGGGTCGCGGCACTCGGACGGATCAGCCGGGCGCGGTCGATCCGCTCCGCGTCCGGCGTGGCGACCGTCATGGTCTCGCCCAGCGCGACGGCGGCCGGCGCGTCGGTGATCTCCGGGCGCTCCCCCCGGAACATGTACGGCGGGGTGAAGATCTCCAGGCGGTGCTCGAAGTCGGCGTCGCGGGTGTTGAGGACGTCGGAGAACAGCGCGTCGCCGCCCATCACGATCACCTGCCCGTTGGGCAGCAGGATGCCCGCGGAGTGGTAGTCACGGCCCACCGACGACTCCGCGACCGGGCGGATCGTGTTCGACGACGGCGTGTAGAGGCTGGCCTCGAAGATGTGGCTCTGCCCCTTGCCCCGGTAGTCCCGCGAGCCGCCGGCGATGAGGATCTCGTCGGTCGGCAGCGTCACGACGTTGGGGTAGCGCGTGGGCTCGGGCAGGTCCGGGCCCGGGGTGTAGGCGGGCTGTTCGGCCGTGAGGTCGATGACGTCGGTGCGCGCGGTGGACAGCGGCGACTCCCCCACCCCACCCCCACCGACGACGAGCATCCGCTGGTCCTGCACCGGACCGGCCCACACCGACCCGGAGGTCTCGACGAGGTCGGGGTCGCGCAGGCCCGGAACGGGCGCGAACGTGTTGTCCGCCAGGTTCCAGAGCCCGGGCTCGCGGCCCTGCTGCGCCGGGCCGTAGCCGGTGGTCGATCCGGAGTAGAACAGCTGGTCGGGCTGCGCGGTCTGGAACAGCGCCGGGTAGGACGGGAAGTAGCGGCGCAGGTCCGGCCGCTCGGTCCACACCTGCGTGACCGGGTCGTAGGTCTCGTTCTGCCCGTCCAGGATCTGGCCGAGCCCGTCGAGGCCCGACACCGAGAGCACCGTGCCGTCGGAGAGCGGCGTCAGGCTCGGGTACCAGCGCTTGTGCACCATGTCCCCGACCTGCACGTACTCCTCGGTCACGGGGTCGAACTCGTAGGAGTCGGCGATCCCCTGGTAGTCCTGCTTGTCCAGGTTCATCGCCTCGGCCAGGCCGTAGAGGTTCTGCGCGTCCTCACCGGCCAGGCCGGTGATGACGTACTTGGACGGGTCCGCGGTGACCCCGGGAGCCCCCTCGACCACGGACTCGACCCACACCTCGCTCTCGCTGGCGGTCACCGTCGCCGAGCCGTCGCGCTCGATCACCTTCGACGCCGCCGGCACGGTGAACGCGCTCGTCGCGCGGTAGGTCCGGCCGTCCGGGGAGACGAACTCGGTGCCCTCGGGGAAGTCGCGCGCGGCCGCCGGGGACTCGTTCTTCACGCGCATCGCGCCCGCCGCGAGCGTGACGTCGCCCTCGAGCACCTCGTAGCGCTGTGTGCCGCCCGCGACGAGCAGGTTGCCGTCGGGGAGGAACGCGTGGCCGCCGCAGAACAGGTCGGCCGGGGTGAGCACCAGGCGCGCCTGCCCGGTGGCCGGGTCGTAGAGCAGGCTCTTGAACGTGCCGGCGTCGAACTGAGCGCGGTCGTTGCCGGACCCGGCGATGATCAGCACCTTGCCGGTGGGGAGCAGCGCGGCGTGGATCGCGTTGATCTGCAGGCCCTCCGGCAGCTCGACGACGTCCCAGTGGCCGAACTCGGCCTTGTACCCCGGGCTGTCGATGAGCTGCTGGTGACGGATCTCCGTGACGAACGCGATGGCGGGCGGGACGTTCACCGCGATCAGCACGGTCGGCGCCAGGATGATCGTGAGGATCCGCCCGCGCCGGGTGATCGCGGACAGGGTTCTGCGCAGCAGGCGCCTCACGTCGGGTCGCTCCTCGTCTCGGTGCCGTCGGGGCGGGGTCGGGGGGTGGGCGCGACGCGGGGGACCACCGGCAGCCCGCCGGGCGGGGCCTGCTGGTCGCGCACCGGAGGTTCGACGTAGGGCCGCGGCTGCACGGGCCGCGAGCCCACGGGCACACCGGGCCGGGGGGCCTCGCGCTGCGCGGGCGGGCCGTCGTGGCGCGCCGGAGGTCGGGCCGGGTCGTGCCGCATCGGCGGCCGCGGGGCGGGCGGCAGGCCCGGCCGCGCGTGGTCCGGCTGCAGCGGCACCCGCACCGGACCGCCGGGGCCCCGCATCGGCGGCCGCGGGGCTGGTCCCGTCCACGGCGCCGGCGGCTGCGGGCCGGCCGCTGCGGTGTCCGGCCTCCGGGGTTCGGGCGTGCGAGGAGCGGTCTCGCGCAGGTCCGGCTTGCGGGCATCGGGCTTGCGGGGCTCGATCGGCACACCCCGCAGCGACGTGCGGGGCGGCTCGTCGCCGGCGTCCGGGTCGTCGTCGAGGTCGTCGGGACGGACCGCGTTGGCGAGCACGACCGGGTCGGCGTCCACCGCGGCGTCGACGACCTCGGCCCCGGTCGCGACGCTTCGCGTGACGTCGGCGTTGAGCCACCACAGCGCCACCGGTGCGAGGCTGATCAGCAGCGCGAGCGCGGGCCACATCATGACCTCGAGGTTCGCGTAGCCCAGCACGACCGAACCGGCGAGCGCGACGCCGAGCAGGGCCGTCCACTGCAGGTGCCGGCGGAAGGTGATCAGCCGGTCGCGGGTGGCGGCGTCGCTCTTGGGCGTGACGACGAACTTCGCGGGCCGCCGCAGCAGGGTCGCGATCAGCGAGCTCGCGTAGATCGGCGACGAGATGACCGACATCGCCATCCCGCGCACGCCCGGCGAGTTCTCCTCCTCGTACGGGCTGACGTTGTAGCGCCGGTTGCGGATGTAGACCCACAGCTGGAACGCGGTGGCGTCGATGTAGAGCGCGAGCCACAGCTGCGGTGGGACGACGATGCCGGAGACGCCCATCGTCAGGTAGAGGACGGCGTTGACGCCGCCGAGGATCCAGCCCGCCGCCATCGACGGGTAGAACGTCGTGATGAGGAGGTAGTGCAGGGTCCGGCCGGGGGTGAGCCGGCGCAGCCGCTTCCAGAACGGGCCGGAGAGGATCTCGAAGGTGCCCCGCGACCACCGCAGCTGCTGGGAGAAGTAGTCGCTCCAGGACGACGGTCCCTCGCCGACCGCGACGACGTCGGGGGTGTAGACCGACTTCCATTTCGCCCCGGTCACGGGGTTGCGGCGGGAGTGGATCGCGAGCCCCGTCGCCATGTCCTCGGTGATGGAGTCGGCGAACCCGCCGATGCAGACCAGAGCGTCGATCCGGATCGCGTTGTTCGTGCCGACGAGCATCGGGGACTCGTACGCGTTGGCCGCGCGCTGGATCACGCTGTGGAACGGGAACTGCTGGCTCTCCGCACCCTTGGTGACGAAGTTGTCGACGTTCGCGTAGCACTGCGGTCCGACGACGAACGCGACGTCGGGGTCGCGGAAGTAGCCGAGCATCCGCTGCGCGTAGTTGGGCAGCGGCACGTGGTCGGGGTCGACGGAGAGGAAGACCTCGTAGCGGTGGCCGTAGCGGTCGACCCAGGCGTTGTAGTTGCCGTGCTTGGTCTTCGCCTTGAAGTGGCCGGTCGGCTGGTTGTACTCGGGGATCCCCCGCCGGGTGAAGTGCCGGACGCCCTCGGCGCGGCACATCTCCTTCACGGCCGGGTCGTCGCCCTCGTCGAGCAGCCACACGTGGAACACGCCGTCATGGCGGATGCGGCGCGCGGCGTGCACCGTTGCGCGGACCATCTCCAACGGTTCCTTGCCCGGCACGATCGTGGTGAGGAACGCGACGCGCAGGCGGGGGTCCGGGCGCACCGGGATCGGGTCGCGCGCGAGCATCGAGGCCAGCGACAGCGAGAACACGTTGACCAGCCGCAGCCCCTCCACCAGAGCGATGGAGGCGATGACGAAGACGTTCGCGGCCACGGTCCACGGCCGCGTCGTGTCGATGTCCGGCGTGTGCGAGGGCTGCAGGAGCCAGTAGACGAAAGCCGCCTCGAACGCCACGTTGAGCGTGATGATCAACAGCGACACCAGCCACGAGCGACGGCCCGACGACGCGTGCACCCCGCGGAAACGGACCCGGTAACCCGGCCCCGCCTCCGTGATCTCCCCCGAGAGCTGGCTGAAATCGCGGACGGCGAACGCACCGGTCTCCGGGCCGATGGTCGGACTGTCGTGCACGCAACTACCCCCGATGGACTTCACTCACGAGCGTGATCGTGGCGGCAGCCGGAGCCTGTTACACAACACAAGGTGACGACAACTCCGCCGGTTCGGTCGATCCGGCCGGACGCGTAGCTCGACCAGGTGACATCGGAGCAGGTTGCGTCGACCCCGCGTGATGATCCCCACACATGGGTCGGCCCCCGCACCGCAACGGTGCGAGGGCCGATCGGGGGAAGGCGGCTCTACTTCGTGAGCAGCGCCCGGGTCGCGGTCTCGACGCGCTCGCCGATCTCCTTGTCGACGTTGCGCCAGTACTCGAACGCGCGGACCAGGACGGGCTCGGAGACGCCGTCGGCGAGGTGACCGGAGACGTTCTCGACGAAGCGTGCGCGCTCCTCGTCGTCCCACACGTCGCGGACCAGCGTGCCGGCCTGGCCCCAGTCGTCGTCGTCGGGACGGAGCGTGTACGCGGTGCGCACCATCTCGCCGTCGGAGTACCAGGTTCCGCCGTCGTCGGTCCGCGACGGGTCGGCCTGCGGGCCGCCGTAGGAGTTCGGCGCGTACACCGGGTCGGCGACCGGGGTGATCCGCATCGCGCCGTCCTTGGAATAGCTGTGGACGGGCGAGATCGGGGCGTTGACCGGGATCTGCTTGTAGTTGACCCCGAGCCGGGCGCGGTGCGCGTCGGAGTAGGAGAACCCGCGGGCCAGCAGCATCTTGTCCGGCGAGAGGCCGGTGCCGGGCACGAGGTTGTTCGGCTCGAACGCCGCCTGCTCGACCTGGGAGTGGTAGTCGGTGACGTTGCGGTTGAGCTGCAGCGTCCCGACCTCGATCAGCGGGTAGTCGGCGTGCGGCCACACCTTGGTGAGGTCGAACGGGTTGTAGCGGTAGGTCTTCGCGTCCTCGAACGGCATGATCTGCATCTTCAGCGTCCAGGACGGGAAGTCGCCGGCCTCGAGCGAGTCGTAGAGGTCGCGCTGGTGGGCGTCGCCGTCCTTGCCCGCGAGGTCGTCGGCCTCGTCCTGCGTCAGGTGCTCGACGCCCTGGTCGGTCTTGAAGTGGTACTTGACCCAGAACTTCTCGCCCTCGGCGTTGATCCACATGTAGGTGTGGCTCGAGTAGCCGTTCATGTGACGCCACGTCTTCGGGATGCCCCGGTCGCCCATCAGCCAGGTGACCTGGTGCGCCGACTCCGGCACGAGCGTCCAGAAGTCCCACTGCATGTCGTGGTCGCGCAGGTTGTTGGCCGCGCGGCGCTTCTGGCTGCGGATGAAGTGCTGGAACTTCATCGGGTCGCGCAGGAAGAAGACCGGGGTGTTGTTGCCGACCAGGTCGAGGTTGCCCTCGGTGGTGTAGAGCTTGAGCGAGAAGCCGCGGGGGTCGCGCCAGGTGTCGGGGCTGCCCCGCTCACCCGCCACGGTCGAGAAGCGCATGACGGCCTCGGTCACGGTGCCCGGCTGGAACACCGCGGCCCGGGTGTACGCGCTGACGTCCTGGGTCACGGTGAACGTGCCGAACGCGCCACCGCCCTTCGCGTGCGGCTGGCGCTCCGGGATGCGCTCCCGGTTGAAGTTCGCCATCTGCTCGATCAGGTAGTGGTCGTTGAGGACCAACGGCCCGTCGGGTCCGACGGAGAGCGAGTGCTCGTCGCTGGCCACGGGGGCCCCGCCGTCGGTGGTGGTGGCCGGCCTCTGGCTTGCCGTCACGGGTGACTCCTTGCTGTGGTGGGGGGTATGACGCCCGGCTATCGCGGAGTGCTCGCCCTGCCCGGCGTCGCCCCGCTGATGACCGTATCGCTCCTCGCCCGGGTACCCGCCTCGGCCGCGGCGATAACGTTGACGCTGCATGTGGTCCTCACCCTCGACCTCGGCTACGCGGCCGCGGGGGCGGTCGGGGCGGCGTCCACGATCGGTATGGCGATCGGCGCGCCGACGCTCGGGCGCTTCGTCGACCGTCGCGGGTTGCGCACCATGCTGGCCGTCACGACCGCCGCCGCGGCCGTGTTCTGGTCGGTGGCGCCGTACCTGACCTACCCGACCCTGCTGGTGGGGGCGTTCCTGGGCGGCCTGCTCGCGTTCCCGGTGTACTCGATCATCCGGCAGGCACTGGCGTCGGCGGTCCCCGAGGGCAGCAGGCGGCCCGCCTTCGCGCTCGACTCCATGTCGGTGGAGGTGTCGTACATCATCGGGCCGGCGGTCGGGTCGCTGCTGGTGGTGACGCTGTCCAGCCCCGTCGCGATGGCGGTGGTCGGCGCCGGCTGGGTGGCCACGGGCCTCGCGTTCTGGGTGCTGGACCCGCCGACCCGCACGGGCACGGCCGAGCCCGGCGAGCGCCCGCCATCCGTCCGGACGTGGCTCGACCGGTGGCTGGTGGCGGCCCTGCTGGGCACCGCCGCCACCGTGCTGCTCCTCTTCGGCACCGAGCTCTCGGTGATCGCGAGCGTGCAGGGCGTCGGACCGGTGTACGCCATCGCGCTCGCCGCGGGGTCGGAGCGCGTGTCCGTGCTCGCCCCGGAACCGGCTCGCGGCGTCGTCACCGGGCTGCACGGATCGGCCACCACGCTGGGCGCGGCCGCGGGCACGCCGCTGGCCGGTCTGCTGATCGACACCGCCTCCCCCGCCGTCGCGATCGTGGTGGTCGGGGTCGTCGGAGCGGCACTGGCCGGGGTCGCGGCACTGCTCGGCCGTCGGGTGCCGGCGGCCCTGTGACGATCCCGTGGAGATCCCGTGCGGATCGGGCCCGACCCCCGTCATCGGACGGGCGGCACGGGCACACTCGACGGGGATGAGTCACGCACCCGCTCCCGCCCGGCCCACGGGAACGCTCCCGCTCCGGGTAGTGGGGTACGCGGTCTCCGCGGCGGTGGTGCTCGGGCTGGCCCTGCTCCTCGTGCCCGACCTGCTCGGCCTCGACGTACGCACGCCGTTCGCGCAGATCGTCGCGTTCCGCCCGGCCGTGCTGGCGGTCACGACCGCGGTGCTCGCCGTGCCGCTCGCCGTCCTGCTGCTCACCCGCCGGGCTCTCCCGCTCGCCGTCGGCGTGCTGGCGGTGCTCCTGCTCGCGGCGAGCACGCTGCCCGCCCGCGCGATCGCCGGGAGCGCGGGCGACGGACCGGCGCTGACGGTGCTCGCCGTCAACGTCTACGAGGGCGGGGCCGACGTGGCGGACGTCGCCGCGCTGATCGCCGCCGAGCAGCCGGACCTGGTGTCGATCCCGGAGGCCGGTCCGCGCTTCCGCGAGCGGCTGGCCCCGCTGGTGGAGCCCCTGGGCTACCGGTCCTACGGCTCCACCGACAGCGGCCCCGACGTGTCGGGCGTCAGCGCGCTGGCCCGCACCCGCCTCGGCGAGCTCACCGCGACCGTCGACGGCGGGACGTCGGAGGCGTCGGTGGTGCTCACCGGCGGAGCGCTGGGCGCGCTGCGGTTCGTGGCGTTCCACTCCGCAGCCCCGACACCCGGTCGGGTGCCGCAGTGGGCCGCCGACCAGGCGCACGTGGCCACCTGGTGCGCGGGTCCGACGCCCGCCGTGGTCGCCGGCGACTTCAACGCCTCCCTCGACCACTCCCCGTTCCGGGCGGGCACCGCGGGCTGCGGTGACGCCGCCGAGCAGGCGGGCGCCGGCCTCGTCGGCACCTGGCCGTCCGCCGCCCCGCGCCTGCTCGGTACCCAGATCGACCATGTGGTCGCCACCGACGGCATCACCGCGGAGTCGTTCACGGTCCATGACGTGACCGGAAGCGACCACCGGGCCGTGGTGACCCGGCTCCGGCTCCCTCTCTAGAGGGTCGCGGCCACCGTCTCGGCGATCTCGTAGGTGTTCAGCGCCGCGCCCTTGCGGAGGTTGTCGCCGCAGACGAACAGCTCCAGGGTGTCGGGGAAGTCCAGCGCCTGCCGGATCCGCCCGACGACCGTCGGGTCGCCGCCCACCGCGTCGGCCGGCGTCGGCCACTCGCCCGCGGCCGGGTCGTCGCGCAGCACGATCGTCGGCTGGGCGCCGAGGACCTTGTGCGCGGCCTCGACCGTGACCTCGCGGGAGAACGTGGCGTGCACCGCGAGCGAGTGCGTCGTGACCACGGGCACGCGCACGCAGGTGGCCGACACCTTGAGGTCGGGGATGCCGAGGATCTTGCGCGACTCGTTGCGCACCTTGAGCTCCTCGGAACTCCAGCCGCCGTCCTTGAGCGAACCCGCCCACGGCACGACGTTGAGCGCGAGGGGCGCCGGGAACGGCGACTCGTCGGGCAGGTCGGCCAGCGCCTCGGCGACGTCGCCGCTGCGCGAGCCGAGGTCCTTGCCCGCGACCGCGGACAGCTCGGCCTGCAGGCGGTCGATCCCGCCCTGGCCCGCCCCCGAGGCCGCCTGGTACGACGAGACGACCAGCGCGGTGAGGCCGAACTCGCGGTGCAGCGCGCCCATCGCGGCCATCATCGACAGCGTCGTGCAGTTGGGGTTCGCGATGATCCCCTTCGGCCGGTTCGCGGCCTCGTCGGCGTTGACCTCGGGCACCACCAGCGGCACCTCGGGGTCCATCCGGAACGCACCGGAGTTGTCGACGGCGACCGCACCGCGGGACGCGGCGACCGGCGCCCACTCGGCACTGACCTCGTCGGGCACGTCGAACAGCGCGATGTCCACGCCGTCGAAGACCTCGGGCTCCAGCAGCCGGACCGTGACGTCCTCGCCGCGGACCTTCAGCACCTTGCCCGCCGAGCGGGCCGAGGCGACGAGCCGGATCTCCGACCACGGCACGCTCTCGCGCGCATCGATGATCTCGATCATCGTGGAACCCACCGCGCCGGTGGCACCCACGATCGCCAGAACCGTCATCGCTCTCCCTCACTGCGCTCGGTCGGCACTGCCCGGACGCGCGGTGTCGATGGATCGCTCGCACGCTCGCTCATCGCCCGGTCCCCCCGTGCACGACGGCCTGCTCGCTGCCGCCGAGGTCGAACGCCTTGTGCAGGGCCTGGACCGCGTCGTCGAGCTGGTCGACCCGGCAGATCACCGAGATCCGGATCTCCGAGGTGTTCATCGTCTCGATGTTCACTCCGGCCTCGGACAGGGCCTCGCAGAAGGTGGCGGTGACGCCGGGGTGGTTGCGCATCCCGGCCCCGATCAGCGACACCTTCCCGACCTCCTCGTCGTGCAGGATCTCGGCGAACCCGATCTCCGGCTGCACCGCGGTGAGCGCGGCGACCGCGCGGGCGCCGTCGGTGCGCGGCAGCGAGAACGTGATGTCGGTGAGCCGGTCGGAGGTGCGGCTGACGTTCTGCAGCACCATGTCGATGTTGATCTCGGCGTCGGCGACGGTCCGGAAGATCCGTGCCGCCATGCCGGGGTTGTCCGGAACGTCGGTCACGGTGATCTTCGCTTCGGACCGGTCGTGCGCGACCCCGGTGATGATCGCGTTCTCCAAGGGGATCTCCTCGATCGAGCCGGTGACGAGCGAGCCCGGCTTGTCGGTGTACGAGCTGCGCACCCGCAGCGGGACGTTGTAGCGCCGGGCGTACTCGACGGCGCGCAGGTGCAGCACCTTCGCCCCGCACGCGGCCATCTCCAGCATCTCCTCGTAGGTGATCTGGTCGATCAGCTGCGCGTCGCCGACGATGCGCGGGTCGGCGGAGAAGATGCCGTCGACGTCGGTGTAGATCTCGCAGACGTCGGCGTGCAGCGCGGCGGCGAGGGCGACGGCGGTGGTGTCGGAGCCGCCCCGGCCCAGCGTCGTGACGTCCTTGGAGTCCTGGCTGACGCCCTGGAACCCGGCGACCAGCACGATCGAGCCCTCGTCGAGGGCCTCGCGCAACCGCTGCGGGTTGACGTTCACGATGCGCGCGTCGCCGTGCTTGGAGGTGGTGACCATCCCGGCCTGCGACCCCGTGAACGACCGCGCCTCCACACCCAGCGCGTGGATCGCCATGGCCAGAAGGGCGTTGGACATGCGCTCGCCCGCGGTCAGCAGCATGTCGAGCTCGCGCGGCGGGGGCGCGGGCGACACCTGCTCGGCGAGGTCGAGGAGTTCGTCGGTGGTGTCACCCATCGCCGAGGCGACGACGACGACGTCGTGACCCTCCTTGTGCGTCCGGACGATCCGTTCCGCGACCTTCTTGATGCGGTCCGCGTCCTGGACGGATGATCCGCCGTACTTCTGCACGACGAGGGCCACGCCGACCTCCTGTAACCGGCACGGCGGGAACTCCGCGCCCGTGGGCTCATCGCCCGTGAGGGCGCTGGTCGGGTGTTGACAGTACCGGCACGCGGTGGCGGGGCCGATCGAGATGACTGACGCCACAGGCCGTCCCTCATCAAAATCGATGACGGAACCGGTAGGAGTGCAACACGGAGCGTGATCCTCGCGATGGAGGGCCGGTGGACGAAACCCGCGCCCACCGCCCTGCTCATCGTGGAGTGCCCGTGCGTTCACCCCTGCCCCGTCTCCTCCGCCGGACGACCCGGGCCGGCACCGCCGTCGCGGTCGCCGCCACCGTCCTCGCCGGGCTGGCGATCGGCGCCGGTACCGCGTCCGCGGCGAGCACCGTCCGCGTGTCCGACGCCGACATCACCCAGGTGTGCAGCGCGACCACTCCGCTGTGCGAGTCCAGGCGCGACGGCGGCAGCGCGACCGTCGTCGACGACGTCCGGGCCGAGTCCGGAACCGGCTACCTACGCATCGACACCCCGGCGGGCAACGACAAGGCCACGGTCTCCACCACGGCCTTCGCGGGGCGGAAGCTCTCCGAGATCACCGCGCTCGAGTACCGGACGCTGGTCGAGCAGGTGGGCACCGGCAACGCGCAGCAGGCCCCCGCCCTCAACGTCGGGATCACCACCTCGCAGGGCTTCACCACGCTGGTCTGGGAGCCCCTCTACACAGCCCCGGTCGTCTCCGGCACCTGGCAGCGTTGGTCCCCGTCAACCAGCAACGGCGGCTGGTGGGCGAGTGGAGACCTCACCGCGACGGGTGCACCCAACAAGTACGGCTTCGCCACGTACACCGCGACGTTCGCCGAGGTGAAGGCCGCGCAGGGTGACGCGACGGTCGGTCTCGTCAGCGTCAACCAGGGCGGCGGCAACCCCGGCCTGCGGGCGGGCGTCGACCTGCTCTCCGTCAACGACACCACCTACGACTTCGACAACCCCGTGGTGGCGAGCACCATCGCCGCGACCGACGGCGGCGGCCAGTCCGCCGAGGTCGGCAGGGCGTTCGCCCGGCCCCTCACCGCGACCGTCACGGGCGCCGGCGCCCCGGCACCGAACGCACCCGTCACGTTCGCCGTGACGGGCGGCAGCGCCGCCTTCGGGACGTCGGCCACCGCGAGCACGACGACCAACGCCTCCGGGGTCGCCGTCAGCCCGACGCTGACCGCGGGCGCCACCGCGGGCCCGGTCACGGTGACGGCCACCAGCGGCGCCCTGACGACGACCTACGCCCTGACCGTCACCCCCGCCCCGGTGGTGGGCCCCGCCCGTGCCGACGTCTCCGTCGCGCTCACGGCACCGGCCACGGCGCGGCAGGGCGCGACGTTCACCGCGACCCTGACGGTGCGCAACGCCGGGCCGGCCACAGCGACCTCCGTCGCCTCGGGCGTCACGGTGCCCAAGGGCCTGCGGATCACCGCGGGCGGCGGTGGGATCGTCGCCCGCGACGGGCGGGCCGTCGCGTTCGTGACGCCGTCGGTCGCCTCGGGGGCGACCGTGACCTACACCGTCACCGTCGCCGTCGACCGGGGCGTGCGTGGGACGCAGACGCTGGCCGCGGCCGGGACCTCGCTGCGGGTCGCCGACCCGAACCTGCGCAACAACGCCGCCACGGCGCGGACCACCACGAGTTGATTCCCCGCGGGTGGCCGGTGGCCGGTCACCGACCGGGCGGCCGGCCGCCGGCTCAGCCCGCGCGGCGGATCAGGCGGACGACGACCGTGGTGATCGCGAACCAGATGATCGCGGCGGTGCCGTAGTTCAGGACCACGCCGAGCTTGGGCTCCGCGGGCTGGAACAGGTCCGAGAGCCCGAGGTCGAACGTGTTCGCCAGGTCCGTGACCAGCGTGGTGAGCCCGTTCTCGGGGTTCGCGTCCAGGAGCGTGAGGACGATGAACACGACCAGGACGAGCACGACGGCCATCCCGATGATCCGCAGGACGTTCGCGAGGGCGTCGATGCCCCGCCGCGCCGTGGTTCCCGTTGCCACTTGTGCCCCACCCTCGTTGCCGTCGACCGGTTGGCGGCCATGGTGACAGAACGCCGGATCCCGACCCTACTCATAGGTATCACCCGATCGGGTGATGCACGGATCGGATGGGGGTTGCGGCCGGGACGGGGGTCCGGGCTAGGGTCGTAGACGTGGCGCGCCTGCTCCTTGGTTGCCGCGGCGGGGTCTGACCGACCGGCCCCTCGTCGCGGGTTCTCGGCGTGCGCCGGTCTTCCCTGATCGGCCCACACCTGGAGCATGTTTCTCGTGACCACCTCGCCCGATGCCTACACCTCCTCCTCGCAGAGCCGCCTGCGCACGCCGTCCCGGCCCGCGCCCGACGGCCAGCCCGTCTGGAACCCCCAGCTCGGCTCGCACCTGCCGGTCGACCGCTACCGGCCGTTCCACGACCTGGTCGAGCCGGTGTCGCTGCCCGACCGCACCTGGCCCGACAAGGTCATCACCACCGCCCCGATGTGGTGCGCGGTCGACCTGCGCGACGGCAACCAGGCCCTGATCGACCCGATGAGCCCGGCACGCAAGCGCCGCATGTTCGAGCTGCTCGTCCGCATGGGCTACAAGGAGATCGAGGTCGGGTTCCCGGCCGCGAGCCAGACCGACTTCGACTTCGTCCGCGAGATCATCGAGCAGGACCTGATCCCGGACGACGTCACGATCCAGGTGCTGACGCAGGCCCGCCCGGAGCTGATCGAGCGCACCTACCAGGCGTGCGAGGGGGCGGCGCGCGCGATCGTGCACGTCTACAACTCGACGTCGATCCTGCAGCGCCGGGTCGTCTTCCGCTCCGACCGCGCCGGCATCGCCAAGATCGCCACCGACGGGGCCGAGGAGGTCCTGCGGTTCAGCGAGAAGTACCCGAACACCGACTGGCGTTTCGAGTACTCCCCCGAGTCCTACACCGGCACCGAGCTCCAGTACGCCGTCGACGTCTGCAACGCCGTCAGCGGGATCTGGCAGCCGACGCCCGAGTCGCCGATGATCGTCAACCTGCCGGCCACGGTGGAGATGGCCACGCCGAACGTCTACGCCGACAGCATCGAGTGGATGCACCGCAACCTGGCGCGCCGCGACGGCATCGTGCTGAGCCTGCACCCGCACAACGACCGCGGCACCGGTGTCGCCGCAGCCGAGCTGGGCTACCAGGCCGGCGCCGACCGGATCGAGGGCTGCCTGTTCGGCAACGGCGAGCGCACCGGCAACGTCGACCTGGTGACGCTGGGGATGAACATGTTCACCCAGGGCATCGACCCGCAGATCGACTTCTCCGACATCGACGAGATCCGTCGCACCGTCGAGTACTGCAACCAGCTGCCCGTGGCCGAGCGCCACCCGTGGGGCGGCGACCTGGTCTACACCGCCTTCTCCGGCAGCCACCAGGACGCGATCAACAAGGGCTTCGACGCGATGCGGGCGGCCGCCGACGAGGCGGGTGTCCCCGTCGCGCAGCAGGCGTGGGAGGTGCCCTACCTGCCCGTCGACCCGAAGGACATCGGCCGCAGCTACGAGGCCGTGATCCGGGTCAACTCGCAGTCGGGCAAGGGCGGCGTCGCCTACATCATGAAGGCCGAGCACCAGATGGACCTGCCTCGGCGGCTCCAGATGGAGTTCTCCAAGGTGATCCAGGAGGTCACCGACTCCGAGGGCGGCGAGGTGTCCCCCAAGGAGATGCGCGACGTCTTCGAGACCGAGTACCTCGACCGCGCCACCCCGCTCAAGCTGATCCGCCACCGCCTGACCAGCGACGGCGAGGGTGCCGACGAGATCGTCGCGACCGTGCGCGTCGAGAACGACCTGCACGAGATCCACGGTCGCGGCAACGGCCCGCTCGCCGCGTTCGTCGACGGGCTGGCCGGCATCGGCTTCGACGTGCGGATCCTCGACTACCACGAGCACGCCATGTCCTCCGGTGACGACGCCCGCGCCGCCGCGTACGTCGAGTGCACGGTGGAGGGCAAGGTCCTCTGGGGTGTCGGCGTCGACGGCTCGATCGTGAGCGCGTCGCTCAAGGCGGTCGTGTCGGCGGTCAACCGCGCGATGCGCTGATCCCGTGGACCGGGCCGTGACGGCGGTGCGCGCCTGACCGCGCAGACCCCCGGTCACCGCGCAGACCACCGGCGCCCTGCGCGGTGACCCCACGGTCTGCGCGGTGCGCGGCGGTCTGCGCGGTGCGGCCGGTCAGCGCTCCGCGGCGCGGCCCTCGGCGAAGAAGGCGGCCAGAGCGGTGACGTCCGGCAGCTCGGACGCCGGGCGCAGCGCCCCGAAGTCCGCGTTCCAGAACGGCCCCTGCCGCGGGGTCCACGGGCCGACGTACGCGTACGGGTCCGGGTGGCCCGCGTCGCCCGGTGAGACACCGTAGTTCACCTCGTCGACCGTCAGCGCCAGGTCGAAGTGCTCGGGCCACAGCACCGGCTCGAGATCGGGGGCGAAGGCGCGCAGGGCGGCGTCACCGCGGGCGAACCAGTCGGCCAGCGCGGCGGCCGACACGGCGTCGACGGCGATCTCCTCGTCGAGACCCACACCGGAGGTGTCGGCGTAGGAGTCGGGCGCGCCCGGATCGGCGATCCCGGCGACGGCGGCCAGCGACCGGTAGGTGCCGGTCAGCGGGGAGCGGCCACCGTCCCAGACCAGGTCGGTGCCCTCCACCCGCAGCGGCACCGCGACGCCCCCGAAACCGCCCTGGGTCACCCTCAGCCGGATCGTGCCGTGCGCCCGGTGCTGCGGCCCGGCGATGATCAGCTCGGCCACCCCGTGCAACGAGCGGCGGGTCGGTCCGTCCATGAGTCCTCCCGTTCCGGCACCGCGTGTGCCGACTCCGGGAGCGTGGCAGAGGAACCGCACAATGACGCCATGCGACTTGCCCTGGCCCAGGTGGACGCCGTGCTCGGCGACGTCCCGGCCAACATCGAGCGCGCCGGACGGGCGATCGCCGAGGCCAACGACTCCGGCGCCGACATCGTGGTCTTCCCGGAGCTGTCGCTGACCGGGTTCTCCATGGCCGACATCGTCGAGGACGTGTCGATGCCGCTGGACGACCCGCGGCTCACCGACCTGGCGAAACAGGCCCGCGGCGGGCTGCTCGTCGGGTTCCCGGAGGCGCAGGCGCACGGCCTGCACACCTACAACAGCGCCGCCTACTTCGAGGGCGGGAAGCTGGTGCACGTGCACCGCAAGCTCTACCTGCCGAACTACTCGATCTTCGAGGAGCGCAAGCACTTCCTGCCGGGGCAGACCTCGCGCGCCTACCCCGTGCAGGGCGGCAAGCACCGCGCGGCCACCCTGATCTGCAACGACGCCTGGCAGCCGCAGCTCGCGTTCCTGTCCACGCAGGACGGCGCGATGATCATGCTGGTACCGGCCGCGAGCGCGCAGAGCATGTTCCCCGAGCACTACGACTCCCGCGACTACTGGCAGGGCATCACCCGGTTCTACGGGCGGATGTACCAGCTCTACGTGGTGTTCGTGAACCGCGTCGGCACCGAGGGGCAGCTGCGGTTCTGGGGCGGCTCGCACGTCGTCGACCCGTGGGGCGAGGTCGTCGCGGAGGGCAGGGGGTACGAGGAGCAGCTGCTCACCGTCGACATCGACGTCACCGAGGTCAGGCGCAGGCGTCGCGGCATACCGCTGGTGCGCGAGGCCCGCCTCGGCCTGCTGCGCCGCGAGATCGACCGGTTGCTCGAGGAGGGCGGCGACCTGTAGCTCAGGCCGTCGCGAACGGCTCCAGCGTGACGTCGGCGCGGATGCCGGCGAACTCCCGGTTCCAGATCGCGAAGTACATGACCTCCTCGTCGCTGCGCAGCGGCCAGCAGTCGGCGGGGGTCTGCGGCGGCGTCGCGGTGTCGGTGCCCGCCACCCGCTCCGCCGCGAGCGCGGCCAGCACCGTGCCCGCGCCCGAGCCGTCGCCGAACTGCTCCTTGCCGCGCCACAGGAGGTCCTCGGGCAACCAGCCCGTGAACGCCTCGCGCAGCAGCGCCTTCTCCGGACGGCCGCCGGTGCGCTGCTTCCACTCCGGCGGCAGCCCCATCGCCGTACGGACGAGCGCCGCGTCGAGGAAGGGCTCGCGGGCCTCGAGGCCGTGGAACATGGTGGTGCGGTCGCAGCGCTGCAGGTTGAGCCCGTGCAGCTGCTCCAGGCTGCGCACCAGCTCGGCGTGCAGGGCGTCGGGGTCGGCGAACTCGTCGGTGTGCATGTAGGAGTAGCCGGCGAACAGCTCGTCGGCGCCCTCCCCGGTGAGCACGACCTTCACCTTCTTCGACGCCTCGCGCGCGAGCAGCAGGTTCGGCACGGCGCTGCGGACCAGCGCCGGATCGAAGTGCTCGATGACGGTGACGGCCTCGTCGAGCGCGTCGGAGATGGCGTCGGCGGTGACCACGATCTCGTGGTGCTCGCTGCCGATGTGCCCGGCGACGCGCGCAGCGGCGATCAGGTCACCGCTGCCCGGCGTCCCGACGGCGAACGTCGGCAGCACCCGCCCGTGCGCCTCGCGGGCGGCGATGGCGGCCACCAGCGCGGAGTCGAGCCCACCGGACAGGAACACCCCGACCCCGACGTCGCTCATCATCCGCCGCTTCACCGCGGCGATCACCGCGTCACGGACCTCGTCGAGGTCGACGTTGTCCCAGGTCTCGTGCTGCGCCCGACGCGCGGGCCGCACCTCGACCGGGACGGCGTCGGCGAACCGCACGACGCCCGCACCCGCTGTCCACAGGGACCCCGGCGGGAACGCCTCGACGTGCGGGCGGTCGTCGTCGTCGAAGGCACGGAGCTCGCTGGCGAACAGGGTGACGTCACCGTCGCGGACCCAGTACAGCGGCTTGACGCCCATCGGGTCGCGCGCCACCAGCCCGCCGCCGTCGGCGGTGACCATCGCGATCGCGAACATCCCGTTCAGCGTGGCGACGGCCGCAGGCCCGCCGCGCATCACCGCGTGCAGTGCGGCCTCGGTGTCGGACCTGGACCGCAGCACCCCGTCGGGCAGGCGCGAGGTGAGCCGCTCGTGGTTGTAGATCTCGCCGTTGCCGACGATCCACACCGTCTCGTCGAGGTCGGTCAACGGCTGGTGCCCGCCGCTGACGTCGATGATGGACAGCCGCTGGTGGCCGAGCCACGCCCCGTCGACCTGCAGGATCCCGGTGTCGTCGGGGCCCCGGTGCTGGACGCGTGCGAGCATCCGCTCGCACTTGCCGGGGTCGATGTTGCCGTAGGCGGCCACGATCCCGCACACGATGTCCCACCTTCTCCCCCGGCCGTCGACGACCGCGGGAACCCAGCATGTCATCAGCCCGCGCCGTAGGCGGTGAACCCGCACCAGTTCACGAAGTGCCGGTGCTCCGCGGTGTCGAGACCGGCCCGCGCACGGTGCAGCGCACGGGCCGTCGTCGCCCCGACGGCCAGCTCGGCGTGCAGCGGCTCCATCAGGGTGACCGACTCCGCGTCCCCGACCGCCACGACGCTCGCCACGACACCGGCCGTGCCGCGGGCGAGCAGTGCGCCGACGAACCCGAGCACCTCATCGCCCGCGTAGGCGGTGTCGGCCGCGGAGTCGCAGGAGGCCAGGACGATCCGGTCCGGGGCGACGCCGCGCAGGTCCATCTCGTGCACCGTGAGCGGGCCGTCGGCCATGGTCAGCGCGGAGAAGATCGGGTTGTCGGCGCGGAGCACCCCGTGGCAGGCCAGGTGCACCAGTCCGGCCCCCGACATGGCCGCGACCACCGCGTCGGTCGTGGCCAGGTCCGGGGTGAGGACACGCGCCCCGGGGTGACGGGCGGCGACGGCGACCGCCTCGGCGGTGGCCCCCGGCAGGTCCGGCCCCGCGACGACGACCACCGGTCCACCGGTCCGCGCGCGGGTCCGGGTGGCCGCCCACAGCGACGCGGACGACGCCACCTCCACCGGCCCGCGGTGCAGCGCCGACCAGCTGACCCGGTGCGTGTCCCCGGTCGGGACCACCACCAGCGGCACGTCCGGGTCGAGGCCGAGGGCGGCGACGGCGAGCTCGCGCAGGCGGTCCAGCGCGTGCTCGGCACTCGCCCGAGCACTGCCGAGCGCGGCGGGCGAGCCGGGGCGGGTCAGCCTGCGCAGTGCGAACTGCAGGGCGTCGGCCTCGAAGCGCAACGGGGCCAGCGGGCCCAGCGGCACGGTCCGGGTCCGGGTCCGGTCGAGGAGGACCGCGACCAGCTCGGAACCGTGGCGGACGTAGGAGACGAGGGTGCGGTCGTCGAGCAGGTCGCGCACCTCGCGCGCGGACCGCGCCGAGCCCGGCGCGACGTCCGGGACCGACCGGCGCCACGTCGCCCGGCGGATCCGGGCCTCCCCCGCGGTCTGGCGATCGAGCAGCTCGGCCGGTTCCCGGCCGGTGTCGCGGCGGGCCTCGGTGATCTCGGTACGCAACGCGGCGAGCGCGGCCAGCTCCGCGCCGACGGCCTCCGGCACCGGTGGCGCCACCGCCAGCAGCGCGGCCGCCCGCGTGCGCTCGGTCCAGTCGAAGACCCGGCCGGGGCGGCCGGCCCGGAGGAGCACATCGAGGCCGAGCGCCCCGAGTTCCACGCCGTGTCCCGACGCCATCGCCCGCAGCTCCATCGACGCGAGCGCGGCGCGGTGCGCGGCGAGGTCGGCGAGCCCGGCCCGGCAGTGGGCGAGCACCGACGCGTCGTGGCGGGCGGCCGACGCCGCGAGAGCACCCGCGAGCCGGCCGCGCAGACGCACGAGTACCGCCCCGCCACGGGACCGCTCGTGGGCGGCGGCCCAGCGCGACCGGGCCAGCCCGACGTTCCCGCCCGCCGCCGCCATCCGTCCCACCACGAGGTCGGCCTCCACCGCCGCACCGACCATCCGCAGCCGCCCCAACACGTCGGCGGCGCGTCGGACCCGTCGGAGATCGGCCGGACCCGCGCCGCCCGCCTGCCGCGCCGCCTCGACGGCGACGACGGTGGCGAGCGCGGTCCACCCGACGCGCCGCTGCCGCCGGAACTGCTCGATCGCGCGCTCGGCGGCGACCGACGCGGCACCCACGTCCCCGGAGAGCAGGGCGATCTCGGCCAGCCGCAGCCGCGCCTCCGCCGCCATCAGCGGGACGTGGTGGCGCTCGAGCTCCTCGGCGGCGCGGCGGCACAGGTCGGCGGCCTCGGCCGGCACGCGCAGCGCGGCGAGGGTCTCCGCGTGCTCGACGAGCACTTCGCCGACCGGCAGCCCCGCGGCCACCATGAGCGTCTCGGCCCGCTCGAACTGGTCCAGCGCCTCGGCGACACGTCCGGACTGTGCGAGCACGATCCCGCGGTTGAGCACCGCGAAGGCCAGCAGTGCCGGCCCGACCCGGGGGGCCAGCTCGACGGCGAGGTCGCCGTGTCGCATCGCCTCCGGGGCGTGACCGAGCAGGGACTCCGCCAGCGAGAGGTTCGTGGCGGCCCGCATCCGCACGTCGACCGGGGCGTCCGGGGCGTTCACGACGGCCCGCAGGATCCGCGCCCCCTCGTCGATCCGGCCGACGTTGCACAGCAGGACGGCCTGCTTGAGGCTCAGGTCCGGGGCCGCCGCCGCGGAGACGAGGCTCGCGGCCCGGGCGAGGTCCCGACGGGCCGCGTCGGTGCGACCGAGCTCCAGGTGCACCGCGGCCCGGGTCGTCAACACCTCGCCGAGCCGGTGCGGGAGCCGCGCCCGCCGGGCGAGACGGGCCGCCTCCTGGAGCAGGCGCAGGGCGCGGACGTTCTCCTGCTGTGCCCGTTCGGCCCACGCGACCGCGCGCAGCGCCACGACCTGCGACTCCACCTCACCCGCGCGGCGGGCCTCGGCCAGCACCTGCCGCGCGACACCGGAGAACGCGGCCGGATCGCCCACGGTCCCGTCGTGGGCGGCGATCGCTCGTATCAGGAGGCCACCGGTGGGACTCTGCTCCACGGCACCGGTCATCGCACGATTCTGCCCCGACCGGCACGTCGTGGAGCCGACGAAAGGACACGCATGTCCCCGAAGATGCCGTTCGGCGAGAAGGACTACCCGGATCGCCGCACACCGGAGCAGCGCGACCGCGAGCAGGCCGAGACGCGGAAGCAGGTGCGGACGCTGGCCCGGCGGGCCGCGGACGACCCCGCGCGGCGGCGGCTGGTGGAGCGGCTGCGCGACCGTCGGGCCGGCGACTCCGACGCACTGCAGATCGAGCTGGTGCGGCGCGTGGGCGGGCCGGACGTCGTCGCCGCGTCGCAACGGCTCCTGATCCACGTTGACGACCTTCCGGCCGCGGAGTCGGCGCTCGCGGAGCGCGGCATCGTCGAGACGGCGCGCGGCGGGAACATCGTCCTGCTCCAGGTCCCGGGATCCGCGTCCGGGGACGGCATCGCCGGGCTCGCTGAGGAACTGCGGAAGGGCGGTGCCGACGTCGCGCTCGACCTCGTCGTGCCGCTCGGCGGCTGGGTCAAGGGCGAGGGCGGACCGGAGCCGACGGCGGGCCGGCGGGCCTTCCCCGCGGTGCGCATCGCCCAGGTCACGGACCCGCCGTTCGTCGCGGTCCTGGACACCGGCATCAGCAACGCGGGCCGCACGGACGGTTACCTGGGAGCGGAGATCGTTCCCGCCGACGTCGACCCGCTGGACGTCTTCCCGCAGTTCGGTCTGCTCGACGGCGACGCCGGGCACGGGTCGATGGTGGTCGGGATCGTCCAGCAGGTCGCGCCCACGACCCGCGTGGGCAGCTACCGGGTCGCCGACACCGACGGCGTCACCTCGTCGTTCGACCTGGCGCAGGCGATGCGGCTCGCGGCGGCGGACGGAGCCCGGATCATGAATCTCTCCCTCGGGACGGGCAGCGAGGACGGGCGGCCGCCCCCCGCTCTGCTGGACGTGGTCACCGAGCTCCTGGGCACGCGTCCGGAGCTGCTGATCGTCTGCGCCGCGGGCAACGACGGCTCGACGAACCCGATCTGGCCCGCCGCATTCGCCGCCACCCACTCCAACGTCGTCGCCGTCGCCGCGCTGCAGGCCGACGGGGCGGACGCCCGGTGGTCGACACACGGTCCGTGGGTCACCTGCTCGACCATCGGGCAGGGCGTCGCGTCCACCTACGTCGTCGGGAAGGAGGACGGCGACCTCATCGGTGACCCCGCCCCGGACTGCTACGAGGGACCGGACCCGTGGGCGGTCTGGACCGGGACCTCGTTCGCGGCCCCGCAGATCGCGGGGGCGATCGCCCGGATCTGCAGCGAGACGGGGCTGACCCCGCCGAAGGCCCTCGACGAGCTGAAGTCCCGCGCGACCCCCGCGGCCGTGCCGAGCACCGGCTACGGCTGGACGGTCGAGATCCTGCCCGGCACCTGAGCGGACCGACGACGGGGGCCGGCGCCGCGGTGCCGGCCCCCGTCGTCGGATCAGAGGACGGTCGAGGCCGACTCCGCCGTCGCACCCGCCGCAGTGCGGCAGCGCAGCGTCACCCGTCGCGGCTCCCGGGTCAGCTGCACGGAGAACCGGCCCAGTGCGTCGGCCGAGCCGGTGAACAGCACCTCGCCGTCCCCGAGCAGTTCCAGCTCCGCCTCCTGTGCGGGCACCAGCTGGCCCAGCATCCGCCGGCCCGCCGGCGCGGTGACCAGCTCGACCTCGATCGTCAGCGCACCGGCCTCGAACGTGAGGATCCGCGGCTGGGCGGACGCGCGGACGCCGACGGGAGCGTCGTCGAGCAGCGAGTCGTACGTCAGTGCGGCGATCTCCGCGTCGACCGTGCGCCAGGTGAAGGTCGCGCGGGCGGCGTGCAGCACCTCGGGCGGCGGTTCGTGCTGCGGGCCCAGGAGGGCGGCGAGCTCGTCGAGCAGGGCGGTGTCGTCGGGTTCGGTGCTCATCTCACGGGCCCCCCACGCCGTCGGCCGCGAGCAGCTTGCGCAGCCGTTCCAGGCAGCGGGCCCGGGTCGGTCCGATGCTGCCGATCGGCATGTCCAGCGCCGCGGCGACCTCCGCGTACGGCGGGGCGACGACCACCACCAGCCGCAGCAGCACCCGGCAGTTCTCCGGCAGCCCGTCGAACGCGCGCCAGAGTCGGCGGTCGCGGTCGCGGTCCAGCGTGACCGACTCCGGCGTCGGGGCGTCGACGTCGGGCTCCAGCCGCGACTCGTCCTCGGTCAGGACCTCCCGGCCGCGCAGGCGCAGCAGCCGCAGCGACTCGCGGCGCGCGGTCGTCGCCAACCACCCGCCGAGCCGCTCCGGCTGGGTGATCCGGTCGAGGTTCTCGACGAGCCGCAGCCAGGTGGTCTGCGAGACCTCCGCGGAGTCGGCAGGGCCCAGCCGGTGCGCGGCCGCGATCGACCACACCAGCCGGCCGAAGCCCGCGACCAGCGCGTCCCACGCGTCCCGGTCGCCGGCGGCGGCAGCGCGTACGGCGTCGGCCACTTCGGTCGGTTCCACTCGCCCCGTCCATGATCCACCCCGCCCGCGGTTCTCGCGGAGGGCAGACGGTAACGCAGCCGTCGCCGTTCATGTCCCACCTTCTCCCGGTGTCTCAAGGAGAGGGAGGAACGGGCGGGAGATACCGTACGTCCGGGTGAAGCCATGAGCCCGTTCGGCGTATCAGGCCTGCACGACCTGTGACCGGTAGCTCTCGATGATCTCCATGAACTCCTTGTGCTCGGGCGAGGGCACACCGAGGAAGTTCAGGGTGGCGGCGATCTCGAAGGCGACCGCGTCGAACTGCTCGGCGGTGATGGCGAGCTCGTCGTGCGCCCTGGTCATGTCCAGGCCGGGGTAGCACGACGGCCCGCCGGTCGCCTCGATCGTCCACGCCGTGACCAGGAACTTGTAGCCCGGTGCGTTCGCGGGGTCCCCGTGGTGGGCGTGCACCGCCTCGTTGGCGTTGACCGAGACGTTGGCGAAGAGCCGGTCGACGAGCACGTCGACGGCGCCCCCGATGCCGTAGGTGCCGCCCAGTCGCTCGTAGAGGGTCGCGTCAGCCATCGTGGATGCTCCTCGGTGCCGTGGTGGTGTGAGCACACTCACTGTCCCTCGACACCGAGGCTGCGCACAACAGAACCTGGCACAACAGGAATTTTCCTCACGACGGCCGGGTCAGCGGCCGAGGATCTCCGTGACCGATCCGGGCAGCTCCGGGGCGGTCACGGCGCCCAGCACGTCGTCGGCGGCGACGGCCTCGACGCGGTGCGGCTGGAGCACCCCGCTGCGGATGTCCTCCGCGAAGTGGCAGGCCACCCGGTGCCCGTCCGCTGCGCCGTCGACCACGCGCAACAACGGTCGCTCGTCGTCGCAGCGCGTGGGCTGGCGCCACGGGCAGCGGGTGTGGAACCGGCAGCCCGGCGGCGGCGCGGCCGGGGACGGCAGGTCGCCGGTGAGCAGGATGCGCTCGCGACGGTCCTCGAGCTCCGGGTCGGGGACCGGCACCGCGGAGAGCAGCGCGCGCGTGTACGGGTGCTGCGGGTCGTCGTAGAGCGCC
This sequence comes from Pseudonocardia abyssalis, assembly GCF_019263705.2. Taxonomy (NCBI): domain Bacteria; kingdom Bacillati; phylum Actinomycetota; class Actinomycetes; order Pseudonocardiales; family Pseudonocardiaceae; genus Pseudonocardia; species Pseudonocardia abyssalis. The sequence goes on from NZ_JADQDK010000001.1 coordinate 4,635,948, forward strand.
TGGGACGGCGCCTCCTCGACGATCCCGCCCAGGTACATCACGCCGATCCGGTCGCTGACGTGCCGGACGACGGCGAGGTCGTGCGCGATGACCAGGTACGTGAGGCCCAGCTCCTTCTGCAGCCGCCCCAGCAGGTTGAGCACCTGGGCCTGCACGGAGACGTCGAGGGCCGACACCGGCTCGTCGGCGACGATCAGGTCGGGCTCGACGCACAGCGCGCGGGCGATCCCGATGCGCTGGCGCTGCCCGCCGGAGAACTCGTGCGGGTAGCGGCGCAGCGACGAGGCGGGCAGACCCACCTGCTGCACCAGCTCGCGCAGCCGCGCGTCGTCGGCCTCGGGGCCCTTCGACAGGCCGTGCGCCTTGAGCCCCTCCAGCAGCAGCGACTCCACCGACTGGCGGGGGTCGAGGCTCGACAGCGGGTCCTGGAACACCATCTGGAACCGTCGCCGCATCCGGCGGAGCTCCTCACCCTTCAACGAGGCCACGTCGGTGCCGTCGAAGACGATCGAGCCCGCCGTCGGGTCGACCAGGCGGAGGATCGCGCGGCCCAGCGTCGACTTCCCGCAGCCGGACTCGCCCACCAGCCCGTAGGTCTCGCCGCGCGCCACGGTCAGCGAGACTCCGTCGACGGCGTAGACGTGGCCGACGGTGCGGTCGAGGATCAGCCCGCGCTTGATCGGGAAGTGCACGGCGACGTCGCGGACGTCGAGCAGCGGCCCTGCTGTCGGGGTCTCGGTCATCTCACTCATTCCGCGGTCGCCGGAACGGGGTTGTGGCAGCGCAGCAACCGCCCGCCGCTGGTCTCCGCCTCGGGTGTGGTGGTGCGGCAGACGTCGATCGCGCGCGGGCACCGCGGTGCGAAGGCGCACGCGCTCGTCCACGGCAGGTTGTCGGCGACGGAGCCGGGGATGGCCACGAGGTCCTCCCCCGCGGGCGAGTCGAGCCGCGGGATCGAGCCGAGCAGGCCGTTCGTGTACGGGTGGCGCGGCGTGCCGAACAGGCGGTGCCGCTGCGCGCGCTCGACGATCCGCCCGCCGTAGAGCACGTTGACGGTCTCGCACAACCCCGCGACGACGCCGAGGTCGTGCGTGATCATCACCAGGGCGGCGCCGGTGTCGCGCACCATCTCCTTGAGCAGCTCCAGGATCTGGGCCTGGATGGTGACGTCGAGGGCGGTCGTCGGCTCGTCGGCGATGAGCAGCTTGGGCCGGCAGGCCAGCGCGATCGCGATGAGCGCGCGCTGGCGCATGCCGCCGGAGAGCTGGTGCGGGTAGGAGTCGAGGCGGCGGCGCGGGTCGGGGATGCCGACGCGATCGAGCCACTCGGCCGCCTCCGTGCGCGCGGCCTCCTTCTTCAGACCCCGGTGGCGCGTGAGCACCTCGGTGACCTGCACGCCGATCGGGACCACCGGGTTCAGCGACGACAGCGGGTCCTGGAACACCATCGACAGGTCGCGACCGCGCTTCTCCCGCATCGCGCTCTCGGGCAGGGTCAGGAGGTCGACGCCGTCCATCATCGCGCTGCCGGTGACGCGCACGCCGCGCGACGGGAGCAGCCGCGTGATGGCCATCGAGGTCACGGACTTGCCGCAGCCCGACTCGCCCACCAGCCCGACGATCTGCCCCGGCGCCACGTCGAAGCTCACGCCGTCGACGGCGACCGAGTCCGGCTCGCCGCGGCGGGTGAACGCCACGGTCAGGTCGCGGACCGACAGCAGCGGCTCGCCCGTGGGCGCACCGCCCGGTGACAACTGCTGCGAGGTCATCGGGTGCCCTTCGGGTCCAGCGCCTCGCGCAGCGACTCGCCCAGCAGTGTGAAGCCCAGCGCGATGAGGATGATCGCGCCGGCCGGGTAGAGGGCCAGTGCGGGCCGCACCTCGAGCAGTGCCTGCGCCTGGGCGAGCATCAGACCCCATTCGGCCCGGCCCGGATCGGCGTCGCCGAGCCCGAGGAACGACAGTGCGGCGGCGTCGAGGATGGAGGTGGCGAGTGTGAGCGTGGCCTGCACGACGACGGGCCCGATCGCGTTGGGCAGCATGTGCCGCAGCACCACCGCGGGCCGCTTGACCCCGAGCGCGGTGGCTGCCACGACGTGGTCGCTCTCCCGCTGCGCGAGCATCGAGCCGCGCAGCAGCCGGGCGAAGATCGGCACCCCGACGATGGAGACCGCGATGATCACCGAGGTCTGCGACGGGCTGGCGAACAGCGCCGCCACCGAGATCGCCAGCAGCAGGCTCGGGATGGCCAGGAGCACGTCGGTGACGCGCATGAGCACCGTGTCGACCCAGCCGCCGAAGGCCCCGGCCACCGTGCCGATGACCACGCCCACGACGAGGCCGATCAGCGTGGCCAGCACGCCGACCAGGAGCGTCTGCTGAGAGGCCAGGATGAACCGGGAGTAGAAGTCGCGCCCGAGCTGGTCGCTGCCGAGCGGGAAGCCCTCCTGCGGGCCGGGGATGGAGCCCGGGCGGAGGTCCTGCTGCAGCTGCGGGAAGGTCTGCGTCGCGTCGTAGGGCGCGATCAGCGGGGAGAACACCGCGACCACCACGAACACCCCGACGATCACCGCACCGGTGATCGCCACGGGATCGCGGCGCAGCCTGCGGAACGCCTCGGAGGTGAGGCTGCGGCCGCCGGCGAGGTCGTCGACCCGCTTGCGCTTGCGCTGGAGCAGCGTGGTCATCAGGAGAGCCTCACCCGCGGGTCGATGATCGCGTACGAGAGGTCGACGAGGAGGTTCACGAGCACGTACACCAGGGCCCCCAGCAGCAGGATCGCCTGCAGCCGCGGGTAGTCCCGCAGCGTGATGGCGTCGGCGAGCAGGGTGCCGATGCCGCCCCAGACGAAGACCCGCTCGGTGAGCACGGCCCCGGCGAGCAGCAGGCCCACCTGCAGGCCGATCGTCGTCGACACCGGGAGGAGGGCGTTGCGCAGCACGTGCCGTCCGCGGACGGTGCCCGGCGCGAGGCCCTTCGAGTTGGCCGTGCGCACGAAGTCCGCCCCCAGCACCTCCAGCACCGACGCCCGCGTGATGCGGACGATCACCGCGAGCGGGATCGTGGCCAGCGCGACGGCCGGGAGCACGAGGTGCGAGAGCGCGTCGAGGGCCGCGTCGAACTCGCGGGTGAGCAGGCCGTCGAGCACGGCGAACCCGGTGACGTCGGTGGCGTCCACCGCGACGGACTGGCGCCCGGACGGCGGGAACAGCCCCAGCTCGACCGCGAACACGGCCTTGAGGATGTAGCCGAGGAAGAACACCGGGACCGCGACGCCCACCAGCGTGCCGATCACGGTGGAGACGTCGAGCGGGCCGCCGCGCTTGCGGGCGGCCAGGTAGCCGAGCGGGATGCCCAGCAGGACCGCGATCAGCAGCGCCGCGACGGACAGCTCGATCGTGGCCGGCAGCGCCCGCCCGATCTCGGTGAGCACGGGCTCGCCGGTGATGGTCGACGTGCCGAAGTCCCCCGTGACCACCCGGCCCAGGAACTGGGCGTACTGCACCGGGATCGGCTGGTCGAGCCCGAGCACCCGTTCCAGGTTGGCGACGGACTCCGGCGTGGCGCGGTCGCCGAGGAACGCCGTGGCCGGCCCGCCCGGCAGGCTGCGCAGCCAGGCGAACACGAGCACCGACAGCAGCAGCAGGGTCGGGATCACCTGCAGCAACCGCCGCACGATGAAGCGCAGCACGAGCCCCCCTCTCTCCCCCTGTGGACGCACGAGGGTGGCACCGCCGCGTTCGGCGGTGCCACCCGGGTGTCGTCCGTCAGTTCTTGCTGACCGTCAGGAAGCGCTCGTCGGTCAGCGGGGAGGGGATCAGGCCGGTGACGGCCTCGGAGACCACGACGGCGGGCGGCGAGCTGGAGATCGGGATCGCCGGCAGGTACGCCATGATGTCGCGGTTGACCTGCTCGTAGGCCGCGTCCTTGGCCGCGGGGTCCACCGTGGCGTCGGCCGCGGTGATCGCACCGAACAACGCGTCGTTGGTGAAGCCGAACTCCGGCTTGGCCGCACCGAAGAAGGTGCCGACGAAGTTGCCGGCGTCGTTGTAGTCACCGGTCCAGCCGATGATGTGCAGGTCGTGCACACCGTTGACGTTCACGGAGTCGAGGTAGCCGCCGGCCCAGGGCTGCGCCACCGCGTTCACCGTGATGCCGACCTGGCGGAGGTTCTCCGACAGGGCCGTGAAGATGTTGGTCGGGTTCGGCATGTACGGCCGGGTGACCTCGGTCGGGTAGTAGAAGTTCAGGGTCAGGTTCGACTGCCCGGCCTCGGCCAGGAGCTGGCGGGCCCGCTCGGGGTCGTACGGGATCGCCTGGATGTCGTCGGCGTAGCCCGCGACGGTGTCGGGCATGAACTGGGTGGCGACCGAGGCACCCTCGGGAAGCTGGTTGCGCACCAGCGACTCCCGGTCGAGCGCGAACCCGATGGCCTGGCGGACGCGGACGTCCTGCAGCGCCGGGTTGTTCTTCTGGTTGATGCCGAGGTAGAGGACGTTGAACGGCGGGCGCACGAGGACCTGGTTGCCGTCGGCCTCCAGACCGGCCCAGTCGGCCGGGCTCGGGAGGTCGTAGCCGTCGATCGTGCCGGCCTGGAGTTCCTGGCGGCGGGCGTTCTCGTCGGGGATGACGCGGAAGATCAACCGGTCCAGCAGCGCGGGCTCGCCCCAGTAGTCGTCGTTGCGCACCAGCGTGATGGTGCCGCCGGCGCGGTCGTAGCTCTCGAACTTGAACGGGCCGGTGCCCGTCGGGTGCTCGGTGGCGTACGCGCTGTAGGTGAACGCCTCGCCGCTCTGTTCGATCGTGTCGGCGTCGTACTGCTGCAGCGCGGTGGGGCTGGAGATCGACAGCGAGGTCAGGCCGAACGCCGCCGGGAACGCACCCTTGTTGCGGTTGAGCTTGATGACCGCGGTGGACGCGTCGGGTGCCTCGCACGAGTTGTAGACGGGGTCACCGCCACCGGCGAGGTTGTTGGCGTAGCCGCCGAACGTGTCGGTGTAGTAGATCGCCTGGCTCTGCGCGGCCTCGTTGGGCAGGTTGAACCAGCGGTCGAAGTTGAAGCAGACCGCCGCGGCGTCGAACGGGGTGCCGTCGTGGAACGTGACGCCCTCGCGGAGCGCGAACGTCCACTCCGTGCCCTCGGCGTTCGGCGTCCACTCGGTGGCCAGCCCGGGCGCGAGGTCGGAGGTGCCCTGCGCGTAGGTGATCAGCGTGTCGAACATCTGCCGCGCGGGGCGGAAGGTCTCGCCGTCCGTGGCGAAGATCGGGTCGAAGTTGTCGGGCGCACCGGGCGCACCGAACACCATCGTGCCGCCGGCCTCGCCGGAGCCACCAGCGGCGGCACCGTCGTCCCGTTCGGACGTGGCGCAGGCGGCAAGGGTCACGGCGAGCAGGCCTGCTGTCAGGGCAGCGGACAGTCGACGGGCAGATCTCATGGACGGCACCTCTTCGTAGGAGACCCGCGAACGGTAATGGGGCCTCGTACTCAGCGGTAGGCGTCAGAGTCACGGTTGGGCCACGACCGCGCCGCTCCTGTGACCAGATGACGCCGTTCCGTCACGCCGGGTCGAACTCCCCCGCCTTCACCCCGCGGACGAACGCCGTCCACTCGTCGTTGGTGAAGGTGAGCGTCCGGGACCGATCGGCGTCCTTGGTGTCGCGCACGATCACCGAGCCGTCGGGCGACTGCCCGACCTCGACGCACTCACCGAGGTTGCAGAAGCTGCTGGTGCGGAACTCGATCATCTCGGCGACTGGCCCTTCGAGCGGGGAGCGTGCTTGTCGAGGTAACGACCGATCAGGGCCAGTGATGCGGTCTCCGTGAGCGCGTGGTCCAGTGCGTCGGCGAGCACATCCTGGTACAGCTCCACATCGGACTCCGCATCGAGGTAGCTGTCGCCCGCGTGACCCTCGACGAAGACGACGTCCGAGCCCATCGACCGGGGGATCTGGAGCAGGACGAAGCGGCCGGCGTGGGCCCGGAGCATGCCGACGTCGAAGGGCAGGACGCGGATCGTCACCGTCTCCAGGGAGGCCGCCGAGATCAGGTGCGCCAACTGCTCGGCCATCACCTCCGCGCCGCCGACGGGCCGGTTCAGCACAGCCTCGTCGAGCAGTGCGACCAGACGCAGAGGCGCGGGATCGACACGCCGCAGCGCCTCCTGCCGCCTCAGCCGCAGAGTCACGAGCCGGTCGATCTCGGCCGGGAGGTGGTGCGGGAGCAGCGCCGACAGGACGGTCCGTGCGTAGGCGGCGGTCTGCAGCAGGCCACTGACGACGGTGAGGTCGAACGAGCTCTCCACGGCGGCGTCGTTCTCCAAGGCGGCGTACCGACCGGGGGCGTCGAGCACGTACCGCTCGGGCGCGACGCCGTCGGTCAACGGCTCCCACCACCCGTGCTGCCGCCCGTCCTTCACCAGTCGCAGCAACATGTCCTGCTCGGTCTCGGAGGTGACGCCGTAGATGCGCATCAGCTCGCGGACGTCGGGGACCTTGGGCACGCCCTTGCCGGTCTCCAGCCGCGAGATCTTCGACGTGGAGCAGGTCATCAGCTCGGCGACGTCGTCGAGCGTCAGGCCGGTCTTGGCCCGGAGTCGTCGCAGCTCGGCACCCAGGCGACGACGGGAGCCGATCGGGCTCTGAGGTGCGGCCATGTCCCCTTCCCGGTTGCTGCACTGGAGTGAACGAAGGCGCTTTGCAATTGCACCAGGAACTGTCTTCGGGCAATCTAAGCATCAGCACCCGCAGTGGCGAAGCCGCCACACCGGGTGGCTGACATCCCCTCCAGGGAAGGAGGCCGACGTGACCGCTCACCAGCCGCACGCGCCCCGACCCGTCTCCGCCCCGACGGAACGCCCGCACCCCGGACTCCGTCGCCCGTCCCGGCCCGCACCGGGAACCTCCGACGCCCGGCGACCGCCGGTGCACAGTCGTCCACGGGAAAGGAGCACGTCGATGTCCGCCAAGAAGATCCGCCGATCGGCCGCGATCCCCGGGAGGTGGTCCCCGTGACCGTCGCCCTGATCATCGTCGGAGTCGGCATCATCGGACTCATCGCCGTCGTCGTCGGCATCGTCGACGCGGCCCAGGCCTCGGCCTGGCGCGAGATCGCGGCGCAACGCCGCGAGCAGTGGCTCCACCGTCAGCCCGAGTTCCACGGCGTCGACCCCGACGCCCGGGACGAGGACTGACCCTCCCCGCGGCCGGTCCCGGGGGGCGACCGGGCCAGGAGCCGGCCGTCGCGTCCCGCTACAGGGCGCGGCGGCCGGACAGGGCCCGGCCGAGAGTGAGCTCGTCGGCGAACTCGAGGTCGCCGCCCATCGGCAGACCCGACGCCAGGCGGGTGACCGACAGCCCGGGGAAGTCCCGCAGCAACCGCACCAGGTAGGTGGCCGTCGCCTCGCCCTCGGTGTTGGGGTCGGTCGCGATGATCACCTCGGCGATGTCGGCCTCGTCCGACGCCGGCCCGGTGCCGCCGAGCCGGGCGAGCAGTTCCCGGATGCGCAGACCGTCCGGCCCGATGCCGGCCAACGGGTCGAGCGCCCCGCCGAGCACGTGATAGCGCCCCTTGAACTCGCGGGTCCGCTCCACCGCCAGCACGTCCTTGGGCTCCTCCACGACGCAGACGATCGTGGGGTCGCGCCGGGCGTCGGCGCAGTAGCGGCAGCGCTCGTCGGCCGAGACGTTGCCGCAGAGGTCGCAGAACATGACGCCCTGCTTGACCTTCTGCAGCACCTCCTGCAGCCGGGACACGTCCACCGGGTCGGCCGCGAGCAGGTGGAACGCGATGCGCTGCGCGCTCTTCGGCCCGACCCCGGGCAGCCGGCCCAGCTCGTCGATCAGGTCCTGGACCGGCCCTTCGAACATCTCAGGCGCCGGGCAGCCCGAGGCCGCCCATCCCGCCGGCGAGCGGGCCCATCTTCTGCGCCTGCATCTCCTGGGCCGCGCGGGCGGCGTCGTGCAGGGCGCCCACGATCAGGTCCTGCAGCGTCTCCACGTCGTCGGGGTCGACGACCTTCGGGTCGATCTTCACCGAGTTCACCTGCCCGGCCGCCGTCATCCGCACGTGCACCAGCCCGTTGCCGGCCTGCCCGAGCACCTCGGCGGTGGCCAGCTCGGCCTGCGCCGACATGAGCTGCTCCTGCATCTGCTGCGCCTGCTGCATGAGCTGCTGCAGGTCGAGATCCCCCGGGTTCACGGCTGCTCCATGGGTAGGTCGGCTGGAGACTCCAGCCTACGGTGGGGCTCAGGTTGCGCGCCGGTAGACCACCCGCGCCACGATCTCGATCGCCAACACCCCCACCGCCGCGACGGCGAGGCCGGTGAGCATCGTCGGCGTGTGTCCGGGATCGAGGTCCCAGAACCCCTGCCCGAAGAAGATCGGCAGGAACAGTGCGTAGCAGAACGCGGCGATCGTGAACCCGATCATCACGACCTTCCACCACACGAACGGCCGGGCGACGACCACCAGCACCCATGTCGCGACGACGAACAGGGCGAGCACCGCCGCCGTGCTGTGCTGGACCTCGGTGGCTCCCGTGTCGCCGCGGACGAGCAGGTAGGTCACGAACGTCACCAGGCCCGCGACGATCCCGGACGGAACCGACAACCGCAGCACCCGGCGCACGAACCCGGTGCGGGCCCGCTCGGCATTCGGGGCGAGCGCGAGGAAGAACGCGGGGATGCCGATCGTCAGCGAACCGATCAGCGTCAGGTGCCGCGGCAGGAACGGGTACGGCACGCCGAGCGCGCCGATCGCGATGGCCAGGAACACCGAGTAGACGGTCTTGGTGAGGAACAGGTTCGAGACGCGCTCGATGTTGCCGATCACCCGCCTGCCCTCGGCGACGACGTACGGCAGCGTGGCGAAGGAGTCGTCGAGCAGCACGATCTGGGCGACGGCGCGCGTGGCCGGGCTGCCCGACCCCATCGCCACCCCGATGTCGGCGTCCTTGAGGGCGAGCACGTCGTTGACGCCGTCGCCGGTCATCGCGACGGTGTGCCCGCGCTGCTGCAGCGCGCCGACCATCTCCCGCTTCTGCGCCGGCGTGACCCGCCCGAAGACCGTGCCGGCCTCCAGCCGGTCGGACAGGTCGGCGTCGGTGAGCGTGCGGGCGTCGACGGGGGCGTCGGCGCGAGGCAGGTCCAGCGAGACCGCGACGGCCCCGACGGACAGCGCGTTGTCACCCGAGATCACCTTGACCTCGACGTCCTGCTCCGCGAAGTAGGCCAGCGTGCCGGCCGCTTCCGGCCGGACCCGCTGCTCCAGGACGACGAGCGCGGACGGGTCGACGGGCCCGTCCGGTTCGGGGCGTCGGCCCAGCAGCAGGACGCGCAGGCCGGTGGCCCCGATCCGCTCGGCCTCGACGCGCTCCGGCGACCCCTCCGGCAACAGCACGTCGGCCGCGCCGAGGACCCACGTGCCCTGCCCCTCGAACGTCGCGCCGCCCCACTTGCGCGCGGAGGAGAACGGGACGGTCCCGGTGACCGTCCAGCCCGGGTCGGGGCAGCCCTCGACGACCGCGGCGAGGCTCGCGTTGGGGCGCGGATCGGCGGCTCCGAGCGCTCCGAGCGCCGCGCGCACGTCGGCGTCGTCGGGACGGACCTCCGACAGGCGCATCCCGTTCTCGGTGAGCGTGCCGGTCTTGTCGGCGCAGACGACGTCGACGCGCGCGAGCCCCTCGATCGCCGGGAGCTCCTGCACCAGGCACTGCCGCGCGCCGAGCCGCACCACACCGACCGCGAACGCGATGCTGGTGAGCAGCACCAGCCCCTCGGGCACCATCGGCACGAGCGCGGCGACCATGCCGCGCAGTGCGTCGTCGACGTCGCCGCCCGCCGTGCGGAACTGGCTCCAGATGATCAGTGCGGCCGCCGGGACGAGGAGCCAGGTGATCACCCGCAGGATCGTGTTGATCCCGTCGCGCAGCTCGGAGCCGACGAGGGTGAACCGGCTGGCCTCCTCCGCGAGCTGCGCGGCGTAGGCCTCGCGGCCGACCTTCGTGGCCCGCTGCGCCCCACCGCCGACGGTGACGAAGCTGCCGGACAGCAGGGGGTCGCCGACCTCCTTGTGCACGGCGTCGGACTCGCCCGTGAGCAGCGACTCGTCGACCTCCATGCCCTCGGCGGCGAGCACCACCCCGTCGACGACGATCTTGTCGCCCGGACCGAGGTCGATGACGTCGTCGAGCACCACCCCGTTCGGGGCGAGCTCGACGATCTCGCCGTCGCGGCGCACCCGCGGCCGGGCCTCGCCCACGATCGCGAGCCGCTCCAGCGTCCGCTTCGCCCGCAGTTCCTGCACGATCCCGATCAGCGTGTTGATGATGATCACGAACCCGAACAGGCCGTCCTGGATCGGGCCGATCACCAGGATGATCGCGAACAGCACGCCGACGATGGCGTTGAAGCGGGTCAGGACGTTGGCGCGGATGATCTCGGTGACGCTGCGGCCGGCCCGCGACGGCACGTCGTTGGTCTGCCCCGCGGCGACTCGTTCGGCGACCTGCGCCGCGGTGAGGCCGTGCAGGACGTCGGGCTCGGCAACCGTCACGTCAGCGGAGCCTACGCAGGACGGGGGCGGCGCCGAATCGGACATTCGGCCGAGGGATCAGTGCTGGTCGAGGGCGCGGGCACCGAGCTGCGTGGTGAGCAGCTCGATCGCCGCCTCCTCGGGGTCGCGACGCTCGGCGGCAGGAGTGGACGGCACCGCCGCGGCCTCCGCGATCATCGACTCCTCGTCGTCGGGCGGGGCGTCCTCGGGCGGCGGTTCGGGCGGCAGCGGCGTGCCGTCCTCGGGGGCCGTGGACCGCCGTACGGGCGGCGGGCGGCGCGGCGGCGGCGCGGCGGGCGGGGTGGGACCGGTGCCGCGCGGGGCGGATGCCGCCGGGGTGCCGCCGTCGCCGTGCTCGCAGCGCACCCGCCAGCTCACCCCGAGCACCGCGTGCAGGGACTCGGCGATGACGTCGGTGTTGCTCTGCTCCGAGAGCAGCCGCGCCAACGGGGCCGTGCCGATGCTGAGCACGAGGGTGTCGTTCTCCACGGCCCGGACCGTGGCGCTGACCAGCAGGGCCGCGGTGCGCTTCTTGCGCTCCTTGGCCGCCGAGAGGATCTCCGGCCACACGCGGCGCACCGCGGCGGCGTCGAGCCCGGACGTGGGCGGCCGCGCGGGTTCCGGCGGCACGGCCGGTTCCGGGGCGGACGCTTTCGGGGCGGCCGGTTCCGGGGCAGGCACGTCCGGAGCGGGCGCCTGCGGTGGGGCGGTGCGCAGCCGGGCTGCGGTCTCCGAACGGGGCTGGTCCGAACGCGATGGAGCGACCGGCTCGCGAACGGCCGCAGGCTCCGGGTCGACGGCGGCAGCGACCCGGTCGGATGCTGCGGGCTCCGCGCCGGCCTCGGCGGCGGGGTGGGCGGTGACGTCGGCACGTGGCGGCACGGGCTCCCGGGCCGGCGCGTCGGAGGCGGGCGGAGTGGCCGGCGTGTCGACGGCGGGAGCACGGCCCGCGGCGGCCGGCGCGGCCTCGCTCGCCCGCCGGAAGGTGCGGCCCGACGCCGACCCGGTCCCGTCGGCGGGCGCCTCGACCCCGGACGTGGCGGCGATGTCGGATCGCCGCTCCAACCGCTCGAGGCGCTCCAGCATCCCCGGCTCGGCGGTGCTGGCGGCGGGCAGCAGCATCCGCGCGCACAGCAGTTCGAGCAGCAGCCGGGGCGCGGTGGCGCCGCGCATGTCGGTGAGGCCGGTGTGCACGATCTCGCCGTAGCGGGCCAGCGTGGCCGGGCCGATCCGGTCGGCCTGCTCGACCATCCGCGCCACCTCGTCGGCCGCAGCCTCCACCAGCCCGCGCTCCGCGGCGTCGGGGACGGCCTGCAGGAGGGTGACGTCGCGCAGCCGCTGCAGCAGGTCGGAGGCGAAGCGGCGGGGGTCGTGACCGGCCTCGACGAGGCGGTCGACGGTCTCGAAGACGACCGGCCGGTCACCCGCCGCGAGCGCGTCGACCATGTCGTCGATCAGGGCGACGTCGGTGACCCCCAGCAGCGCGACGGCCCGGTCGTAGGTGACACCCTCGGATCCGGCGCCGGCGAGGAGCTGGTCGAGCACCGACAACGAGTCGCGCGCCGATCCCCCACCCGCGCGGATGACCAGCGGGTACACCGCGGGGGCGACGACCGCACCCTCGTCGGCGCAGATGCCCTCCATCAGGCGACGCAGCGTGCCGGGCGGGATCAGCCGGAACGGGTAGTGGTGGGTGCGCGAGCGGATGGTCGGGAGGACCTTGTCCGGCTCCGTCGTGGCGAACACGAAGACGAGGTGCTCCGGTGGCTCCTCCACGATCTTGAGCAGGGCGTTGAAGCCCTGCGTCGTGATCATGTGCGCCTCGTCGACGATGAACACGCGGTAGCGCGACTCGGCCGGGGCGAAGAAGGCGCGGTCGCGCAGCTCGCGCGTGTCGTCGACACCACCGTGGGAGGCGGCGTCGAGCTCGGTGACGTCGATGTTGCCCGGGCCGCCCGGCGCGAGTGCGATGCACGACGCGCACACCCCGCACGGGTCGGGCGTGGGGCCCTGCACGCAGTTGAGCGAACGGGCCAGGATCCGGGCACTGGAGGTCTTGCCGCAGCCGCGGGGCCCGGAGAAGAGGTAGGCGTGGTTGATCCGCCCGGCCGCGAGCGCGGTGCTCAGCGGCTCGGTGACGTGCTCCTGCCCGACGACCTCGGCGAACGTCGCCGGGCGGTACTTGCGGTACAGAGCCAGCGCCACGGTCGCGAGGCTACCCACCGACCCCGACGGGCCGTGCGGCGGGAGAAGACGAAAGCGGGCCCCGCGCACCCGCCAGAGCCCATTGACCCTTGCTGCCTTCCGGCCCTGGGGGAGTTCACAGGATGGGCGCCGCGCGGGACCCGTCGTCGAGTGTAGTGCCGAGTCGGGCGGCCGCGACGGGGAGGTTATGCTTCTCGGCGTTGGAGGATTCGCCTAGTGGCCTATGGCGCACGCTTGGAAAGCGTGTTGGGTTCACGCCCTCGGGGGTTCGAATCCCCCATCCTCCGCAGGTGAAACCGGGTGTCCCGCACGCAGGGACACCCGGTTTCGTCGTTCAGTCTCACTTCCAGTCTCACTTGCCGCGCCAGATCAGGCCGCCGACCCGGTCCGCGACGTCACCCCGGATCGCACCGGTGATGTGCTGGTAGCGGGCGGCCATCGCCGTCGTGGACCAGCCCATCAGGCCCATGACCGCCCGCTCCGGCACGCCGAGGATGAGCAGCACGGTCGCGGCGGTGTGCCGGGCGTCGTGCAGCCGGCCATCACGCAGGCCGGCGTCCGCGAGCAGCCGCTTCCAGTGGTGGTAGTCCGTGTTCGGGATCACCGGCTCCCCACGAGGAGTCGTGAACACGTAGCCCGACTCCCGCCAGAGCTGCGCCGCCGTCGACCGCTCCCGTTCCTGCTCGTCCCGATGCTCGACGAGGAGCGCGACCAGCTCGACCGGGAGGCCCACCGCACGACGGCCGGCCCGTGACTTGGTCTCGTCGGTCTCGGGGCGCGCGAGCAGCCGACGCGGGCAGTAGCCGGCCTTCTTCCCGCACGTCCCGCCGCAGCCGTGTTCGTACCGAGGACGGAGCCGCCCGCGCCGGACCCAGAGCGTCCCCGCCGTGAGATCCACGTCCGACCACCGCAGCCCCAGCACCTCCCCCTGACGCAGCCCGAGGGCGAGCGCGATGGCCCACCGAGCGCTGTTGCGTCGCAGCGACGCGGCCTTGAGCAGTTGCCGAACCTCGTCGACGGTGTACGGCTCGACGTCGACTTCGCCCGGACGCGGCGCCTTCGCGAGCTTGGCCGGGTTCCTGGTGATGCGCCCGCGTCGCTCCGCCTCCCCGAGCGCGGTCCGGATCGTGCGGTGCGCCTGGTTGGCCGTCCCCGCCGAGCTCCCGGCCCGCAGCATCGTGGCGTAGAGCCGTTCCAGGTGCTCCGGTTCGAGCCGGTCCAGCCGGTGCGCGCCGACGCCCGGGATGAGGTGGACGTTCACCGCGACCCGGTAGCCGGAGAGCGTGTTCTCCCGGACGGCCGGCGCCGCGATGGTCTCGACCCAGTGCGTCAGCCACTCCCCCACCGTCGGGACCCGGCCGACGTTGCGCACCGAACCGGCGTCCCGCTGCCGTTCGAGGTCACGGACGGCCTTCACCGCGTCGGCCCGCGACTTGCGCATGACATGCCGGCGATCGGGCCGGCCGTCGTCCTTCACCCCGACCGTGACGCGGCCGTGCCAGTAGTCGTCAGCGCCCTTGTAGATGCTCGACGCGCCGTTCGGCTCCCGCGACTTCTTCGCCTCGGTCATGCCGCTCCCCCGAGCCTGCGCAGGGTCGAGACGTAGGAGTCCAGGGCGTCGGTCGGGATGCGCCGCAGCCGGCCGATGCGGACGGACTCGACCTCACCGGCCGCAACGAGCGCGTACATGAGCGTGCGGCCGATCCCGAGCCGTTCGGCGGCTTCCTCGACGGTCAGCACGAGCCGGAACGGGCGGGCCTGGTCGGTGGTGATCACGCTGCCTCCTCGGTTGCCGAACGGTTCTCCGGCGGTGCGCCGGCCAGGAGCTGGGCGGCGTCGTAGTCGGCCTTCCAGCGCTGTCTCTCCGAGATCGCCTGCAGCAGCAGCGCGGGCCGGGTCGGGACGTCGGGATCGCCGGCCTTCGTGGCTTCCCACTCGAACGGCCCGTCATCGACGGCGTAGCCGGGCCGGACGCCGGTGGCGGTGAGCAGTTGCCGAACGAACGCGGCCCGCTCGCCCGCGTGATCCGCGAGGGTCTTTCCCGACCACTTCCGCGAGACCAGGACCCGGCGCCCGGCGATGCCGAGGTGTTCGGATCGGTGGGCCTTGCCCTTGCACTGCCCCGACGCCATCGACAGCCGTGCGCCCTTGGGCTGCACCCCGTAGATCAACCACACCGGGCACCGCGGCGAGCACGGAGTCACCCGCAGCTCGGCGACGAGGCGACGGTGGTGCTCCCGCTGCCGCTCGGTCGCGTCGTCGTCGAGGCCGGCGGCCCGGGCGACGTCCTTCATCAGGTACTTGGTCAGGTACCCGATGTGCCGCCCAGCCTCCTCCGTCCCGCCGAGGATCCCCTTCACGTGCACCTGCGCCCCGAACCGCACCACGTGCGACGGCTCGGTCAGCGTGGCCGGGTCGGTCGCCTCATCCCAGGTGGGCAACGGCTCCCGGGTGTCGGGGTCGACGAACCCCTTCGTCCGGTCGTCCCACCGGGGCAGGTCCTTGCCCGCGTACTTGACCTCGTCGTGAGCCGGCCAGAACACGCCGTGATCCGTGGCGGCCGCGATCGCCCGCAACTCCGCGCGCGGGATGCTGCCCCGGATGGCAGCGTGGAAATGCGGCGCGCCCCGGCGCTGGGGCTCGATCGTGCCGAAGTACTGCACGTCCCAGCCGACGCACCGGCGGGTGTTCTGCCAGAACCGGTCCAGGATCTTCGGGAAGTGGATCGCGTCCCGAGCTGCCCGGCGGTAGTCGTAGTTCGCCGGGTCCAGCGCGGCCCCGTCCCCGTCCACCCGCCCGTACGAGTCGAGCGTGAGGGTCAGGAAGGTCGAGGGCCGGTACTTGTCGCCGAACACCTGACCGAGGGTGCGCTTGTCCACCGGCCGGCGCGGCAGGTCGGGCAAGTCCTGCCGGCGCCGCGTGGACCGCTTCACCGCCGGGCGGTCGGGGCGGTCGAGGGGTTCGAGCCGGCCCGTCACTCCCAGGCGCCGTAGTTCGTCGTCGACCACGGCTATGGTCTCCCGGATCTCCTCGCACTCCTCCTCGTCAGACGCGGCCCGGGCGTGCTGGTAGGCGACGTGCAGCTCCGCCCGGGCGGCCATGAGCTGCTTCTGCTCCGAGGTGGGGTCCGGCCGGGCCGGGATCGGCTCGTGCTCGAGGTGCCAGCCCTCCCGGCACTGGGTCATCCGGATCCGTCGGTTTTTCTCCGCGCACGGCTTGCACACGTCTTCGCGGCGGGCCCCGCAGGGGACGGGAACGACGTCGACCTTCCCGGAGGTGAGGTCTATCCGCCGGAGCGCAAGCGGGCGGACGCAGACGCCGTGGTCTTCGGCGAGCTTGCGGGCCACGTCCCCGGTGAGGGCCATGAGCGCCTTCTGCGCGCGGGTGAGCTGGTCGTGGTCTACAAAGCCGGCCGGAGCGGTGGTCGTGGTGTCGGTGGTGGTCATGCGGGGCCTCCGATCGAGTGCAGCGCCGGGACGGACTGGAGGAACGGGCCGGCCTGGGCCGGGATGGCCAGCCCGGACGGGGTGGTGACGAAACGCTCCAGGTCCTTGATCACGTGATCGGGCACCCATGCGGAGCGGACGCGGAGGGGTTCGCGGATGCCCTCGCCGAACAGGTAGCCCACGCCCGGCTCGTGCTCCCCGATCCGGTTCGCCCACGCGCCCCGGTCGTAGGCGTGCTCGCCGAGGACCATCGACACGTGCGACTTGGAAGCGACGCGCAGGCAGATCCGGCGCGGGAACAACTCCCGGACCGGGACGGTGTCCTTCGTCGGCTCCTGCACGTAGCCGCGCACCGAGTAACCCAGCGCCCGGCCCTGCGTGGTCAGGACGGCGACGCGTTCCACGATCGCTTCGCGGGTCTTCCTATCGCCGACGTAGCGGACCAGGGCGCCGATCTCGTCGAACTCGATCAGCTCCAACGGGAACTCCCGGCTGATCGGGACGACCCGCTTGTGGGTGGAGAACCGCTCCTTACGCGCGGTCATGCCGTCGATGAGGTCGTCGAGCAGCGCGAGTGCGTCCTTGCTGGTTGAGGCGTAGCGGTGGAACACCCGCCGCCCGTAGGCCAGTTCCATGCCCTTGGGGTCGATGGCGGAGACCCGGACGAGGCCGTCGCGGATGGCCGGGGCCATGGACACGATCGGCCCCCAGGTGAACGAGTTCTTCCCGGCACCGGTGGAGCCGGCCATCAGGGTGTGGCTGCCTTCGATCGCCTGGAACCAGTCGGCGCCGTACTCGGTGCGCCCGGACCAGATCCGGCGGAAGTCGATGTGTTCCCCGGCCACGCCGTAGAGCGCCCCGAGCGGCTGCGACTCGACGATCTGGGCGAGCCGGTCGTGGCGCTGATAGTCGATCGACACCAGGTTCGGGCCGAGTTCGCGAACCTGGCAGCGGGTCACCCCGCGCGCCACGGCGAGCGATCGGGCGGCGGCGTCGAAGTCCTCCGGGGTCTGCCCCGGGACCAGGCGCACCCGGACCTCGTCCCAGGACCCGCCGGAACGGACCCCGACCACGCGCGGCACCTCGTCGGCGCGGCCGGTGGTCGTGGGTCGGACCATGGAGCGGCGGAACGGGTTGACCTGGACATGGACGCCCGGGTCTCGCTCGACGACGGTGAGGCCGCAGGCACGGAGCCAGCGGGGCATCTTGCGTGCGTAGATGGCCCAGCGCAGCCACCAGGCGCGCAGGTGGCGGCCGACCCACGGCTCGAACGAGTCGTGATCCCACCATCGCCAGCCGAGCAGCCCGGCCGCGATCACTGTGGCCGTGATCAGCAGTGAGGGCCAGCCCAGGAAGTAACACCAGGCCACGACGAGCGCGGTGCCGACGCTGGTGCGCCAGTGCCGCACGAGCCAGCGCCCGAGCTTCCACACGCCCTTCACCAGCAGCCAGACCGTCACGAACACGACCGCCACCGCGGCCAGGGCTTCGAGGAGTTGGGTCAGCCAGCGGCCGAGCTTGTGCAGCGCCCACAGCCCGCCACCAGCGACCAGGGCGAGCAGGACGAGTTGCGCGGTGGTCATCACGCCACCTCCCGAGCAGTAGGGCCGGCCCAACGCTGGTGTGCGGCCTGCCGGGTCACACCGAGTCGGGAAGCAATCTCGCCCCAGGAGTAGCCAGCGGCCCGGAGGCCGGTGACGGCGTCGCCGATCGCGGCGTCGAGATCGGCCGACAACGCGGCAAGGTCGGGCAGCGCCTCGACGTCGCCCGCGGCGATCCGCCGCCCAGCCGCGCGGATGATGCGGCGGCCGAACGCGGCGAACTCGGAGTTCTCGACCACCCGCGGGGTGCGACCGGCCGTCAAGGTGGCGTTGACGCGGAATCGGGTCCGGGCGTTCACGCGGCCACCGCCCCGGGTCGGATCGACGAGACGCGGCGGCCGGCGAACAGGTCGGCGCGCTCGTCGGGGGTCAGACCGGCGGCGATGCCCCACCGTCGGGCCGGGTCCTCCCCGGTCATGACGTCAAGCAGGCAGTCGAGCCGGACCGGGCAGTCCGCGCAGATCTCCCGGGCTGCGGTGACAGCAGGCCCGAACGGGTCGAGGTCGAGGGGGTAGAAGATCTCCGGATCGACGTCGCCGCACTCGGCGTCGTTGCGCCAGTCCCGGCCGGTTGCGGTGGTTGTGGTCGTGGTGGTCATGCCGTGACCCCCAGCTCGTGCCAGTTCGACAGGGCGCCAGCGGTGTCGGAGGTCAGTACGCGGTCGGCGCGGGCGCGCCAGTCCGCGGCGGAGTCGCGCCAGAACCGGGCCCGGTCGCGCTCCGTCCCGGCGGAGATGACGACGGCCTTGCCGTGCAGCGGGTGCAGGCCCGCGCGGTAGGTGAAGCGGGCCAGGACCCGCCACCACGCGGCCCGGCGGGCGCACACCCGGGCCAGGCACAGGGCCCGTTCGGCGTGCTCGACGTTGCTGCGGTGCGGGAGCGCGG
Source organism: Pseudonocardia abyssalis (assembly GCF_019263705.2). Classification (NCBI taxonomy): domain Bacteria; kingdom Bacillati; phylum Actinomycetota; class Actinomycetes; order Pseudonocardiales; family Pseudonocardiaceae; genus Pseudonocardia; species Pseudonocardia abyssalis. The sequence goes on from NZ_JADQDK010000001.1 coordinate 4,654,634, forward strand.
CCGCGGCGTTGTAGGCGTCATCGAGGGCGCCCAACGCCGCGACGATGTGCGCGGGAACCTCGGGGATCAGCCGCCCGACGTCCGGGGCGGGGTGCTTGGTGTCGTGGTGTGGATCAGGCGTGGTGCGCATCTAGGATCGGTGTCCTTCCGGGACTCGGATTCCTTGCCAGGGGTTGGGGACTAGGGAGATCAGGAGGGGAGCCCGGTTGCCGCCGTGGCTCCCCTCCGCCATGCAGTTCAGGCGGCCTCCCCGGAATTCGCGCGGGGCGCCGGCTTGCCCGAGCCGGCCTGCTGCGGGGCCCGCATCACCGAGGCGCGGAAGCTGTACGCGACGCGGGCCCGGCCGCCGTTCTCGTTGAGGTACGGCGTGACCGTGAGCCCGTCGAACTCGACCGGGCGGAACGGCATCCCCGGGATCGCCTCCGGCGGGACCGGCTGGTGCGGGGCGGAGATCTTCACCGTGACCGTCTTGGCGTCCTTGCGAGCGTCGGGGTCCGGGTCGAGCACCGACACCGACCACACCAACAGGCCCGAGTCCTTGTCGGTCGCCTGCACCGGACGCTCCTTCGTCGAGCGCTCGAAGTCCCGCACCGGCTCGACGTCCCCGACGACGTAGGCGCCGTGCGGGAACACGTCGTTGTGGTTGACCTTGAACTTGCCGTTGATAGCCACTCGGCTCTCCTATGTTTATCCCCCTAAACCGTAAAGCCGGACTGACTCCCGTTCGTTGAGGGGGGGTAAACACAAGGTAGGCGGGTGTCGCGAACCTGTCAAGGACCCCTAAACTCATCACGGTGAGTAGCCCTGACGACTTCGACGCGGTCCGGCGCGATCCGGACCCGATCCGTCGTGGACGCAGGGCGACCGAACTCATGTCGATCTACCAGCAGCGCGCGACAGAACTGGCCCGGCTACGACGCGAGGCCATCGAGGAAGCCCACCAGGGCGGCGGTCTCACCTACACCGAGATCGCGACGGCGCTCGGGATCACCAAGGGGCGCGTCACGCAGATCAGGTCCGGCGCGCCGGCCCGGGAGCGGGCGTTCTTCGGGGTCGGGCCCGTGCATGTCGGGGTCCCGCTGCGCGAGGGCACCGACAGCCGGATGCGCAGCTACGTCGACGCGGCCGACCTGAAGACGCAGGAGGACACCGCGACGCTGCTCGGCACGCTCGCCCTCACCGCGGAGCCGTTCACGATCCCGCCGGCCACGACGACCGTGCCGGACGGCGACGCGGTCATCATCTGTGGCCCGAAATCGGCCCCGATCGGCGCTGATCTGCTCGACTCCGACCCACGGTTGGGCATGGTCCGCGAGTCGGACCGCTGGTGGATCGAGGACAAGAGGACCGGTGAGCGCTACGGCTCCCCCCTCTCCGAGAAGCCCCCGGGACACGAGGACATCGGCTACCTCTCCCGACGCGTAGACGAGGGCCGGGTGATCGTGCACATCGCGGGAATCCACAGCCCCGGCTCACGCGGCGTCGTGCACTACCTCGCCCACCACCTGGCCGAGCTGCATAGCCAGGTCGGCGCCGCATCGTTCAGTCTCGCCGTGCGCTGCCGCCTCGACGACCTCACCGTCGTCGACAGCGAAGCGTTTGCCGGCCCCCATCGCTGGTGACCCGGTGAAGGTGCACACAGCCACACTCGCCGGCGGACAGTCCAACGCCGACCGCGTCTTCGTCACCGACCATTCGGTGATCGTCCTCGACGGAGCAACAGCATTCGAACCCGTCGACGTCGACCCCGGCACCTACGCCGGAACCCTCGGCAAAGCCATCGCGGAGCGCGTCGACCAGGCCCCCGACATCGCCACCGCTGTAACGGAGGCGATCCGCGCAACGAGCGCTGCGCTGCATCTCAACAACACGGCATCGCCATCGAGCACTGTGACGGTTCTGCGAGCCCGAGACGACCACGCAGACCTCTACGCACTCGGCGACAGCTCGATCTACTACGGCACCGCGAGGCAATCCGCACAGCTCACCGATACCCGGTTGGCAGCTCTGCCCCTAACCGAGCGCGGACGCTACAAGGCAGCCCTCACAGCAGGGGCCGGCTACAACGACGAGCACCGCGAGACCCTGGCCGCACTACAGCGTGCCCAGCGCCTCTATCGCAATGTGCGGGGCGGCTACTGGATCGCCGAGACCAACCCCGACGCCGCGCGGCAAGGGTTCACCGTCACCCTGCCGGCCGGCCAGATCGAATGGGCCGTTCTCGCCACCGACGGCGCAGCCGACCTGATCTGTCACCACGAGCGGCCACGGTGGCCCGAGATCGCCCGCTACGACGACGCAGCCCTGTCGGAACTCCTCGACCGCTTGCACCAGTGGGAAGACGACGCCGATCCGCACGGTCAGCTTCTGCCCCGATCGAAGCGGCACGACGACAAGACCGTGGCAGCGGTCCCAGCCGTCTTCTAGGTCGAGCGCGTCACCGTTCTACGCTGCCGAATCTGTCTCTATGGGATCAAGGCGCCGCCTCCGGCGGCGCGCGCGGCCGGCCACGCCGGCCCCGCCACCTCAGCACTCCACCTCCGGCCCGTGCCGAGGTGGCGTGACCGTCTACCCGGCCCCGCTCCCACCGATAGGACGCAACCTCATCCCCACGAACCAGATCGTCAACGCGACCGACGACGAGCACGACGAGAAGAACCCGGGCGCTGCCCGGACCCGGCACCGCTCAGAGATCAGGGGGAGCTGCGGTGCGGCGGTGATCTCCTCACGGCGCGCCAGAGGCAGCCAGACCGGCGGCCCGACATGCAAGCCGGGAAAGAGTGGCCTGCACGCCGAACCACCGGCCCGGCAGGGATGAACCCGCGCCGCGAGGAGATCACCTACTTAGCTACCGAGCTGCTACTCCGTGCAGGCGCAGATATCTACTCGCCAACCCCCGCACGACCCATGCGGCGACGGAGCAAAAGGTGACGAGCCGACTGCAGGACCTGCAAGACATCCTTCGGCAACAACTTCAATTTCTCAACAAGGATTCTATTCGTTTCCTCGACTACGAGTTCGGAGTCTCCGCCGAACTTCCGCGTAAGTGCGTCAAGTACAGGTAGGTACTCGGCGGCATTCGCCAGAGGCACTTTTAGTCTGCCGACTTCGGATGGAACAAGTTCCAGAACTCCCCCGCCGAAGCTGCGGCCCTCAATTTCTGCCGTAAGCAAGGTATAAGAGTTGTGGAAGAGGGCTACCAGGTCTCGCTCGCGTCCTGAGAACTCTGGCCGCATGACTCCCTTATAGATGGTGTCTGTTGTACCAACCCCTGCATCATTTACAATCAGGCGCGGGTAAATGTGCGACCTCTTCGACATTAAGAGTTGCCCTATCGGAACAACAGGCACGCGATACCACGGATCCCGAATACGGCATTTGTAGCGGCCAGGAAGACCGTCCGCCTGTCCCCGAGCGATATACTCCGCAGGCTTCGGAAAGGCTACAACATCGGGGTTGCTCGCCGAGAAGTCGAGGAGCCATCGCGGCGCCTCACCTTCCGACATTTGCGCGAAGTCCTCATCTCTAAACACCAGCCCCTGCGCATGCCTGATGCGAGGCAACAGCGGGAGCCTCCAAGGGTGCAGCCTGTACTCATCTAGCGTTGCATCGGTGACCGTAAAGTATTGATTTGCGCCCGTAACCGTCGCGACACCGATACGAGCCACGTCACCCAATGAATAGATGGAGGGAATCGACCGCATCGAGTCGAATGCACTTAGCTGCTCTGGTGTAAGCAGGTACCCGGTCCAGGTGGTAGCCGACGTCTCAACAAGATGTACCCATGTGTTCTGCACCGCGTGATCGCAGACAGTCAACTTTGGTTCACCCTGAGTCTCTCGATGAACTCGCCCACTCAGAACGACAACTTCTTGAAGGACTCCGCTAAACGACTTCGGTGGAAACAAATCTACCCGGAGTTCTTGCGAATTGCAGCTTAGCCAAGTTCTGATCATTCGCGCCGAAATACCAGTAAAGCATTCGGTGGGGATAATGAAGGCGAAAGCGCCTCCGTTTCGGACCATATTCAGACTCGCCAAAAGTACTGGGATCCATAGATTCGATACTCCGGCCAGCGAAACACCGGCCTTCTCGCTAACCTCCTGCGCAGCCAGACGGTCGGACTCGCTGACAAACTGAAATCGAACATAGGGCGGATTCCCTACCGCAACATCGAACTGCTCAGACACACGGCAGGCCACTTCAAGCACACTGCCCGTAATCGTTTCTCCAGCAACGTCGAGATTTCTGATGGCAGTTGCCGTCTTGGCAGCTTCACTGGGGGCAATCTCAACGGCGACGACCCTGCTTATCGAAGACGAAGAAGCGTGCGCAGCAAGCCCCCGGATGAATTCGCCATCTCCAGAGCTGGGCTCCAAAAGCGAAAGGTGCTCCCTGCCCCCGACAAGCTCTTGTATTCGGTCAAAGCACACTTTCACGAGCGCTGGAGGCGAATAGAAACCGCCCCGCAGCTTTTCCGGACTGACCTCTGCTGCAAGTTTCACGGGTGCCTCCACGACGTTCGGCGCTACTGGACACGCTAGAGCTGAGGTCTGACAGTCAGTTCAACCGAACGCGGCGTGTCGAGGTGACGGTGGGCCGCATGACCCACAGGCTGCCGTCCGTGAAGGTAGTGCTTGCGACCCAGCCGTACGCAGACGGTGTGAACCTGGCCAGCTTCTTGCAGCGTGCTGCAGCCAGAGATGATCTGACCAACCTGACCGCCGCAGTAGCTTGGGCGAAGCGCTCTGGGCTCAGCCGTGTGGCAGACGACCTCCGGAAGATCCGCGCTAGAGGCCAGGTGGAGCTCCTGGTTGGCATCAGTGAGGGGGGCGCCACGAGGCAAGGCCTGGAACTTGCCATGAGCCTCGCCTCGACTGCTTACGTATTTCACGACCCGACGGGGCGAACGTTTCACCCGAAGGTTTATTACGCGTCCGGTGATGCCAGCGGCATGGCCTACATCGGATCCAATAACCTCACGGCGGGTGGCTCCTACTACAACTACGAGGCGGGGGTTGAAGTAAGTCTCGACTTTAGCCAGGAAGAAGATCAGGCATTCGCAGACGAACTGTTGGCCTATTTTGACAAGCTTCGCACTGACACTGACATCTGCAAAACGCTCGATCCAGATTTGTTGCGCGGACTGCTGGCAGACCCCAGCTATCGGATCGGCGATGAAGACGTCCAAAGGCGGACGGCGAGCGTTGGCGACACCGACCAAGTGGCACCTGACGACGTGGACTCGGTCACGGAGGAGGAAACCACGGAGGCGCCGATCTTTGGCAGGAGTCGCTGGCCGAAGGTTAAGCCGCCGCAGCAGCCACGCGCCGCAAGGCCATCCGTCAAGACTAGCGATCCCATCAAGGGCGAAGTAGACCCTGAGCGTCGTGACTTCGCAGATGTGCAACGCCGATGGTTCAAGAAGCTCAGCGCCTCGGACGCGCAGCAGCCGCCGCGACCCGGAAGCAACGTAACTGGCGCCCTCCGCCTCTCTCAAGCCCGACTCCCGATCGACCACAAGACCTACTTCCGTCAGGACTTCTTCGGCGATCAGATCTGGCGGCCCGATGAGCGCAGTTCCGGGCTTGAAGTCTGCTTCGTTGAGATGAAGGTCTTTGTCTACGGCCAAGACCTGGGCATCATGCCCTTCCGCATCGACCACAAAGCAAGCCGCATCGCCGACCAAAACAACGTTCCGACAGTCCTCAAGTGGGGCGGTCTGGGAGAGCGGCTGCGCCGAGAAGACCATAAGGGTGACTTCGTGATCATCGAAGTGCTGAACGATGGCTACGTGCTCCGGATCCAGCTTGAGGAACCCTCTGCGCTCTGAGCCGGTGGCCCGCGCCGTCCAAGCCGCGCGCCAACGCCGGTTCGGTGCTCGCCGATGAAGGCGCCTGGTCGACTGCAGCGCACCGGGACGGCCGCAGCAGGCGTAGGTGCTCGCAGCGCCTGGACGAACCGCCTCCGTCTCAGTTCCAGTCTCATTCGTCGTCGTCCAGCCCGGTTCGGGCGAGCCGATATGCGGGCTTTGGTCGCAGGCCCAGACGCCCATGACCCGTCCTGAACGGCGGTCACCAGACTTGGAAAGCGTGTTGGGTTCACGCCCTCGGGGGTTCGAATCCCCCATCCTCCGCAGGTGGAGCCGGGTGTCTCGCAGGTCGAGGCGCCCGGTTCCGTCGTTGAGGGGCCGTGAGCGGCCGGTACCGGTCAGTTCGATCACCAGCTCTGGCCGGTGACCGTGCACCCCCGCTAACCTCGGAACCGGGTCCGCTTCCCGCGACACCCCCGGACGAGGTGCGTCGTACCCGGCTCGACGACGACGCAGCACCGGAGGTGTGTCATGGCGTGGATCGTGCTCGTGGTCTCGGGAGTGCTGGAGACCGTCTGGGCCTCGGCGCTGGCCCGCTCGGCCGGGTTCAGCCGGCTCGTCCCGTCCGTCGTTTTCGGCGTGGCCCTCGTGCTGAGCATGGCCGGCCTCGCGTTCGCCCTGCGGACGATCCCCGTCGGCACCGGCTACGCGATCTGGGTGGGGATCGGGGCCGTCGGCACCGCGGCGTACGGGATGGCGGTGCTCGGTGAGCCCGTCACGACGGCCCGGATCCTGTGCCTGGTCCTCATCGTGGGTGGCGTTGTGGGGTTGAAGTTCGTCCATTAGGCCGAACATCGACCCGGGAAGGTCACAAGAACCTCACGGCCGGTGGAACCGCGGTTGGCCGGCCCCCCGACCGGGCACTCCGTCTCCAGCAGGCCGCTACAGCGGCCGCAGGGGCACACAGGAGGATTTTGAGATGGGCATTCTGGGCTGGATCATCGTCGGTGGTCTGATGGGCGCGCTGGCGAAGGCCATCATGCCGGGCAACGACCCGGGCGGCATCATCGTGACGATCATCATCGGCATCGTCGGCGGCCTGCTGGGCGGCTTCATCGGCTCCGCGCTGTTCGGCGTCTCCACCGGTGGGTTCTTCGACATCCGCACCTGGCTGATCGCGCTCGTCGGCGCCCTGCTGCTGCTGGGCATCTACCGCGTGATCGCCGGACGCCGAGCCGTCCGTCACTGACGTTCCTCCGACGAAGGCCCCGTCCCCTCCCGGGACGGGGCCTTCGTCGTGTCCGGGGCCCATGACGGCCGGGTGATCGTCCGCCTCCTGCTCGCGCCGGCCTGCGTCGTCGTGCCGACGTGGGTGTTCGCCACGCGCTGGTCCACGGTGCTGAACGACCATCCCGCGTACCCGGTCCTGCTGGTCGCGCTCGTCGTCGTGGGGGCGGTGCTCGCGCTGCGCGCCCGGCGGCCGCGGGCGTCGGGCCGGTGGCGCACGGTGGGGCGGGTGGCGGCGGCCGTCCTGCTCGTCGCCGTGCTCGGTGCCGTCGGGTGGCTGCGCCCGTTCGCGGCGACGTCAGGCGATCCGCTCGCCGCCGGCGCCCCCACCACCTGGGAGCTCCGACCGACCGGGCCACCGTCGGACGTCGGGGTCGTGTTCTACCCGGGCGCCCGCGTCGACACCCGCGCCTACCTCGCACTGCTCCGCCCGCTGGCCGACGACGGGCACCTGGTCGTGGTGGTCAAGCCGCCGCTGGACATCGCGCTACTCGTCGGTTCTCCCCCGTTCGACGACCACCCGGAGATCGGACGCTGGGGTCGTGGGCGGGCACTCCCTCGGCGGGACGGCGGCGTCGATGGTGGACGGCCCGCGCGTCGCCGGTCTGCTGCTCTGGGCCTCCTACCCCGCCGACGACCAGTCCGGGCGTGACGTCCCGACCCTCTCGGTCTCCGGCGACCGCGACGGCCTCGCCACCCCCGACGACATCTCCGCCACCGCGGCGCGGCTCCCGGCGGGCGCGCGGTCGGTCGTCGTGACCGGCGGTGTCCACGCCTTCTTCGGCGACTACGGGGAACAGCCCGGCGACGGCGTCGCGGGCGTCGACCGGGCGTCGGCGCAGCGGCAGACCGTGGAGGCGAGCCGCGGGTTCGTCGACGCGATCCGGTGAGGTCGGCCGGGGCCGCGCGGGGCGTCGGTCGGGGCCCGTGACCAGGAACGCCGGGCGTCCGTGAGGACTGCCCGGCGTCGACTGGCGGTGGCGGTGGGATTTGAACCCACGGAGGCTTTCACCTCACACGCTTTCGAGGCGTGCTCCTTCGGCCGCTCGGACACGCCACCGCCGAGAAGCTTACAAGAGGGTCGCCGCGGTTCCGCCGACCCCCGGCCGTGAGCGAACCGTGATCGACGCCGACGCCGCCGACGTGCAGAATCCGCCCGTGGCCACCCCGCTCCGGCGCCTGCTCGCCGTCACCGCGCTCCTGCTCGCCGCCGGCTGCGCCCCCGCGGCACCGACGGAGCCCGCCGCGGCCGCGTCCTGCGAGCCCGGCGCGCTGCCCACCCTGACCGCGGGCACCCTGACGGTCGGCACCGACCAGCCGGTGTACCCGCCGTGGTACCTCGACGACGACCCGACGTCCGGGCAGGGTTTCGAGAGCGCCGTCGCCTACGCGGTGGCCGAGCAGATCGGGTACGCCCGCGACGCCGTGAGCTGGGTGCGGGTGCCGTTCAACGCCGCCATCGCCCCGGGCCCGAAGACCTACGACCTCAACCTGACCGAGTTCTCGATCAGCGACGAGCGCCGCCAGGCCGTCGACTTCTCCTCGCCCTACTACGACGTGGCGCAGGCGGTGATCGCGATCGAGGGCAACGCGTTCGCCGGGGCCACGAGCATCGCGGAGCTCGAGGGCGCGCGGATCGGCGGGCAGGTCGGCACCACGAGCTACCAGGCGATCGTCGACCAGATCGCCCCCACGACCGAGCCGTCGGTGTTCAACACCAACGACGACGCCAAGCTCGCGCTCACCAACGGCCAGATCGACGCGCTCGTGCTCGACCTGCCCACCGCGTTCTTCGTCACCTCCGCCGAGCTCGACGGCGGCGTGATCGTCGGGCAGCTCCCCGCGGGCACCGGCACGCCGGAGCAGTTCGGCGCGGTGCTCGACAAGGACAGCCCGCTGACGGGGTGCGTCTCCGACGCGGTCGACGCGCTGCGCGCCGACGGCACCCTCGACGCGCTGGAGCAGGAGTGGTTGGCCTCGGCCGGGGCGGCGCCCGAGCTGCGGTGACCGTCGAACCGAGCCCGCTCGCGCAGGACCGGGCCGCGTACCGGCGCTCCCGCGCGCGCCGGTCCACGACCGTCGCGCTGGTCTCGACGGTGGCGTTCGCCGCGGCCCTCGCGTTCGGCCTGGTCAACACGCCGGGCTGGCCGCGGGTGCAGGAGACCTTCCTCGACCCGCAGGACGCCTGGGCCGCCCTGCCCGCGGTCCTGTCCGGGCTGTGGCTCAACATCCGCGTGCTCGTCGTCGCCGAGCTCGGGATCCTCGTGCTCGGGCTGCTGATCGCGCTGCTGCGCACGCTGCGCGGGCCGGTGTTCTTCCCCGTGCGCGCACTCGCGATCGGCTACGTCGACCTGTTCCGCGGCGTCCCGCTGCTCATCGCGCTCTTCCTGATCGGCTTCGGGGTGCCCGGGCTGCGGCTGCAGGGTGTGCCGAACGACGTGGCGGTGCTCGGCACGATCACGCTGATCCTCGTCTACTCGGCGTACGTCTCCGAGGTCTTCCGCGCGGGCATCGAGTCGGTGCACCCGTCGCAGCGGGCGGCGGCGCGGTCGCTGGGGCTGACGCACCGGCAGTCGATGCGGCTGGTGATCCTCCCGCAGGCCGTCCGCCGGGTTCTGCCGCCCCTGCTCAACGACTTCGTGGCGCTGCAGAAGGACGTCGGGCTGATCTCGGTGCTCGGGGCCGTCGACGCGATCCGGGCGGCCCAGATCCAGTCGGCCCTGCTGTTCAGCTTCACCCCCTACGTCGTGGCCGGACTGCTGTTCGTGCTGCTGGCGATCCCGACGGGCCGCATCGCCGACGCGGTGGCGGCACGGGCGGCGCGGCGGGAGAACGCATGACACCGGTGTTGGAGGTGCACGGCCTCGTCAAGCGCTACGGCGACGCGACGGTCCTCGGCGGCGTCGACCTCACCGTCGGCGAGAACGAGGTGATCACGCTGATCGGGGCGTCGGGCTCCGGGAAGTCGACGCTGCTGCGGTGCGTCGACCTGCTCGAGGAGGTCGACGACGGGCGCATCCTGCTCGACGGCGACGACATCTCCGACCCCCGCCGCGGCCCGAAGGCGGCCGCGGCGGCGCAGCGGCGGATGGCGATCGTGTTCCAGGCGTTCAACCTGTTCCCGCACATGACCGCGCGGCAGAACGTGGCGCTCGCGCCGCGGGTGGTGCACGGGCTGACCGGCGAGCAGGCGAACGAGCGCGCCGACGAGCTGCTGCACCGCGTCGGGCTGGAGTCCTTCGCCGGCGCCTACCCGGACCGGCTCTCCGGCGGGCAGCAGCAGCGCGTCGCGATCGCCCGCGCGCTGGCGGTGCGGCCCCGGCTGCTGCTGCTCGACGAGATCACCTCGGCGCTCGACCCCGAGCTCGTCGGCGAGGTGCTGGCGATCGTCCGCGAACTGGCCCGCACGTCGGTGACGATCCTGATGGCGACCCACGAGATGGGCTTCGCGAAGCAGGTGTCCGACCGCGTGTGCTTCCTCGACGGCGGCGTGATCCTGGAGTCCGGCCCGCCCGATCAGGTGCTCGGGAAGCCCCGGGAGACGCGCACGCAGGAGTTCCTGGCGCGCGTCATCGCAGCGGGGCGCCTGATGTGATCCCCGCGGCCGCGAGCCCGGCGTCGACGAGTCGGGAGCGGTCGAGGCCCACGACGTCGGCGAGCGGGACCCACGCGGCGTGGTCGGAGCTGCCGCCGATCTCGTCGCGCAGCGTGCCGCCGGTGATCTCACCGGTGTAGAGGATCCGGATGGCGTGCACGAGCACGTCCTCCTGGTCGTCCCAGAGGCGGGAGTCGACGTCGACCAGCTCGCCGAGCAGCACCTCCAGGCCGGTCTCCTCGGCGACCTCGCGGACCGCCGCGTCGCGCGGGTGCTCGCCGTGGTCGAGCCCGCCGCCGGGCAACGTCCACCGCTCGGAGCGGGTGAACCGCACCATCAGCAGCGAGCCCTCCCGCACGCAGACCACGTACGCCCCCACCCGCTGCCGCTGCTCCACCGCCGCAGGCTAACCGAGAACCCACGGTCGAGATCGACACCAGCGCTCCCCCGACCGACGGTGTACCGGTGCTCGACGAGGCCACCTCCGCCGCTCTGCTCACCGACGTCCGGCCCGGCACCCCGGCGGCGGTGGTACGACCGACGCGGTGGTCCCGGCCATCGGGACGGTCTCGGACGACCGTTCGTCCGCGGGATCTGCGCCACCACGACTGAACGATCGCTGCTCGTCGGCGAGATCCACCGACGCGGCGACACCTGGCGGATCCGGTCGATCGGCCGGGGCTACGACGACGAACTGGGCGCGCGGGCCGCACGCCACGGGGTGGACGTCGACCGCGACTCAGCGCCGATCGGCGAAGAACGACTCCATCAGCGCCGCGCACTCCGTCGCCAGCACTCCGCCGACGACCTCGGGTCGGTGGGTGAGGCGGCGGTCGCGCAGGACGTCCCACAGCGAGCCCGCCGCGCCGGTCTTCGGCTCCCACGCCCCGAACACCACCCGGTCGACGCGCGCGAGCCCCAGTGCGCCCGCGCACATCGTGCAGGGCTCGACCGTCACGGCCAGTGTGCAGCCCTCCAGCCGCCACTCCCCGCGCACCGCGGCGGCGGCGCGCAGGGCCAGGATCTCCGCGTGGGCGGTGGGGTCGCCGAAGGCCTCGCGGCCGTTGCAGGCGGCGGCCAGCTCACAGCCGGACTCGTCGACGACGACCGCGCCGATCGGGACGTCCCCGGTGCGCGGCGCGGCGGCGGCGAGCACGAGGGCACGGCGGATCAACGCCTCGTCCGAGGCGGAGGCGGCGGCCGTCACCGCGCGTCGACGACCTCGGCGAGTGCGTCGGCGAACCCGCAGCGGCGGCCGATGGTGGCCAACTGCTCGTCGGGGTAGAGCTCCAGCTCCCCGGCGAGCATCTCCAGCTCGTCGGCGGGCAGCCCGAAGTCGGCGAGGATCGACAGGTCACCCTCGGGCCACGGGTCGTCGAGGGCGTCGTCGTCGGGCGGCAGCTCCACGCGCAGCAGGTCGAGCACGTCGGCGGCGACGTCGTAGTCGAGCGCCGCGACGGCGTCGGACAGCATCACCGCGATGCCGCCGGGCACCGGGCGGACGAGGACGAAGAACTCGTCGTCGACGTCGAGCAGGCCCACCACCGCACCCTCGACGCGCAGCTCCCGCAGCTCGGTGATGGCGGCGTCGAGGTCGACGAGGGACTCGGCGGACAGCCGCGTGCACCGCCAGCGACCCTCCTCCCGGATCGCCGCGACGGCGTACCCGGGCAGGGCCTGTCCGCGCGCGTCCGGACGCGCCTCGACGCTCTGCACCGCCATGCCCCTACGGTAGGCCCACCCCGGACTGTGGTCCACACCACACCCGGAACTCCACCCCCTGGTGACCACCCCGTGATGCCAGGATCAGGCCATGCCCGACCTCGCCGCCCAGGCCCGCGCCCTGCAGCCGCGGACGGTGGCGATGCGCCGGGCGATCCACCGCAGGCCCGAGATCGGGCTGGACCTCCCGCACACCCGCGACACGGTCCTCGACGCGCTCGCCGACCTCCCCCTGCAGGTGCACCTCGGCGTCGGCGTCGGCTCGGTCGTCGCGGTCCTCGACGGCGCCCGCCCCGGCCCCACCGTGCTGCTGCGCGGCGACATGGACGCGCTGCCGATGGACGAGGACACCGGGCTGGAGTTCGCCTCCGAGGTCGACGGCGCGATGCACGCCTGCGGGCACGACACCCACGTCGCGATGCTCGCCTCCGCGGCCCGCCTGCTCGCCGGGCGACGCGACGAGCTGGCCGGGCGGGTGCTGTTCATGTTCCAGCCGGGCGAGGAGGGCTTCCACGGTGCCCGCCACATGATCGACGAGGGGCTGCTGGACGCCACCGGTCCCGCCGGGCGCCCGGAGTGGGCCTACGCGCTGCACATCAGCGCCACGATCCCGGCGGGCGAGCTGCACCTGCGGCCGGGGCCGTTGATGGCGGCGGCCGACACCATCCGGATCACCGTCCGCGGGCGCGGCGGCCACGCCTCCGCCCCCCACGACGCCGCCGACCCCGTGCCGGCCGCGGCCGCGATGATCGGCGCCCTGCAGACGGCGATCTCCCGCGAGGTCGGCGCGCACGATCCCGCCGTCCTCACGATCGCGCACCTCACCGCGGGCACCACCACCAACGTCATCCCGGAGACGGCGTTCATGGAGGGCACGATCCGCACGCTGTCCGCACCGGTCCGCGAGCACGTGCGCGAGATCGTCCGCCGGGTCTGCCGCTACACCGCGCTCGCGCACGGCTGCTCGGCCGACGTCGTCGTGGAGCCGGGGTACCCGGTCACGATCAACGACGCCGGCGCGGTCGACCACCTCACGGCGGTGGGCCGCGACGTGCTCGGCCGCGACCGCGTCCTGACGATGCCGACGCCGATCCTGGGGGCCGAGGACTTCTCCTACGTCCTCGAGCAGGTGCCCGGTGCGCTCGCGTTCCTCGGCGGCTGCCCGCCCGCCGTCGACCTGGCGACGGCCCCGGCCAACCATTCCAACCGCGTGGTGTTCGACGAGTCGGCGATGGCGGCCGGGGTGGCCGTGTACGCGGGGCTGGCGCTCGACGCGCTGGGCTGACGCTCCACCATGGTGGGGTGATCTCCCTGCCCGAGCTGTCCGCCGCCCTGCGCTCCGGTGCGCTGTCGCCGGTCGAGCACGTCCGCGACGCGTGCGAGCGCCTCGCCGCCGACACCCACAACGCGGTCGTCCTGCTCGACGCCGACCGCGCGCTCGCCGATGCCGCCGCCCGGGCCGACGAGCTCGCCCGCGGGGAGTGGCGGGGGCCGCTGCACGGCGTCGCGGTCGGGGTGAAGGACCTGTTCGACGTCGCCGGGCTGCCCACCCGGGCAGGCTCCGACGTCCTCGCCGACGCCCCGGCGGCCACCGTCGACGCCGCGGCCGTCACGCGGCTGCGGGCGGCGGGGGCGGTGATCGTCGCGAAGCTGCACACCCACGAGTTCGCCTACGGCCCGACGGGTGACGTCTCAGCGTCCGGTCCCGCGCGCAACCCGCACGACCCCACCCGGATCACCGGTGGCTCGTCGTCCGGCTCGGCGGCGACGATCGCGGCGGGGCACCTCGCCCTGACCCTGGGCACCGACACCGGGGCGAGCGTGCGCACGCCCGCGGCGCTGTGCGGGGTGGTCGGGCTCAAGCCGGCGTACGGGCGGCTGCCCGTCGAGGGGGCGTTCCCGCTGTCGGAGACGTGCGACCACGTGGGGCTCCTGACCGCCGACGTCGACGGCGCCGCACTGGCGTGGGACGCGCTCACCGGGACCGGGACGCCCGCCGTCGCGAAGAAGGTCGGGGTGCTGGTCGACGACTACTGGCAGGCGGTGGACCCGGGCATCACCACCGCCGTCGAGGCCGCTGTGGCACGGTTGCGGGCCGACGGCGTCGCGGTCGTGGAGATCCGCACCCCGATGATCGACGAGCTGGCGGCGGCCTACCCCGTCATCGTCGGCGCGGAGGCCTACGCGACGCACGCGCGGTGGTTCACCGACCGGCCCGAGGCATACCAGCCCGCCACCCGCGTGCGCCTGGAGCCCAACCGCGACCTTCGGGCCCACGTCTACGTCGAGGCGCTGCGGACCCGGAAGCGGTTGGCGGCCGGGTTCCGGGCGGCCGTCGACGGTGTCGACGCGCTCGTGCTGCCGACCACCCGCCTGCGCGCCACGCCGATCGGGCAGGAGTCCGTCGACGGGACGGCGGTGCGACCGGCGCTGCTGGCCCTGACCCTGCCGTTCAACCTCACCGGCTGGCCCGCGGTGTCGGTGCCCGGCACGACCGACGGGCTGCCGGCCGGGGTGCAGGTCGTCGGGGTGACGCTGGACGAGCGGGGGGTGCTGGCGCTGGCGGCCCGGCTCGCCTGACTCGTCCGGGGGATCCGTCGCTACCCTCTGCGCGTGACGGAGCGAGCGGTCTGCGTGATCGGTACCGGGTTGATCGGCGGATCGCTGATGCGGGCCGCGGAGAAGGCCGGCCGGGCGGTGTGGGGCACGAGCGCGTCGGACGCGACGGCGGCGGAGGCCCGGGCCGACGGCTTCGACGTCACCACCGACACCGACGAGGCGCTGCGCCGCGCCGCCGAGGCCGACGCGCTGGTCGTGCTGGCCGTGCCGCTGCCGGTGCTGCCGTCGGTGCTCGCGCGGGTCGACGCCGTCGCGCCGACGGTGCGGCTGACCGACGCCGTCAGCGTGAAGGTCGCCGTGGCCGACGCCGTGGCCCGGCACGCGCCGCGCGCGCGGTTCGTCGGCGGGCATCCGATGGCGGGCACCAGCGAGTCGGGGTGGTCGGCGGGCACGGCGGAGCTGTTCGTCGACGCGGCGTGGGTGGTCGCCGCCGACGACGGCCTCGACCTCGACGTGTGGCGCGACGTCGCCGAGCTCGCCTGGGCCTGCGGCGCCCGCGTGGTGCCGGCCGCGGCCGACGAGCACGACCTCGCCGTCGCCCGCGTCTCGCACCTGCCGCACCTGCTCGCCGCGGTGCTCGCCGCCGTCGGCGCCGGGGGCGAGGACGCCCTGCCCCTGGCCCTGGCGGCCGGGTCGTTCGCCGACGGCACCCGCGTCGCGGGCACGCGTCCGGAGCTCGTGCTGGCGATGTGCGAGGGCAACCGCGACGCCCTGCTCGGCGCCGTCGACGACGCGCTGGGCCGGCTCGGGGCGATGCGCGGCGCGCTGGCGTCCACCGGCGGGCTCACGGCCACGGTGTTCGCCGGGCACGCCGCCCGCGAGCGCTGGGCGGCCGCGCGCACCCCGAAGGGCGTCAAGGCGAGCCTGACCACCCGCGCCCCGCTCGCCGCGCTGCGCACGATCGGCCGCCGCGGCTCGGTCGTCACGGGCTGGAAGGCCTGACCGGCGAGTTTGCCGTTCCCTCCCGGCGAGTTTGCCGATCCCACCCGGCGAGTCTGCCGTTCCGGCCCGGCGAGTTCGCCGGCGGCGCGTGCGTGATCGGCAAAGAACCCGGGCGCCTGCCGAAAACTCGCGGTCAGGCGGTGGCGGGTGGCGGGGACAGGCGGGTGGCGACGCCGGGGTAGTGCTGCACGACCCCGTCGGCGTCGACCGTCAGCTCGGCGCTGAAGTCGTCCCACCGGAAGCCGATGCAGGCCGCGCCGGAGTCGTCGAGGACGGAGCCGGTGCTGTAGACCTGCTCCACCTCCTGCACCTCCAGCTCGGGCAGCGTCACGAACACCATCGGCAGCGTGTGCTCGGCGGCCTCGGTGTGCAGGCCCAGTCGCCGGATCGGCACCGTGTTGAACATCGGGCTGTGCGCCAGGTCGACGTCGACGGCCCCGCCGAACTCCGCGCGCGTGCCGCCCGAACCCGTGTCGAGGAGCCAGAACCCGTCCTCGGTGCGGTTCATCGTGAGGTGCCGCTCGCGCTGAGCCGTGGCGGTCGTCAGCGACACCCGTTCGACGGTGCCCCCGTCGGTCACCACGAGGCGGTAGGAGGCGGTGAAGTCCCCGTCGGGGCCCGTCCGGACCAATCGGCCCAGTGCACGGAAACCGCCGCCCGCCCCGAGCAGTAGCCGGGTGCCTTCGAGCCCTTGGCCGTCCTCGGCCTGCCAGGTCAGCATGGTCGTCACCCGGACCACCGTAGTTGCCGGGGGCACGACCGTGCCCCCTCCGGGTGAGGGGGCGGGTCACATCTGCGTTGCACTGGCGGGGTGCCCCCTTCTCGAGCGTCCGGCGTCATCCTGCCCCGGGGCCGGTGATCACACCAGCCGCACCGCTGATCAGGTGCCCCGCACGGCGTCGGCGGGGGCCAGGTCGTCGCGGATCCCCCGCAGGACCGGACGCCGCAGCCGGCCCGCGTCCGTCCAACCGACGTGGTCGACGTCGACGACGACCGCCGGCTCGCACCAGCGGGCACCGGTCGCGTCGACGGGTTCGGGCCGCTCGGCGAACGGCGGCGACGGCGCCGCGACGGGGGTCAGCCGCTCCGCGAGCACCCGCCGCAGTGCCGGATCAGCGCCGACCCGCCCGGCGTAGGCCAGCCCGTCACGGTTGAGCACCCCGAGCAGCAGCGACCCGATGTCGGATCCGTCGAGGTGCCAGCCCCCGACCAGGCACGCCTGCGTGCGCCGGTGCGTCACCGTCACCCAGCCCGGGCTGCGCTCCCCCGGCCGGTACGGCGCGTCGCCCCGCTTCGCGACGACGCCCTCCATCCCGCGCTGCTCGGTGGCCGCGAGCAGGGCGGGGCCGTCTGCGTAGGTCGGAGACAGGGAGAGGGTGGCCGCCGCGTCGGCGTCGAGGCGCTCCAGGGTGGCGCGCCGCTCGTCGAAGGGGCGGTCGAGCAGGGGCACGCCGTAGAGGCGCAGGACGTCGAACGCCATGAACGTGACGGGCCGCGCGCGGGCGGCGCGCTCCTCGATCGGGTGCCCCATGCGGTCGGCGAGCCGGTCGGGGCTGGGCACTCCGTCCTCCAGCAGCACGACCTCCCCGTCGAGCAGGACGTCGGGGGCCAGCGCGAGGAGGTCGGCGAGCTCGGGGAAGTGGCCGGTGACGTCGCGGCCACCCCGGTCGTGCAGCGTCAGCACCCCGTCGACGACGTCGGCGAGCAGGCGCATGCCGTCCCACTTCACCTCGTAGACCCACCCCGGGCCGGTCGGAAGGGCTCCAGGGGTGGCGAGCATGGGCTGCACCCGGCCATGCTGACATCCATGCGGGCGATGTGGAGCGGTGCCGTGTCCTTCGGGCTGGTGAGCGTGCCCGTGAAGGCGTACGCGGCCACCACCAACCACGACATCCGGTTCCACCAGGTGCACGGCGCCGACGGGGGCCGGATCAAGTACAAGCGCACCTGCTCCCTCGACGGCGAGGAGGTCGAGTACGCCGACATCGTCAAGGGCTACGAGACCGAGGACGGCGAGCTGATCACGCTCACCGAGGAGGACATCGACTCGCTGCCGACGGCCACCGGCCACGAGATCGACGTCATCGAGTTCGTCCCGGCCGACCAGATCGACCCCCTGCTGTTCGAGAAGTCCTACTACCTCGAACCCGACGCGAAGGCGGCCAAGCCCTACGCGCTGCTGCGCGAGGCGCTGATCGACACCGACCGGATGGCCGTCGTGAAGGTCGCGCTGCGGCAGCGGGAGAGCATCGCGCTGCTGCGGGTGCGCGGCAAGGCGATCGTGCTGCAGACGATGCTGTGGCCCGACGAGGTGCGCGAGCCCGAGTTCGACATCCTCGACAACGAGGTGGAGCTGCGCCCGCAGGAGCTGCAGATGGCGGCGTCGCTGGTGGAGAGCCTGGGTGCCGACTTCGACCCGTCGGACTTCCACGACGAGTACCGCGACGCCGTGGTGGCGATGATCGAGCAGAAGCGCTCCACCGGGGAGACCCGCCCGGCTCCGGTCGTGGAGAAGGCCGACGACGGTGACTCGATGACCGACCTGCTCACCGCGCTGCAGCGCAGCGTCGAGGCCGCCCGGGCCGGGAAGCCGGCCGAGGAGAAGGCGGAGCAGGACGAGCCCGCGGAGAAGCCGAAGCCCGCGCGCAAGGCACCCGCGCGCAAGTCGGCGGCCAAGAAGAAGGACGACGACGAGGACGCCGCGCCCAAGCGGACCCGCAAGCCGGCCTGACGCCGCGCACGGGGTCAGGGGCCGAGCTGGTTGCCCGAGGGCACCTCGTCGTTCGCCAGGGTCTCGAACAGCGCCGACGCGCGGTCACGGTCCCAGTTCACGGCACCGTCGCGCACCGGGACCGTCGTCGTGACGCCGCCGTCGGACACCCCGCGCATGGCCAGGCCGAAGAACGCCAGGTTCCAGACGTGCGCCCCGTCGTCGACGGTGATGGCGCTGGACAGGCCGGTGGCGAGCGGGACGATCCGGAACGGGTTGAGCAGCGTGGCCGGGCTGGTGACCTTCTGCAGCAGCGCCGAGATGAACGCGCGCTGGCGCTCCACGCGGCCGAAGTCGGACGACGCCGTGGCGCGGGTGCGGACGTAGCCCAGCGCGGTGGCCTGGTCCAGGGTCTGGCAGCCGGCCTCGATGTCGAGGGCCGCCTTGGGGTCGGTGATGGCCTCGGGGACGCAGAGGTCGACGCCGCCGACCGCGTCGACGACGTTGACGAAGCCGGTGAAGCCGATCTGCACGTAGTGGTCGATGTGCAGGCCGGTGGCGCCCTCGATCGTGCGCGTGAGCAGCTCGGGACCGGTACCCGCCGCGTCGCGCTCGCCGCGGCCGTACGCTGAGTTGATCTTGTGGCGGCCGTGGCCGGGGATGTCGACCATCGAGTCTCGCGGGATGCTGACCAGCGTGGACGGCCCGCCGCCGGTGTGCAGCAACATGATCGTGTCGGTGAGCTCGGACTCCGGGTCACCGGTGGCGAGTTCGGCGCGCTGCTCCGGGGTGAGGTCGGCGCGGCTGTCGGAGCCGACGATCAGGTAGTTGGTGCCCTGCGAGGAGTTGGCGCTGTCGGCGGGCAGGGCGGAGACGCGGTCGAGCGACACGTCGATGTACACGGCGAAGCCGACGATCAGCACCAGCGCGACGATCAGGCCGGTCTTGATCCGACGGCCCCAGTCCGGGCGCCGACCGCCCGGCCGCGGACCCGACGGGCGCCGCGGCGGCGGGCCGGACGGACGCCGGTCCGACGGCCGGGCCGGGCGGCGCGGCGCGTCCCGTCCGGGCGGCAGCACCGAGGTGGGGTCGGGCGGACGGCCGCCACCCGCCACCGTCGGCCGGTGACCCTGCTGCGGGGCGGTCGGCTGGGCGTAGCGCGGCAGCGACGGGGGCGGCAGCGGAGGGGAAGGCGACGGGGGCCGGGCGACGCCGGGCTCCGGCGGGGGCGGCGGCCACGACGGCGGCAGCGGGCGTCCGCCGGGCGGCGACTGCCCGCCCGACCCCCACCCACCCGGCCTGCGCGGCTCCCCCGGGTTCGGCCCGCCCGAGGACGCGGACGGCCGCCGGGACTGCTGCCCCCAGCCGGGCGTGCCGCGCTTCGGCGGTCGTCCGTCGTTCATCCGTCCACCCTTCCTCACCGGGCGGTCAGGGTACGCGCGCGGCCTCATCCGCTCGGACGAACGAGACCCCCGCGCGGTTCCCGGTCAGTCGTTGAGCAGCGGCTCACCCTCGAAGACGCCGAGGTCCTCGCGGTAGAACTCGATGCCGACACCGTTGGGGTCGCGGATGTAGAGGCTGTTGTCGATGCCCCGGTCCGGCCCGATGTACTCGACGCCCGCCTCGTCCAGCCGGGTGCGCACGGCCGCGAACTCCTCGGCCGAGGTCGACAGCGCGATGTGCTGCACGGCGCCGATCGTCTCGGAGAAGTCGGGGTGGTCGTGGCCGGGGAAGTCGAAGAAGCCGAGCAGGTTGCGGTTGCCGATGTCGAAGAAGAAGTGGCTCGATCCGCTGTAGTCGCGATTCTCCACCAGCTCCACCAGCGGGAACCCCAGCAGGTCCTGGTAGAAGCGGATCGTCGCCTCGACGTCCTTGCAGATCAGCGCGGCGTGGTGGACGCCCTTCACCGTCGACGCGGGCCGCTCGGCGAGCGGTCGCAGGTACTTGTCCTTGAGCTCGGCGCGGCGGGCGCGGACGGCTTCGAGCTCGGCACCTTCGGGCTGCGGCATGAGATCTCCCTGGTCGGTCGGAACGTGCCCCGCACAACGGTAGTTGTGTCTGCAACATTCCGCGAGGGGGTACACCGGGAGCATGGACGATCGCTTCGACGGGTTCATCGCCGGACTCGGCACCGCCTCCGGGCTGCGGGCGGTCGTCGGGCACTGGCCGCGCTCGCCGCTCGGGGCGTTCACCGACGTGATGGTCGAGCGGCCCGACGGCCACCGCGTGCTGCTGGCCCCGTCCGACGCCGTCGCGGAGTTCGTCTCGGCCACGTACACCTTCGACGAGGTGCGCGTGGGCCCGGTGACCGCCCGGACCGACGGCGTGCGGTGGACCGTCGACGCCGCCCCGCTGGCGCTGGAGTTCACGACCGGCACCCGGCCGCTGCTCGGGCTGTTGCTGCGCGCGGTGCCCCGCCGTCTCGCCGTGGCGCCGGCGTGGATCGCGGTGACCGACGTCGTGGCGCGGCGCCTGCTGCCCGGCGTCCGCACGCGGGGTTCGGCGGGCGGGGGCCGGGAGGAGTTCTACGCGGCGCTCGACCTGCACCTCGTCACCGATGCCGTCGTGCGGTGGGAGGGCGCGGACCAGGGCGCGCTCGCCCCGGTCGACCCGCCGGTGCGGTTCGGCTTCGGCTCGACACCCCGCTCCCCCGCCCTGACGCGGGTGACGACGATCGTCAGATCCAGCGGGGCGGGGTCGGGAGGTCACCGTCGAGGGTCGTGAGGGGGCTGCCGTCGCCCCGGCCCGTGAGCCAGGCCAGCAGCGACGCGGCGGGGCCGTGGACCTGGAGCGTCGCGCCCTCGGGGCCCAGCGGCCAGGCGCGGTCGCGGTCGGTGGCCGTCAGCGTCGCCTGCGGGCAGCCGTCCTTGCCGGACAGGACGCCGGTGACGTCGACGATCAGGGTGTCGACGACCTCGGGCGGCAGGTCGGACACGGTGGCCCCGGACGCCAGGTCGACCGCGTGCAGCCACACCTCGCGCACCCGCATCCACGGCACCTCCGCGGCCGGGATCGCACGGCCGAGCGCGCTGCGCACCTGCGACTGCCAGGTCGTGTCGTCGAGCGCGGAGAGGGCGACGTCGAGTGCGTCGGCGGTGCCGGACAGCTCGCGGCGCAGCCGGTCGGCAGGGAACCGCGACGACGACTCGATCTCCGCGGCGCGCTGCTCCGCGTCGGCGTACATCGGGGTCTCGACGCCGGTGCGCGCCCAGTCGGCGAGGCGGGTCAGCGCCTCCGCGTTGCGGGCGACGTGCGCGACGACGTGCGCACGGGTCCAGCCCGGCAGCCCGCTGGGGGCGCGCAGGGCGTCGTCGGGCAGGGCGTCGACGAGCTGCACCAGGAACTCGGTGCCGGCACCCATCCACGGCAGCGTCGCCGTCACCTCGCGTCTCACGATTCTCCCAGCCGCCCCCGCAGGGCCTTCTCGTCGATCTCGCCGACCGTCGTGACGGACAGCCTGTCCACCGGTTCCGGCCGTCCCGGCCGGGTCAACCGTGCCACATCCGACAGGACGTCGTGGATCTCACCCGGCGCGACGGGAGAGCAGCCCCACGACGATCCGTCGACGGCCGTCCACTGCCGCCCACACTCTCAGGACGCCCGGCGCAGCCCGTCCGCCACCTCGTCGACGAACCCCTCGGCCTCGGAGCGCAGCAGCCCGTGCGCCTCGAGGAACACCTCGTGCGCGGCCCGGCCCGACCAGCCGGCCGGCAGCAGCTCGGGCGGGAGGTCCGGATCGCGGAAGGGGAACCGCCGGTAGTCGTGCATCAGCCGCATCCGCTCGACGAGCGCGTCCCGACCGAGCAGCTCCCCCGCCCGGTAGCGGGTCAGCCGCGGCCGGTACTCCGCGAGCAGGGCGGCGTAGTCGCGGTCGAGCGCGGCGAGGTCCCACGACCGGTCGGCCATGCCCCGATCGGCGCCCGCGCCCTCCGATCGGGCGTGGAATGCGTCGAGGCGCACCGCCGAGTGCTCGGCGAAACCGGCCTTGACCTGTGCGATGCGATCATGGGGACTGAGCCAGACCGACGCCGAGAGCGGTCCGAACCCGAGCCACGCCAGCTTCTTGCGCAGCTGCTCGCGCAGCGCCCGCTCGGTCTCCGGGACCGAGTAGATGACCATGTGCCACTGCCCGTCCCACGGCCCGGCCGCCCGATCGAAGATCCGCGCCCGGCCCTCGTCGAGCAGCGCCCACGCCGCGTCGGTGAGCAGGTAGGTGGTCTCCCGGCCGTCGCGACGGCTCTCCAGCCAGCCCTCCTTGCGCAGCCGCGTGACGACCACCCGCACCGTGGCCTCCGGGACGTCGAAGCACGCCATCAGCGCCGTGAGCGTGCGCAGCCGGACTGCGCCGCCGCGGTAGCGGAGATAGTCGCCGAACAGGTCGAACACCAGCGATCGCGCCTTCACCGGTTGCCGCCTCCCGCGCCGTTTCGTTGACGACCGTTGTCGGGGCGCCCCATGATGGCGCCCGCCCCCTTCCGCCGGTCCCTGGGAGAACATGATGGCCGAGACGTTCGTCCTGATCACCGGCGCCTGGCACGGCGGATGGGCGTGGCGCCCCGTCGCCGAGCACCTCCGCGCCGCAGGGCACTCCGTCCACACCCCCACCCTGCCGGGTCTCGCCGACGGCGACGACCCCACCGCGCTGCACCTGTCCGATGTCGTCGACTTCGTCGTGGACTACGTCGAGCGCAACGACCTCACCGACGTCACCCTCGTCGGCCACAGCTGGGGCGGCTACCCGATCACCGGGGCCGCGCCGCGCCTGACCGACCGCCTCAAGAAGGTCGTCTACTGGAGCGCGTTCGTGCCCGCGGCCGGCAGGAGCCTCTACGACGAGGTGCCCCCGCCCTACCAGGAGCTGTTCGCCGGGGTCGCCGGTGCGTCGGGGAACAACACCGTCGTCCTGCCGTTCGAGGTGTTCGCCGGCGGGTTCATCGGCGACGCCCCGGAGCCCGTCCAGAAGCTCGTGTACGACCTGCTGGTGCCGCATCCGATGCAGTACTTCACCGAGACCGTCGAGCCCATCGACCCGGCGACCCTCGGGGTGCCCGTCGCCTACGTGGTCAGCGTCGACGACGTGGCCCTGCCGCCCGGCGAGTACGGCTGGGTACCGCGCTTCCCCGAGCGCCTGGGCGTGACGGCGACCGAGGCCCCCGGCAGCCACGAGGCCCTGTTCACCCAGCCCGCGGGCCTGGCGGAGGCCCTGCTCAAGGCCTGACCCCGCCGCCGGCCAGGCCGCGGAGGGCGTCGTCGACGACCGACGCGGCCCAGTCCGGCCCGCCGGGGATCCCGGCCAGATGATCGGCGTAGAGCACTCCGATGATCAGGCTCGTGGCCCGCTCGACGTCGAGGTCCGCGCGGAGGTCCCCTCTCTCGACGCCGTCGCGGAGCACCCGTACGAAGAAGGCCCGCCGGGGCAGGAGCGTGCTCTCGCGGACCAGCGCGAGCAACTCCCCCGATCGCGGCTCGGCCGCGAGGCAGGTTCCCACGATGCTCATCCCGCCGACCTCGTCGTACTGCCTGCGCATCTCGTGCAGCAGCGCGACGAGGTCGGTCGTCGTGTCACCGGTGAGCTCCGGGACGTGGTCGACCTGCAGGTGCGTGAGCGCAGCCCCGATCAGCGCCGACTTGCCCGGCCAGCGCGAGTAGACCGTGACCTTGGAGACGCCGGCCTCGGCCGCCACCCGGTCCATCGACGTGCCCGCGACGCCCTCGAGCGCCAGGACCTTGATCGTCGCCTCGAGCACGGCGATGTCGATCGCCGGATCCTTCGTGCGCCCGCGACGCCCCACCCCTGCCACCCCACGAGCGTAGGCCGCACCCGGACGTGACCCTTGACACCTCGGTGCCCCTCGGCTTAATTTCTGAACTGTACAGTTCAGTTCAGTTGAAAGGGAGCGCGATGCCGACCAGCCCGCCAACGGTGCGGTTCGACCCGCTCGACCAGGACATGCGGTTCCACGACTTCGGGGTCTACGACGAGATCCGGGCCGTCGGCGGCGTCGCCTGGTCACCCGAGCGGGGCGGCTTCTGGGCGGTCGTCGACCATGCGCTGGCCAGGCAGATCGCCTCCGACCACGGCCGGTTCGGCTCGGCGGCGGGCGTCCGGATCCCGCCGAACGGCACACCGCCCACCTTCGCGCTGGAGTACGACCGTCCCGAGCACAACGGGCACCGGAAGATCCTCACCGCGGCGGTCGGCCCGCGCGTGGCCCCCGGCCTGGACGCGATGGTCCGCGGCCACGCCCGCACCCTGCTCGCGGCGGATCGTGACGGGCGGGTCGACCTCGGCACGGACTACGCGTTCCGCCTGTCGCTCGACGTGATGTTCGAGCTCATCGGCGCACCCGAGCACCTCAAGGACGAGGTCGAACTGCTGGCCGAGGCCCTGTTCCTCTACCGGACCCCGCTACCCGACGGCCGCGACGCCGCCGCCCGGCTGCGGGAGATCCTGCAGGAGATGGTCGCGAGCCGGACCGCGGAGCCGCGCGACGACTGGCTCAGCGCCGTGGTCGCGCGCGGCCGCGACACCGAGCACCCGCTGAGCGAGCAGGAGGTGCACGGCGCGATCGTCGCCCTCCTCGTCGGCGGCCACCACTCCACGGCCCGGGCCACGGCCTGTCTGCTCGCGCACATCGTCACGCACCCCGATCTGCAGGAGAAGCTGCGCGCGTCGCCCGAACGGATCCCCGAGGCCGTGGAGGAGGCCGTGCGGATGTGGACGCCGCTGCGCTGGTTCGCGCGCACCGCGGCCGAGGACGTCGCACTCGACGAGGTGACGGTCCGGGCCGGCGAACGGGTGCTGCTGCTCTACGCGGGCGCCAACCGCGACCCGCGCCGGTTCGCGGAGCCCGACGAGTTCGTGCTCGGTCAGTCCCAGCCCAACAGCCACCTCGCCTTCGGCTGGGGGATCCACCGCTGCGTCGGGATGCCGCTGGCCCAGCTCGAGGTGCGCGTGGCCGTCGAGGAGCTGTTCGCGGTCTCCGACTGGGTCTCGCCGCACGACGACATCACGTGGACCTCCTCCACCGAACCCCGCCGGATCCCCTGCGCGCTGCGCTGACCTCCCCGTACCGCACCCGTACGTCCCGAACTCGACGACGAGAGGCACAGCCATGTCCGAATCCGTCCTCCACTCCGCACCGGACGTGACCGCGCCGTCCGGCCGGGCCCGCACCCGGGCCGTCGTCGCGGTCGCGGTCGGCAACCTGCTGGAGTGGTACGACTTCGCGGTCTATGCGGGAATGGCCGCGTTGCTGGCCACGCTGTTCTTCCCCTCGGACGACCCGATCGCGTCGCTGCTGGCCTCGTTCTCCGTGTTCGCGGTGGGCTTCGCGCTGCGGCCGGTCGGCGCGATCGTGTTCGGGCGCATGGCCGATCGGCACGGGCGGCGACCGACCCTGCTCGTCGTGATCACGCTGATGGGCGTCGCCACCGTGCTCATCGGCGTGATGCCGACCTACGCGACCGCCGGGGTCTGGGGAGCGGTCCTGCTCGTCCTCGCCCGATCCGCGCAGGGGCTCTCGGTCGGCGGCGAGTTCAGCGCGTCCACCGCGTTCCTCGTCGAGTTCGCGCCGGCCGACCGACGCGGGTTCTACGGGTCGCTCGCCTACCTCACGGCATGCCTCGGCTCCTTCCTCGGGCTAGGCGTCGTCACCGTGGTCCGGTCGCTGTCGAGCCCGGACTTCCTGGTGACGTGGGGCTGGCGCATCCCGTTCCTGCTGAGCTTCCCGCTGCTCGCGATCGGCCTCTACATCCGCCTGAAGGTCGAGGAGTCCCCCGCGTTCGCGCGGACGGCGGCGGGACCGGACGTCTCCCCGGTCACCGAGTCGGTCCGCTCCCAGAAGCGCGGGATGGCGGTCCTGTTCGGCATCACCATCGGGTTCGCCGTCGGCTCGTACACGGTGCTCGCGTTCGTGCTCGGCTACCTGACGACCGTGCTGGGGTACCCGCCCGCCGACGCCGCGGCAGCCGTGCTCATCAGCACGCTGATCGGCTCGCTCACCATCCCGCTGTTCGGGCACCTGTCCGACCGGATCGGCCGCCGTCCGGTGCTGGTCGCCGGGTGCGTCGGTCTGGCTGCCGCCGCGTTCCCGGCGTACGCCCTGATGGGGCTCGGGGGGATCGTCGCGGCCGTCGGCGGTCAGCTCCTGATCTGGGTGTTCATGGCCATGCTCTGCGGCGCCTGCCCCGCGGCGTTCTCCGAGCTGTTCCCGACGCGGCTGCGCACCACCGCCGTCGGCGTCTCCTACTCGTTCGCGCTCGCCCTGTTCGGCGGCACCACCCCGCTGGTCTCGACCTGGCTGGTCGGGGCCACCGGCAGCACTCTGGCTCCGGCCTGGTTCCTGCTCGTGACGGCGGCGGTGAGCGCGGCGGCGGCGCTCCGCCTGCGCGAGACCGCCCGCGAGGCCCTCCCGGCCTGACCCCCGCACCGCGAAGGGCCCCCTCGTCCGCACGGAGTGGACGGGAGGGCCCTTCGTCGTCCCGGCGCCGGGGACCCCGGTCGGCAGGGCGCCGGGCGGGGCCCGCCGGGGCAGGCCCCTGCTCGATCCGGTGGGATCAGCCGCCGTCGGACGAGCGGAGGTCACCACCGACGTTCGGCGGGAACCGCAGCGGCGGGAGACCGGTCAGCGGCGCCTGGGGCTGGTTGCCGACCTCCGCGGGGATCGGAGCGCCCTGGACGGGGTTGCCCAGGGTCATCGTGTTGAGCGTGACGCGGAACGCGGTGCCGCCCAGGTGTCGTTGCGGAGCAGGGTGTCGTGGGGCCAGCGGTACTGGTTGCCGCCGCCCTGGTCGTCGTAGACGCAGCCCTGGTGGACGTACTCGCCGTCGCGGTAGGCGCTGGTGTGGCAGATCCCGATCGGGTCGGCCGCCCAGATTCCCGTGTCCTCCAGCCGCGGCGCCCGCGGGGGCTCCGCGTACAGCAGCGCCGGGCCGGGCGTCGCCGGGTCCTCGTTCGCCGCGGGCTGGGCCAGCCCGGGGATCGCCGCCACCGTCGCCGTCAGCACCACACCCCGTGGCCAGCACCGCGACCCCGGATCCGATCCGCCTTCTCATTCCCCGACACCCCCGGTCCGCACCGGCCCCGACGACGGCGTGACCCGTTCAACGCGCGACCGGGGCCGGTAGAGACGAAAGTTCGTGCAGCGTCGCCCGGACGTAACTCTCACGAGGTCCTTCACCGGACCCGTCGGGGCTGGGGGGATCGGCCGCGGCACCGGGATCGGGGGATCCGGCCCGTCCCTGCCCCCGACGCGGAGGCGCCCGCATGGCGCGTGACGAGCACGATCCCGGAGTGCTCGACCGCCCGCGGGTGGTCGAGCTGCTGCGGGTCGCGGCGCGGCGGCGGGTGACCCTCGTCGTCGCTGGCGGGGGGTTCGGCAAGACCACGGCCCTGCGCGACGCCACCGCCCTGCGTGACGCCCCGGCGGACGGCCGGCTGGCCCTGCGCCAGGCCGACCGCTCCGTCGAGGTGCTGGCCCCGCGGCTGGCCGCGGCGCTCGGCGTCCCCGCCCCGCCCGGGCTGTCGGTGCGCGGTGGCGCGATGGGGGCGGAGGACCGCCGCGCACTCGCCGAGAGCCAGGCCGGGCTGCTGTGCGAGGCCGTCGAGGCGACGGCGGGTCGCACGCTCGGGCACCGCGCTGCTGCACGCGCTGTGCCTGCAGGCCCCGCCGGAGCTGCACGTCGTGCTGTGCGGGCGGCGGTTGCCGCGGCTGAGGCTGGGGCGGCTGCGCGGGCGCGGCGAGGTGACCGAGGTGACGGCGGCCGATCTCGCCTTCACCCCGGACGAGACGGCCGCGCTGCTCGTCGCCCGCTTCGGCCCGGGCGCCGCCGACCTGGCCGGGCCGCTCCGCTCGCTGACGGCGGGGTGGGCCGCGGCCCTCGCGCTCGCGGTCGAGCGACTGGAACGGCTCGACCCCGGGAGCCGCCCGGCCGCGCTGGAGCGGTGGGAGCGGTACCGCGGGGCGAGCTGGCGCGCCTTCGCGGCCGACCTGGTGGCCGCCGAGCCCCCGACCACACGACGGCTCCTCGCGGTGGCCGCCACGACCGGCACCGTCGACGCCGGGCTGGCCCGCGGGCTCGGCGTGCAAGTCACCGAGGACGACGTGGAGGAGATGCAGGACCGCGGCCTGCTGGTGCCGGTCGGCGGGGCCGCGGGATCGGCGCGCGAGGGTCGCGTCGTCTCCCCCGTGCTCGCGTCGGCGGCCCGCGCGCAGCTCGACCCGGGCTCCTCGGCCGCCGTCCGCCGCGACGCGGCGGCCTGGTTGGAGGCCCACGACCGACTGGAGGAGGCGCTGGAGTGCAGCGCGGGCGCCCCGCCGGACTCGACGCGGGCCCTGCTCGCGCGCTGCGGGTACGCGCTGGTCGGGCGCGGGTACGGCGGGCGACTGGCCGAGGTGCTGGGAACCGTCGGCACCGGCGGTGACCCCGGGCTGGAGGGCACGCTCGGTGCGGCGCTGCAGGCCGCGGGCGACTGGGACGGCGCGCTGGAGGTCTACGCGCGACTGTACCGTGCGACGGGCGACGCCCGCCTGCCGCCGCAGGTCGCGTGGCGCTTCGGCGCGCTGCTCTACCTGCGCGGCGGGGCCACGGCAGCTCTCGGGGTGCTCGCCGCCGACGACCCGGACCCGCTGGTCTCGGCGTGGCTGAGCGCGACCCTGTGGAGCAGCGGTGACCTCGACGGGGCGGCGGTCGCCGCCGAGCGGGCCGTCGCCGGAGCCGGTGACGACCCGCTGGCCCGCACCGCCGCGCACGTCGCCGCCGCACTGGTGGCCGCAGGTCGGGGCGACCGGGAGCGCAACGCCGCGGAGTACCGACTCGCGCTCGCCGCGGGCGCGGTGGCGGGCGACTCGGCGCAGCTCGCCCGCATCCACGCCAACCTCAGCTCGCGTGCGGTCGAGGAGGGCGACTACGGCGGGGCGGTCGAGCACGCCGACCAGGCCCTGCGCGCCGGGGCCGGGCACCGCTTCTTCGCCGCGCTCGCGCTGAGCAACAAGGCCGAGGCCCTGCTCCGGACGGGCCGCCTCGTCGAGGCCGGCGCCGCCCTCGACGAGGCCGTCGGGACCTACGCGTGGCTCGGGTCGCTGCGGGAGTGCGTGCCCCGGGCGCTGCTCGGGGCGCTGTACGTGGAGCGCGGCGACCTCGTCCGTGCGCGGGTCTGCCTGGACCAGGCCCTCCGGCTCGCCGAGCGCGCCCACGACGTCCACGCCCGGGTCGGTGCGCTCACCGCGCTCGCGCCGATCCTCGCCCTCGACGACGTGGCGGCAGCGCGCGCGCTCGTCGTCGACGCGGTGGAGGGGGCAAGCAGCCTGGAGCTGCCGCGTGCGCTGTGCGCCGGGGCGCACGTCGAACTGCTCGGTGGCGACGGGCCCGCGGCCGTCGCGCTGGCCCGCCGGGCCGAGGCCGAGGCGCGGCGCACCCACGACCGCGCCGCGATCGCCGAGGCCCTGGAGCTCCCGGGGGCCGCCGCGGACCCGCCGGACCTGCGACTGCTGCGGGACGCCGGGGCGGTGTGGGAGGTCGTCGGCAACCCGATCGCGCAGTGCCGCACCCGGCTCGTGCTCGCGCTGCTGCGCGGCGACGAGGAGCAGGTGGACGACCTGCGCCGGGACCTGTCCGCGATCGGCGCGAGCCCGGACGTCGGCGTCCCGGCGCTGATCGCCGCCCGGCTCCCGTCCGCCGGGCGCCCGGCCGCGGTCCGGATCACCACGCTGGGGCGGTTCCAGGTGGTGCGCGCGGGCCGACCCGTCGCGGTGTCGGACTGGCGGTCGCGCAAGGCCCGGGACCTGCTGAAGATCCTCATCGCCCACCACGGCCACCCCGTCACCCGCGACGCGGCCGCGGACGCGCTGTGGCCGGGCGAGCCGGGGGCCGGCGTGGCCAACCGGTTGTCGGTGGCGCTGAGCGTGCTGCGCCGCGTCCTCGACCCGGGGGCGGGTCCTGCCGGGGGACCACTACCTGGACACCGACCACCGCTCGCTCGCGGTGCGCACCGACCGCGTCGAGGTCGACGTCGTCGCGTTCGACGCGCTCGCGCGCGACGGGATCGCGCTCGTCGCCGACGGGGACCCGGTCGCGGCGGAGGAGTCGCTGCGTCGCGCCGACCGGCTCTACGCGGGCGACTTCCTGGAGGAGGACCGCTTCGAGGACTGGGCCGTCGACCGGCGCGAGGTGGCGCGCGCGACCGCGCAGACCGTGTCGTGGCTGCTCGCCCGCCTCGCCGCGGACCGCGGTGACGAGGAGACGGCCGGGCACCGCCTGTGGCGGCTGCTCGAGCGCGACCCCTACGACGAGGACGCCTGGCAGGCCGCACTGGGCACGGAGCTGCGGTTGGGCCGGCTCGGGCGGGCCCGCCGGCTCTACGCCGGGTACGTGCGGAGGATGGGCGAGCTGGGTGTCGCACCGCTGCCTCTCGCCGACGCCCGGAACAGGCGACTGACCTCGTTCACAGGTCACCTTCAGACCGTCGGAAGGGCCGGGGGCGGAGCCTCGCGCGCATGCCCACGTTCGTCCTGCGCCTGCAGACCCCCGAGCCCCCGCGCGCGGCGTCCGTCCCGCTGCGCGGCGTCGTCGACGAGGTCGCGACCGGTGCATCGAGCACGTTCGCCTGCGCCGCCGAGCTCGTCGCCCTGCTCACCGCGGCCCTACGCGCGGGCCCGGCTCCCGGACCGGCCGAGCGATGACCGCGGAGGAGCCCGCCGACCTGCTCCGCCGCATCTCCGGGGGCTGCCCAGGAGCCTGGGACGACCTGATCCGGCGCTACGCGTCGCTGGTCAGGGCCCGCACCACGGCGTACCGGCTGCAGGAGGCCGACGCCCACGACGTCGCCCAGACCACCTGGCTGCGCCTGGCCGAGAACCTCGACCGGATCCGCACCCCCGAGCACCTGGCCGGCTGGCTCGCCGCCGTCGCCGCCCACGAGTGCCAGCGGGTGGCCCGGGAGCGCACCCGGGTGGTCGTCGCCGACACCCCGACGCTCCCGGCCCCGGAGTGGGAGGCCGCTCGTCGTCGGTGGCCGCCGGGACCTGACCCGATCGGGCGACCCCGCCCGACCGGACCGCGACGGCGGTCGCCGGTACCGTCGGTGCCCGCCGCGCATCCGGTCGCGGCACGGCGGGAGGACTCGTGCAGCCAGGATCGGACCCCACCCGGCGCATCCCGGACCCGACGCGCCGGTTCGACGGGGCGGCCTCCGAAGGGGCGGCCTCCGACGGGGCGGCGACCGAGCGGATCGCCCCGGCCGGCGGCCCGGGCGCGGTGCTCGGCGGGCGCTACCGCCTCGAGGGCCTGCTCGGCGCGGGCGGCATGGCCGACGTCCACCGAGCCGAGGACCTGCGCCTGCACCGCCCGGTCGCGGTCAAGATCTTCCGGCCGGGCACCGACCCCGACGGCGAGCGCCGCTTCGCCGAGGAGGCACGGACGCTGGCCGGGCTGCGCCATCCCGGACTCGTCGCCGTGCACGACTACGCCGTCGAGCGGGGCCGGGCGTACCTCGTCATGGAGCTGGTCGACGGTCCGACGCTGGCCCAGGAGCTCACCCGCGAGCCCTACGACGCCGAGTCGGCCGCCCGCGTCGGGCTGGAGCTCGCGCAGGTGCTCGCCTACGTCCACGGAGAGGGCGTGGTGCACCGCGACATCAAGCCGTCCAACGTCCTCGTCGACCACGACGGCCGGATGCGGCTGGCCGACTTCGGCATCGCCCGGCTCGTCGGGAGCTCCGGGATGACCTCGGCCGACCTCGACGTCGGCACCGTCGCCTACCTCGCCCCCGAGCAGGTCCGCGGCGAGCCGGTCGGCCCGCCCGCCGACGTCTACGCACTCGGCCTCCTGCTGCTGGAGGCGATCCGCGGGCGCCGCGTCTACGACGGCGACGACTGGGCCGCGGCCGAGCAGCGCCTCGACCGCAGGCCCCCGATCCCGAACGACCTGCCCGAACCCCTGCGCGGCACCCTGCGCGCGATGACCGATCCCGACCCCCGTCGCCGTCCCGACGCCCGGCAGGTGGCGGCCCGCCTCAGCGCACCCGCCGTCGAGCCGGAACCGGAGCGCCGGAGCTCGCGCGGGCTGCTGATCGGGCTCGGCCTGCTGGCGGTGCTCGCGGTGGTCGTCTTCGCGCTCACCCGCGGCGGCGACGATCAGACCGACGTGTCGGCCCAGCCCGCGACGTCGACGGTCGAGACGACGGAGGCGGCGCCGACCGAGGACGCCGCGGAACCGACGACGGACGCGGGAGAGGGCAGCGGCGTCTCGATCCCCGACATCCCGACCGCGATCCCCGACCTGCCCGACATCGACATCCCCACCGACATCCCGGACATCCCGGACCTCCCGGAGGTCCCCGAGGGCGCCGTCGACGACGCCCGCAACGCGTGGGAGCAGTTCACCGACTGGCTGGGGCAGTTCTTCTAGGCCCCTTCGACGGTGCCGGGGGCCAGGAAGTCCACGTCGTGCAGCGCGGAGAGGCGGACGACCTCCTCCGGGTCGGTCAGGTCGTGCAGCCGGTCGAACAGCTGCGCGAGCCGCCCGGCGGGGCTGACCCAGAACAACGCGCGGGAGTTCGCGTCGCTGCGGTTGTAGTAGGCGTGCGGCAGCCCCTTGGGCATGCGGACGGTGTCGCCCGGCCCCGCCTTCTCCCACTGCCCGTCGAGGTAGAGCGTGAACACGCCCTCCAGCACGTAGATGTGCTCGTCCTGGGTGGTGTGGACGTGCGGCGGCACACCGGTGCCGGGCGGGTCGAGCGTCTCGAACGCGAAGCTCGTCTCGCTCGCGGCCTTGAGCGAGTAGGTGTGGCCCAGCACGTTCCACACCCGGTTGCCCTGGCCCGCGAGGGTGATTCCGGCGGGCAGCGGTCCGAGCACGATCTCGTCAGCGGTCATGGGGTCGGATCAGACCAGATCGCCCCGGCTCAGTACACCCACCAGCACCCCGCCGTCGACGACGGGCACCATCCGCAGCCCGCGTTCGGCCACCAGCGCGACGGCCTCGCCGACGGTGGCGTCGACCGGCAGCGTGACGGGCGTCCGGGTCATCACGGCGCTGACCGTGCGCCCGGCGCGACCGGCGAGCCGGTCGCCGAGCAGGTCGGCCTCGCTGACGACCCCCATCAGCCGCGCGTCCGCGTCGACCACCGGGAGCGCGGTGAACCGCCGGGCCAGCAGCAGCTCGACGGCCACCTCGACGGGCTCGGTGGGGAGCACCGTCACCGGGTCGCGCGTCATGACCTCCCGCACCGCCGTCGTGGCGACGGCGGCCGGCCGCTCCCGGCCGGGGCGGGCGAGCCCGACCAGCACCTCGTCGGCGGCGTCGTCACGCCCGGTGACCCGGCGCACCAGTGCCCCGAACCGGCCCTCCGGCTTCCACTGCCGCAGCAGGTCGCTGCGGGTGACGACCCCGACGAGCGTGCCGCGCTCCACGATCGGCATGACCCGCAGCTCGCCGTGCGACCGCATCCGCTGCGCCACGACCGACGGGCTCGCGGTCGGCGGCATGGCGAGCACGTCGGGGTTCATGACGTCGTCGACGGGGTCGGCGTCGGTGCCACCGGTCTCGCGGTGGCGCAGCACGTCGAGCAGGCTGACGACGCCGACGAGCCGGTGCCGCGCATTCACCACCGGCAGCGCGCTGAACCCGAAGCGCTGCATCCGCTCCACCGCCGCCGAGACGGCCGCGTCCGACCGGACCGTGACCACCCGCTTGCTCATGACGTCCTGGACCCGTCGCGCCATCACCCCACCGTAGGTGCGTCACTAGACTCCGGCCATGCCTGGCACCGTGGGTGAGCCGGTGACGATATCGGTCGCCGAGCTGGTCGGGATGCTCTCGCTCGCGGCCGACCTCGGCCTGGGCCAGCCGATGGAGCACCTCGCCCGGTCCTGCCTGATCGCCACCCGGTTCGCCGGGCGGATCGGCCTGAGCGACGACGACATCGCGACGACCTACTCCCTCGCGCTGCTCGCGTGGGTCGGCTGCACCGCCGACTCGCACGAGACCTCGGCCCGCTTCGGCGACGACATCGCGCTGCGCGCAGGCGTCTACGACGTCGAGATCGGCAGCCCCCCGATGCTCGGCTACCTCGTGCGGCGGGCGGGGTCGCACGGGTCGGTGCTGCACCGCGCGCGCGTGGCTGGCGGGCTGATCGCCACGATGGGCCGGGTCGTGCAGGATTCGCTGGTGGCCCACTGCCAGGTCACCGGGCAGCTCGCGACCCGGCTCGGGATGTCCGAGCGGCTGTGCCGCTGCATCGGTCAGACGTTCACGCGCTGGGACGGGCGCGGGTCCCCCACGGGCGTCCGGGGTACGGAGATCGACGTGGCGACCCGGATCGTGCGGCTGGCCGACGTCGTCGAGGTCCACCACCGCACCGGCGGGGTCGACGCCGCGCTCGACGTCACGCGTCGCCGCCGGGGTTCCACGCTCGACCCCGACATCGTCGACGCGTTCGTCCGGCACGGCCGCGACCTGCTCGACGGCCTGCCGGCGGAGTCGAGCTGGTCGGAGCTGCTCGCCGCCGACCCGGCCCCGCGGCCACTGAGCGGCACGTCCCTCGATGCCGGCCTGGAGGCCGTCGCCGACTTCGTCGACCTCAAGTCGCCGTACTTCGCCGGCCGCTCCCGCGGCGTCGCCGACCTGGCCGCCGCGGCCGCGCGCCGCACCGGGATGCCCCCCGGCGAGGTGGTCGTCGTGCGTCGCGCGGGCCTGCTGCACGGGCTGGGCCGATCCGGGGTGCCCAACACGATCTGGGACAAGCCCGGGCCGCTCACCGACGTCGAGCGCGAGCGCGTGGAGCTGCACTCGTACTACACCGACCGGATGCTGCGGCGCGTCCCCGCACTCGGCCACGCCGCGGCCGTCGCGGCGATGGCGCACGAGCGGCTCGACGGCTCCGGCTACCACCGCGGGCTCACCGCCACCTCGATCCCGTCGACCGCGCGCCTGCTCGGCGCCGCGGGCAGCTACCACGCGATGATCGAGGTCCGCCCCCACCGCGCCGCGCTGACCCCACCGGCCGCGGCCGCCGCGCTGCGCGGGGAGGCCGCGGCCGGGCGGCTCGACCCCGCCGCGGTCGAGGCCGTACTGGGCAGCGCGGGCCACCACACGCGTCGCCCCTCGGCCGGACCCCGCGGGCTCACCGCCCGCGAGATGCAGGTGCTGGAGCTTCTCGCCAGAGCGGCCACCACCCGTCGGATCGGCGAGGAGCTGGGGATCTCACCGAAGACCGCGGGCAACCACATCGAGCGCATCTACTCCAAGATCGGCACGAGCACCCGCGCCGGTGCCGCGCTGTTCGCGATGCAGCACGGCCTGCTCGCGACCCTGGAGCCCCTGGACGGGTAGGGACAACTCCTCATGACGGCGGGACGGCACGTCCCTAGCGTCGCCGTCATGAGCAACCGAGCCGTCATCAACCTGACCACCGGGCTGGAGGACGCCGAGCGGGTGACCGTGGCCTTCCTGACCGCTGTGGCCGCCGCCGAGTCCGGCCGCCCCACGATGATGTTCCTGACGAAGGAGGCCGCCCGCCTCGCCGTGCCCGGCGTCGCCGTCGCGACCGCGTGCGAGGGCTGCCCGCCGCTGACCGAGTTGATCGACCGCTACGAGCGGGCGGGCGGCCGCTACCTCGTCTGCCCGATCTGCGTGCACGCCAAGAAGCTGGACACCGCGTTCATCGCGGGCGCGGAGATGGGCGGCACGGTGCCGCTGTGGGAGTGGATCGGCGAGGAGGCCGCCACCACGTTCAGCTTCTGAGGAACTCTGTCGGACCTCTCGGGCAGAATCGAGCGGGTGAGCGACACCACGGCGCAGGACCTCGACCTGGCCCGCGCCCGCGAGGGCGACGACGCCGCGTTCACCCGGCTCGTCGCGCCGCTGCGCCGGGAGCTGCACGCGCACTGCTACCGGATGCTCGGCTCCACCCACGACGCCGACGACGCCCTGCAGGACGCGCTCGTGCGCGCCTGGCGGGGGCTCGCCCGGTTCGAGGGCCGGGCGTCGTTGCGGTCCTGGCTCTACACCGTCGCCACCCGCACCTGCCTCACCGCGGCGGAGCGGCGGGGAAGGCGGGCGCTGCCCGTCGACCTCGGCTCGTCCAGCGACCGCGCCGTGCGCGGTGACGCGCCGCTGCACGAGGTGGCCTGGCTCGGCCCCTACCCCGACGGCGACCTGACCGGCGGTCCCGCCGGGCCGCACGCGCGCTACGAGCAGCGAGAGGCCGTGGAGCTGGCGTTCGTCGCCGCCCTGCAGCACCTGCCGGGCAACCAGCGGGCGGCGCTGCTGCTCTTCGAGGTGCTCGGGTTCTCCGCGGCCGAGATCGCCGCCGTCATGGACACCTCCACGGCGTCGGTCAACAGCGCGCTGCAGCGGGCCCGGAAGATCGTCGCCGAGAAGGTGCCGGACCGCAGCCAGCAGAAGACCCTGCGCGACCTCGACGACGGGCGCATGCACCGCATCGTCGCCGACTACTCCGCCGCGCTCGAACGCGGCGACACCGACGCGCTGGTCGCGCTGCTGACCGAGGACGTCACGTGGTCGATGCCGCCGCTGCCGCACTGGTACCGCGGCATCGAGGCCGTCACCGATTTCGCGGTGGCCGTGCCGCTGGGCGCCTGCGGGGCGTGGCGACGGATCCCCACCGGGGCCAACGGCCAGCCGGCCACCGGTTCCTACCTCTGGGACGACGCCGCGGGGAGGTTCCAGGCGTTCGCGATCGACGTGCTGACGCTGCGCGGCGAGCAGATCGTGGAGATCACCACGTTCATCGGCCCGGAGCACTTCACGGTGTTCGGGCTGCCGCCCACGCTCGGGCGCTGAGCGTCAGTCCTTCTCCCACAGCGCCCACGGCCGGTCGCCCGCGAGGTAGGCGCGCTCCAGGGCGGAGCGCTCCTTGTTCGTGTCGGCCGGCGCCCAGAACCCGCGGTGGCGGTGGGCGAGCAGCCTGCCCTCCTTGGCGAGCGCGGCGCAGGCGTCGTCCATGAGGTCGCCGCCCTCGGGCAGGTAGTCGAAGATCTCCGGGCGGAGCACGAAGAACCCGCCGTTCTCCCACAGCGGCATCCGGTGCAGCGGGGTGACGCCGGAGACCCGGTCGTCCGCCCCGAGGTCGACGCAGTGGAACGAGGCCTGCGGCGTGACGGCGAGCAGCGTGGCGACGGCGTCGGTGGCCGCGAACTCGTCGACCATCGCGTCGAGGTCGAGGTCGGTGAGGACGTCGGCGTAGTTGGCCAGGAACATCTCCTCCCCCTCGACGTGCCCGCGCACGCGGCGCAGCCGCTCGCCGATCGGCGAGCCCTCCCCGGTCTGCACGAACGTGATCGTCCAGTCCTGGATGTCGGAGCCCAGCAGCTCCACCTGGCCGCCGCGCATGACGAAGTCGTTGGACGCCGTCTCGGAGTAGCCGAGGAAGAAGTCCTTGATGTACTGGGCGCCGTAGCCGAGGCACAGCACGAAGTCGGTGTGGCCGAAGTGCGCGTAGTAGCGCATGACGTGCCAGATCAGCGGTCGAGGTCCGACCGGATACATCGGCTTCGGGACGTCGGACACGCCATCACGCATACGGGTGCCGTAACCACCGCAGAAGAGCACGACCTTCATCAGAACACCTCGATAACGGACATACCACGTACTCTACGTGTGCGTGAGAGTTGCGCACCCCCCCTTCGTCTGGTGATCCATCCGTCCGAACCGACCGGGCCGGGAGGCCGAACTCCGCTGTTCGCCACCGGTCGGGCGATGGGGCACAGTCGTGGGGTGTCCGGTGCCCGCGTCGTCCTCGCCGTCGACGGCAACTCGCTCGTGCACCGCTGCTTCCACTCCCAGGCGCGCACCGGGTTCCGCTCGGCCGACGGGCGTCCGCGGTGGGCGGTGCGCGGGTTGCTCTCCCAGCTCGTCGCGGCCGTCGACCGGATCGGGCCCGACCACGTCGTCGTCGGCTTCGACGACCCCGCCGCGAGCGTGCGGCGGGAACGCTGGCCGCAGTACAAGGCGCACCGCACGGAGAAGCTGGCCACGCTCGTCGAGCAGCTCGACGCCGCGGGCGAGGTCCTGCGCACGCTGGGGATCTCCGTCGTCGTCCCGACCGGGTGGGAGGCCGACGACGTTCTCGCCTCCGTCGCCCGCCAGGCCCCCGCGGCGGGCGCGACGACCGTCGTCATGACCTCGGACCGCGACGCCTTCGGTCTCATCGACGCCCACACGCGCGTGTTGCGGATCATCAACGGCGGCGTCGACGCGTCCCCGGTGCTCACCCCCGAGCGGCTGGTGACCCTGCTCGGCGTGCGGCCCGAGCAGTACCCCGACTTCGCCGCACTGCGCGGGGACCCGTCGGACAACCTGCCCGGCGTGCGCGGGGTCGGCCCGCGCACCGCCGCCAAGCTGCTCACGGCGCTCGGGTGCGCGGAGGCGGCGTTCGACGACCTCGACGCGGGTGGCACCCGTGTCGCCGACACCGTCGGGCCCGCGGTGGCCGCGCGCCTGGCCACGCCGCAGGCGCGGGCGGCGTGGGCCCTGAACCGGCAGGTCATGATGATGCGCGACGACGTCGCCGTCGACCTCGACGCCGGTCGCCTCCCGCTCCCCGGCGACGCCGTGCGCGCCGCGTTCGCCGAGCAGGACCTGCCGTGGACCGCCGCCACCGCCCTGCGGGCCCTGGCCCACGACGACTCCGCTCCCCCGCCGCCCGCGCGGACCGACCTGGAGACCGGCTGGTCACCCGGTGCGTCCCGCCGGCAGCGCCGCCCGGCGCTGCCGCGGACACCCGTCGTCGACCAGCTGTCCCTGTTCTGAAGGTGAGCCCCGTCTCGAACGCGTGAGGAATCGGACGGAGTGGGCACCCTACTACCGAGTACACCCACTTACCCCGAGAGGAACCCGTCATGGCCGACCGTCACGTCGTACCCGCAGAGACCGGCTGGCAGGTCGAGAAGCCCGACGCCAAGCGCCCGAGCGCGAAGGCCCCCACGCAGGCCGAAGCCGTCACCCGCGCCGTCGAGATCGTCGCGAACGACGGCGGCGGCGAGGTCGTGGTGCACGGCACGGACGGCGCGGTCCGCGAGACCCGGACGATCGCCTCCGGCACCGAGGACACCGCGACGCAGGCCGCGGCCACCACGGCCGTCGCCACCGCGGAGGGTGCAGCGGTCACCGCCGGCAAGGCCGCCGACGCGGTCGGCGCCACCACCGGGAAGGTGGCGGACGAGGCGAAGGGCGCGGCGAAGAAGACCCGGCGCACGACGAAGGCCACCGCGGACCGGACCGCCGACAGGGCGTCCGCCGCCGCCGGTGACGTCGCCGACGAGCTCGCCGACGCCGTCAACGGGCGCAAGAAGGCCGGCACCGCCGCCCGCCGCTCCGCCGACACGGTCAGCGCCGCCGCGGAGAAGGTCGGCAAGGACGTGTCCTCCGCCGCCTCCGACGTCGCCGACGACGTGAACGCCGCGGGCACCCGCGCCCGCGCCGCGGTCGACCGCACCGCCCGCGAGGCCGGGGACGCCGTCGTCGACGGTGCCGACCGCGCCGCCGTCGTCGGTGAGGACGCCGGCGAGCGCCTCCAGGACGCCTCGCACCGCGCGGGCACCTTCATCCACTCGTTCACCGAGCGGGTCGCGTCGCCGATCGACAACGCGGCCCGTGCCCTGAACCCGGTGCGCATCGCCGGTCGCACCGCGGGCGTCGTGATCGCCGGAGCGCTGCACGTCGGCTCCGTCGTCACCACGCGCGGCACCCGGCAGGCCCGCCGCACCGCGCGCCTGGTCACCGGCCGCCGCTGATCCCCCGGCACCTCGGAGCCGTACCGCTGATCCCCGGCGGCACGGCTCCGACGCGTGCCAGGCTGTTCCCGTGCCGGTCGGTCGCTCGGCGGAGCTCGAAACCATCACCTCCTTGCTCGCCGACGCCCGAGGTGCTCGTCTCCGTCGTGGCCGACGGCGGGCTCGGCGGCGGGTCACTCGGCGTGCCGCCGGCCGGGATGGCGGGCGGCTTCGCGATCTCCGGCCGCGGGCCGCGGTGGGCCCGGGTGGCCGTCGCGCCGGTGGCACTGGTCGGGTGGCCGCTGTTCGCGCCGCTGATCGACCCCGGGCTGGTGGTCACCACCCCGCGCGGGGCGTGGGTCGCGGTCCTGTTCGGGTCCTCGCTCGCCGTGCTCGTCGCGTGCTGCTCGATCCCGCACCGGGCGGTCGCCGTCAGCCGGCCAGGACCTCCCGCAGCCGCGTGACGAACGCGGCCGGGTCGTCGACGAATCCGATGTGCCCGCCGGGGAACATCGTCGGCTCGACGCCCAGCTCCGCGGCGAGTGCGCGGGACGTGCGGTCGCAGACCTCCCCGGCGGAGTCCGACCCGATCCCGACGACGACGCGGACCGGCGTCGCCCGCAGCGCGTCGAGGTCGGGGAGCCAGTTGCTGCTGCCGGTCATCTCGTGCAGGAACCAGCGGCGCTCGTCGGCGACCGCCTGCGGCTCGCGGGCCACCATCACCTCCGCGGGGACCGGGATCCGCGCGGACTCCAGGAACAGCGTCCACGCCCCGAGCGCGTCGCCCACTCGGTAGCGCTCCACCATCGCGTCGGTCTCGGCGCGCAGGGCGTCGCGGTCGTCGAGCAGACCCTGCAGCGGCGCCTCGTGCACCACGACGGTGTGCACGAGGTCGGGATGCGACTGCGCGAGGGCCAGCGCGGTGACCGCTCCCCCGCTGGACCCGACGACGACCGCCCGTCCGGCGTCGAGGTGCGTGATCAACCGCGCGACGTCGTCGGCCCGCAGCTCCGGGGTGGAGTCCTGCCCCGGGTCGTCGAGCGGGCTGCGGTGGATGCCGCGCGGGTCGGTCGTCAGCACCGTGTGGTCGACGGCGAGGAGGTCGGCCGCGGCCATGAACGCGGCGGCGTCCATCGGCGCGCCGATCAGTACCACGAGCGGCCCGGAGCCGCGCACCTCGAAGTACAGCTCGGCGTCGTCGACGCGGTGGGTGGTGGCGAGGGTGTCCGGCATCGGGTTCTCCTGGCGTCGCGGATCGGGTCGCGGAACAGACCCGCGCCGGCGCCCGGAATCATCGCCGTCTCACGACACCGTCACGACGACCTTCCCGCGCGCGTGCCCCTGCTCGACGTAGCGCAGCCCCTCCGCGACGTCGACCAGCGGGTACGTCCGGTCGATCACCGGCCGCAGCAGCCCGTCGGCGACGAGCGCCCCGAGCGCGGGCAGGTCGGCGGGCTTCGGGGTGGAGGCCAGGAACCGGATCCGGTGCCGGACGAACGGGTCGGTCACCGCCGCGCGCAGCACCGTTCCGACCGCCCCGAGGAACGCACCCGGCGCACCACCCGCACAGAGCACCAGCGTGCCGTCCGGGACGAGGACCCGGCGCAGCGCGGGGATCGGGTGGTTGCCCGCGAGGTCCACGACGACGTCGTACCGCTCGGGGCGGCCGGTCACGTCGTCGGCGGTGTGGTCGACGACAGCGGCCGCGCCGAGCGAACGCACCAGGTCGAGGTTGCGGGTGCTGCAGACGCCGGTGACCTCCGCCCCCAGCGCGACGGCGATCTGCACCGCGAACGTACCGACGCCGCCGGACGCCCCGTTGACGAGCACCCGGGTCCCGGGCGTCACCGCACCGACGTCCCGGATCGCGTGCAACGCGGTGATCCCGGCCGTCGGCATCGCCGCGGCCTGCTCGGCGGACAGGCCGGGCGGCACGGGCGCGAGCAGTGCGGCCGGCGCCGCGGCGTACTCGGCGAATGCGCCGCGGCCGCTGCCGTGGACCTCGTCGCCCTCGCGGAGGCCGGTGACCCCCGCACCGACACCCACCACCCGTCCCGCGACGTCCGACCCGGCGATCCGCCCCCGCGGCCGCCGCAGCCCGATCCCGCCGAGCCGCGCGACCAGCGGGTCGCCGCGCAGCACATGCCAGTCGGCCGGGTTGAGTGCCGCCGCCCGCACCCGGATCAGCACCTCGCCCGGCCCCACGTGGGGCACGTCGGCGTCGATCAGCTCCAGCACCTCCGGTGGTCCGAACCGTTCCTGCACGATCGCCTTCATCCCGGCCTCCCCGCGGTGTCGCATCGAGGATGGGCCGGGGCGGCGGGCCGGACATCGGGGACATCCCGGAGACGGACCCCTACGGCGTCCAGCCGAGGTCGCGGATGTAGCAGCTCCCGCACATCGACTCGTACCCCACGTCCCCCTCGATGGCGACCTGGTCACCGGACTGCGTGAACCGCCCGTCGACCGTGCGCGCGTTGAGGATCGCCTTGCGCCCGCACCGGCAGATCGTCTTGAGCTCCTCGATGGAGTGCGCGAGCTCCATCAGCCGGATGCTGCCGGGAAAGCCGCGCGTGCGGAAATCGCTGCGCAGGCCGTAGGCGATGACCGGCACGCCGTCCTCCACGGCGAGCCGGAAAAGGTCGTCGACCTGCTCGGGGGAGAGGAACTGGGCCTCGTCGACGAGCACGCAGTCGATCTCGCGGGCCGCGAGGATCCGCTCCCGCACCGGGACGTCCGGCCCCGCGACGAGGTCGACCTCCCGGTCGACCCCGATCCGCGACAGCACGGCCGGGCTCTTGGTGTCGACCGCCGGCTTGACGATGAGGACGCGCTGCCCGCGCTCCTCGTAGTTGTGCGCCACCTGGATCAGCGCCGTCGACTTGCCGGAGTTCATCGCGCCGTAGCGGAAGTACAGCTTGGCCACGGCTCACGATCTCACGGGCGGCAGGCGAATCCCTGGTAGCCCTGGGCCGCCACGTGGGCGCAGGCCTGCCGGTGGGCGTCGAACCCGCCGA
The DNA here is from genome assembly GCF_019263705.2 of Pseudonocardia abyssalis. Taxonomy (NCBI): domain Bacteria; kingdom Bacillati; phylum Actinomycetota; class Actinomycetes; order Pseudonocardiales; family Pseudonocardiaceae; genus Pseudonocardia; species Pseudonocardia abyssalis. The sequence continues at coordinate 4,698,075 of NZ_JADQDK010000001.1, forward strand.
CCCACATCATGCGCTTGCGAGCCTTGCCCTCGATGTTGCCGCCGGTGTACCGGGACGCCACCTCCGGGTAGAGGGCCGGATGACCCGTGACCGCCTCATCGACGCGGCCTGCACTGCACTGCCCGGACCAGGAGTCGGTCTTCACCGCCGCGTTCGCGCACCGGACGGGTCGGGTCGCGCACCGGCCCACGGCGGCCCCGGCCCGATCCGCGAGTGGCTGGACCGGGCGATGGGGTGGCGGGACGGCAGCGCCGCGTTCCAGCCGGTGGTCCGCGAGGCCCAGTCCCCCGACGCCCGCTTCGCCGTCGCGCGGCTCGTCCGGTTCCCGCCGGAGCAGCACGACCGGGTGCGGCGCAAGATCGTCCTGCTGATGCTCCAGCTCGACGTCGCCTGGTACCGGTGGCACGTCACCGGCACCTACGCGGTCGACCGCGACGAGCTCGGCGCGCTGTGGTGCAGCACGCTGGGCGTGTCGACCGGCCGATCCCCGTCAGGGGGCGAGGTGTTCGACGAACCAGTCCCGGGCCGGCCCGCTGGAGACGTCGAACCCGTCGACGTAGGCGTCGAAGTGCCCGCCGGGCAGGATGCTGAGCTTCTTCGGCTCGTGGGCCAGGTCGAACGCGGCGATCGCCAGTTCCGACGGGGTGAGGTGGTCGCCGAGCGCCGGCATGAGCAGCAGCGGCGTCGGGCTGATGTAGGGCAGGTAGGTGACCGGCTCGTACTCGGTGAACAGCTCCACGCTGCGCAGCGTCACCTCGTTGCGCCACGACGGCGCGCGCGTCTTGCCGGTCTCGGTGAACCACGTGTACGAGTCGGCCGTGGGCAGCGCGGAGGGGGCCAGCGGGTCGGCGTCGACGACGGGCACCATCGCGGGCGGGTCGCCGTGGAAGCGCGCGAGGCGGTCGTTGTCGAACATCTCGCGGAACCCGGCGAGGAAGTCGGCCCGGACCAGCGCCCGCACGTTGTCGTGCCCGCTGACCAGCGGGACCTGGCTGACGACGGCCTTCACCCGGCGGTCGATCGCCGCGACGACCAGCACATGCCCGCCGGAGTAGCTGCTGCCCCACACCCCGATGCGCGACGCGTCGGTCTCGGCCAGGGTCCCCGCGTAGGTGATCGCGTGGCGGTAGTCGCGGATCTGCGCCCAGGGGTCGATCTCCTGGCGCGGCTCGCCGTCGCTGGCGCCGAAGTTGCGGTTGTCGTAGACCAGCGCGTTGAGACCCGCGGCCGCGAACACCTCGGCGAACGCGTCGAGGTACATCTCCTTCACCGCGGAGAACCCGTGCGCCATCACCACCGTCGGTGCCGGACCGGAGGCGCCCTCGGCCGTGTAGAACCAGCCGCGCAGGGTCACGCCCTCGGCGTCGAACTCGACATCGCGACGAGCCATCTCGGATCCTCCTGGGGTCGCGGTGACCGGGTCAGTCCCGGTCTGCTGTGACCCCAGTCTCATCCGTGCGGACGCCGCCGCGTTGCACGGCCGCGCCAGGCCGTTGTACGTGCGCGCCACCCCGGTAGTCGCTCGGCGAGCGCCCGTAGCGGGCCTTGAACGTGCGGCTGAAGTGGCTGATGTCGGAGAAGCCCCACCGGTGCGCGATCACCGAGATGGGCCGGTCGGTCTTCGTCAGGTCGTCGCGGGCCCGGGCGAGGCGGCGCACCCGGATCACCTCGCCGACCGTCTGCCCGGTGGCGTTGAAGACCCGGTTGACGGTGCGGATCGAGACGCCGTGGGCACTCGCGATCGACGTCGGCGTCACGGCGTCGAGCAGGTGCTGCTCGATGAACCGGTCCATCGACGCGCGCAGCGCGGGCCGGGCCGTGCTCGTCGACGGGACGTCGCCGTCGGCTCGCAGCGCCCCGATGAACAGCTCCAGCGTCGCGTTGCGGGCGGCCGCCACCGCGGACGGCGGCAGGTCGGGCAGGGCCATGCTCAGCGTGTCGAGGTAGGTCGTGAGCAGCCGCGTCGCGGGCGACCGCCCGTCGAGCCGGATGCCGCCGGTCACCCACGTCCGCCCGCTGACCTCGTCGAGCGCCGCCCGCGGGATCAGCAGGCTCCGTTTCGACAGCGGCTCCCACACCGCGAACCGCGCCGGCTTCGTGCTGTCCCACGCCACGACGTCACCGGGCTTCAGCTCCGCCTCGACGCCGCACTGGCTGACGGTCTCGCGGCCCGCCCGGGTGATGAGGACGGTCACGAACTCGCCGTCGGTGTCGGCGACCTGCCTGCGCTGCCGCGTGCCCGAGCAGGGCCCGCACGCGCAGTCGACGAGCGCGAGGTCGTCGATCCACCAGCGGCGGATCCGGGCGTCGAAAGCGGGCGCGTCGGGCACCGACACCGTCCACGGCAGGTGGGTCGCCGACAGCATCTCCCGCCACTGCGACGCCCGGTCCCCCGGACCCGTCGCCCAGGCCTCGTGCCCGCGCGCCGTCCCGTGCTCGCGCGCCATGGCCACCTCCGCCCGATGACGCCGTCGATCGGTCAGGCCGACGGTAGGCCCGGCGACGCACCGCCGACACCGTCATCCGCGTGAACCGTCCGGATCAGCCGGCGCGGACCTCGGCCGCGGTCGCGAGGCCACCGCCCGCGTCGGCGATCAGCCGCGCGGCCCGCTCGACGAGTTCGCGGTTGCCGGTCGGGCAGCCCAGCGGCGCGTCCTCCAGCCCGACCCGGACGTGCCCGCCCGCCCGCACCGCCGCACCGATCAGCGGCTCGATCTCCACGCCGAGCCCCGCGACCATCCACGGCGCACCGGGCGCTTCGTCGCGCAGCAGCCGCAGGTAGGTCTGCAGCGCCCACTCCCGCGGTGGGAGCCCGAAGGTGAACTGCTCGGTGAACATGAACCGGTAGACCGGCTGCGGCACCCCCGGCGACGCGCGGTGCAGTGCCGCGCCGAGCCGCAGGAAGCCGGGCTCGTAGATCGCGTACGACGGCGTCATGCGGTGCCCGGCGGCCAGGGCGAGGCCGTAGCGGACGTGCGACTCCGGGTTGGCGTAGACGAAGCCCTCCCGCCCCTGCGCGACGTCGTCGGCGAGGGAGATGTTGACCGACCCCGGGTCCACCACCGACCACTCGATCAGCCCGGCCTCCAGCAGCTTCTCGACGGCGGCGAACCGGGCGGCGGGCGAGAGCGGCTCCGCGGCGTCACCGCTGCCGGCGAACGGGATCGTCGGGCAGCAGACGACGTCCACGCGGGCCCGGATCCGTTCGATGATCGGCGCGTAGATCTCGTAGTCGTCGCGCTGGCGGCCGGTGCGCTCGTCGTAGGCGTGGAAGTGGACGACCGCCGCGCCCGCCGCCGCCGCGTCCAGTGCGTCCGCGACGATCTCGTCGGCGGTCACGGGGATGCCGGGCTGCCGGTCCCGACCCCACGGACCGTTGAGCGCTGCTTCGAGCCAGACCGTCATGGCCGCCATTCTCGAGGCCTCCGGACCGTCCAGCACAACACCCTCTTGCACTGAAGAAAATCTACAGTTACCGTTACAGCTATCCGGAGGTCGTCGGACCAGCCGATCCCCTCCGGAGCATCGCCGCCCGTTGCCGACAGGAGAGGAGTGACCCGCGATGCTCATGCGCACCGACCCGTTCCGAGAGCTGGACAGACTCACCCAGCAGGCGTTCACCACGAACCCCGGAACCTGGACCCGGCCCACCGCGATGCCGATGGACGCCTACCGCGACGGTGAACAGTTCGTCGTCTGCTTCGACCTCCCCGGGGTCGAACCCGAGGCGATCGAACTCGACGTGGAGCGCAACGTGCTGACGGTGAAGGCCGAGCGCCGCCCACGGATCACCGGCGAGCACGTGGAGATGCAGGTGGCCGAGCGGCCACTGGGCGTCTTCTCCCGGCAGCTGTTCCTGGGCGACACCCTCGATGTCGAGCACATCGACGCCGGCTACGAGGCCGGGGTTCTCACCTTGCGCATCCCCATCGCCGAGCGGGCGAAGCCGCGCAGGATCAGCATCAGGAACAGCGACGACGGGCACCGGAAGATCGACGCCTGAGACCCGTCACCCGAGGTCAGGAGGTGTTCCGCCACCAGCACATCATCACGAGCGCAACCCACGATGCGGGGCCGTGTCGACCTCATCCCCCCGGGTCGACGCGGCCCCGCCGCTCGTCGGCCTCCAGCGTGGTGATGCGAGCCCGGGCCGTGTCGAGCTCATCCTGCAGCCCCACGATCCGGGCCGCGGCGTCCAGCGTCATGCCCTCGTCGAACAGCGTCCGCACCCGCGCGGCGAGATCGAGCTGGCGTCGTGAGTACCGACGGTGGCCCCCGTCGGAGCGCTGCGGCGTGAGCACGCCTGCGGCGTCGAGGCTGCGCAGGAATGCCGGCTGCACCTCCAGCAGCTCAGCGGCCTGGCCCATCGCGTAGGCCGGGTAGTCCTCGTCGTCAAGCCGACTGGTACCCGCCACCGGCCACCCCTTTCCTCACCTCGACTCCGATCAGGACGGCGACACAGCAGGACGCGGGGTCCGACTGAGAGCCGAACCCCGCGTCGATGGGATCTTCACTGATCAAGAAGTTCGGGGGCTGTCCTGATGAGCATCCTCCGCGCGTCTCGAACCATCGCCGTCCCTGTGGCGCCTCTGACCTCCTGAGAAATCCTAAACCCGTCGATGCAGATCCTGTCAAGCCCGGGCGGCAGACTGCTGCGACATCCCCCGCACTGCACCGCGACACCGGCACGACTGGAGAACCTCACAGGGGACGCCCGCGACCTCACCGGCTCGCCCGATCCGGACCGCTCGGAGGGCCGGGCCCGCAGCCCTCGCCGCAGGGCGAATCACGACCGGCCCGGTCCGGCTGCAGATCGGCGCGGACCTCTTCCCGGCCCGTGCTTCCCGCACATGGCCGCACCCCGGCTCACCGGCCGGCCTGCATCCCGATCTCGCCGGAGGGGCGCGGCGCACGCCGACATCGGTCCGGGTGAGGTGCCGTGGACGGTCCTCCCCGTCCCCGGCGACGCGCTCTGCACACTGCACGAGTACGAGACCGGACCGATCGCGGCACTCCCTCTCGACAGCGCCGCCCGGACCGCGTCGTGCGCGGCGGCGGCACCGCACCCGCCTCCGGTCCGACCACCACTGAGTCTTGTGCGCCGACACTCCGACCACGAGTGCCACATCCTGCCCCCGGCAGCATCCGCCCGCCCTCCCGACGAGGCCTGATGGCGCGGCGACCGCGCAGCCCGGTTCGCAGATCACGAACGGCATCGACGCCCAGAGAAGTCGAACATCAGCGCCTTCACGCCGGACATGTCGCTCGGCTGGGTCACGCGGTGGCCTCCATCGGTGTGCGGTCGGAACTGGCGGGTCGCCACCGGCTACGGCTCGGCCGCCGCGAACATGTGCTGCATCCAGTACTCGAGGACCTTCGTGCTCGAGTCGCCGTCGTCAGGGCGGAGGACCCCGGTGATCGCGAGGCCGCGAAGGAAGATCAGCAAGGTCTCGAAGGCCGTCCTCGCCTGCGTCGGATCGACGCCATCCACGGCTTTCTCGAAGATCTCGCGCAGCGCCCGGCCCAGCTGGCGCTCGGGCGGCAGCAGCGCCGCACGCAGCTCGGGGTCGGTCCTGGCACTGACCCACAGCTCCAGCGCAGCCAGGAACGGCGGGCCCGACATCGCTGTGCGGATCGCCGCGACGACATGCGGGAGCGCGTCCGGTCCGGGCTCGATCTCCGCGGCAGCCGAGCGGAGCAGGACAAGGCGCTCGTCCGCGATGTGGTGGATCGCGGCTACCAGCAGGTCGGCCTTCGACGCGAAGTGATGGGTGAACGCGCCGCGTGACAGCTGCACGCGGTCCTGGATGCGCTGCGTCGTGGTGCCGGCGTAGCCGTACTCGACCAGGCAGGCGATCGCCGCTTCGAGCAGAAGCTGACGTGTCTGCTCGCGTTGCTGCTTACGGGTCAGAGTCGCTGCCACAGCCAGCAGGTTACGACGCTCCCTCGCCCTTGTCACCCGTTTCACCGACCGACTAGTCTGTCAACGAATCAGGTGCGATTGCCTACGAACCTGCCGACACGAGCTGACGCAGCGACCCTGCGGTCCGTCGCCTCCCGGCCCCGTCGTGCCTGACGTTCACCATCTCCGAGCCGCCCGGCTGACCGGAGCCTGGATCCTTCGAGGAGCAGCATGTCGACGCAGGAGTCGAGCCGCGAGTACGTCGAGCCCGAGCACGCCGTGCTCTACGAGGTCCGCGACCGCAAGGCCTATCTGACGCTCAACCGGCCGGAGCGGCTCAACGCGATCACGCACGAGATGGGACGCGAGATCGCGGCCGCGGTAGCGCGCGCGAACGAGGACCCGGCGGTCCACGTGATCATCCTGCAAGGGGCAGGCCGGGCGTTCTGCTCCGGCTACGACCTGTACCGCTATGCCGAGGACGGGGTCGATACGCAGCCGCCGGTGTGGGATCCGATCCAGGACTTCCAGATGATGAAGGCCAACACCGACAACTTCTTCAGCCTGTGGCGTTCGCTCAAGCCGACGATCGCGAAGGTCCATGGCTACGCCGTCGCCGGCGGAAGCGACATCGCGTTGTCGTGCGACCTGGTCGTGATGGCCGAGGACGCGAAGATCGGCTACATGCCTGCCCGCGTATGGGGCTGCCCGACCACCGCGATGTGGGTCTACCGGCTCGGCGCGGAGAAGGCCAAGCGGATGCTCCTGACCGGCGACAAGATCGACGGCCGCACCGCCGTCGACTGGGGACTTGTCATAGACGCCGTCCCCGCCGCCGACCTCGACTCCGCCGTCGAAGCACTCGCCGACCGCATCGCCGGCTCCCCGATCAACCAGCTCGTGATGCAGAAGATGATGGTCAACCAGGCCTACGACAACATGGGC